>NZ_REFU01000001.1:0-318906 GCF_003688915.1 Rhodococcus sp. SBT000017
TTTTACGGAGAGTTTGATCCTGGCTCAGGACGAACGCTGGCGGCGTGCTTAACACATGCAAGTCGAGCGGTAAGGCCTTTCGGGGTACACGAGCGCGAACGGTGAGTAACACGTGGTGATCTGCCCTGCACTCTGGGATAAGCTTGGGAAACTGGTCTAATACCGGTATGAACTGCATGCCGCATGGTGTGTGGTGGAAAGATTTATCGGTGCAGGATGGGCCCGCGGCCTATCAGCTTGTTGGTGGGTAATGGCCTACCAAGGCGACGACGGGTAGCCGACCTGAGAGGTGACCGGCCACACTGGGACTGAGACACGGCCCAGACTCCTACGGGAGGCAGCAGTGGGGAATATTGCACAATGGGCGGAAGCCTGATGCAGCGACGCCGCGTGAGGGATGAAGGCCTTCGGGTTGTAAACCTCTTTCAGCAGGGACGAAGCGTGAGTGACGGTACCTGCAGAAGAAGCACCGGCTAACTACGTGCCAGCAGCCGCGGTAATACGTAGGGTGCGAGCGTTGTCCGGAATTACTGGGCGTAAAGAGTTCGTAGGCGGTTTGTCGCGTCGTTTGTGAAAACCCGGGGCTCAACTTCGGGCTTGCAGGCGATACGGGCAGACTTGAGTGTTTCAGGGGAGACTGGAATTCCTGGTGTAGCGGTGAAATGCGCAGATATCAGGAGGAACACCGGTGGCGAAGGCGGGTCTCTGGGAAACAACTGACGCTGAGGAACGAAAGCGTGGGTAGCAAACAGGATTAGATACCCTGGTAGTCCACGCCGTAAACGGTGGGCGCTAGGTGTGGGTTCCTTCCACGGAATCTGTGCCGTAGCTAACGCATTAAGCGCCCCGCCTGGGGAGTACGGCCGCAAGGCTAAAACTCAAAGGAATTGACGGGGGCCCGCACAAGCGGCGGAGCATGTGGATTAATTCGATGCAACGCGAAGAACCTTACCTGGGTTTGACATACACCGGAAAACCGTAGAGATACGGTCCCCCTTGTGGTCGGTGTACAGGTGGTGCATGGCTGTCGTCAGCTCGTGTCGTGAGATGTTGGGTTAAGTCCCGCAACGAGCGCAACCCTTGTCTTATGTTGCCAGCGCGTTATGGCGGGGACTCGTAAGAGACTGCCGGGGTCAACTCGGAGGAAGGTGGGGACGACGTCAAGTCATCATGCCCCTTATGTCCAGGGCTTCACACATGCTACAATGGCCAGTACAGAGGGCTGCGAGACCGTGAGGTGGAGCGAATCCCTTAAAGCTGGTCTCAGTTCGGATCGGGGTCTGCAACTCGACCCCGTGAAGTCGGAGTCGCTAGTAATCGCAGATCAGCAACGCTGCGGTGAATACGTTCCCGGGCCTTGTACACACCGCCCGTCACGTCATGAAAGTCGGTAACACCCGAAGCCGGTGGCCTAACCCCTTGTGGGAGGGAGCCGTCGAAGGTGGGATCGGCGATTGGGACGAAGTCGTAACAAGGTAGCCGTACCGGAAGGTGCGGCTGGATCACCTCCTTTCTAAGGAGCATTCTCCAGGACATGTACCAGCACACAGGTGCTCGGATGATGGTCTGGCAGAGCCCGTTTCGTTCCCACACGTGGAACGGCGGGAGCTCACGGGTGGAACACTGACAATCAGATCCTGCAGAACGCGAAACCATGTTTCGCCGGCAGGAACTATATCGATGCACTGTTGGGTCCTGAGAGAACACGCGAGTGTTTCTTTCAAGGCAAGACATATACAGAATTCGGATGGTGGTCATACCGTGCTTCCTTTGGGGAGTGGCTGGTGCTGCTGTGAGTCCGGGTTGTGTGTGTTGTTTGAGAATTGCACAGTGGACGCGAGCATCTTTGTTGTAAGTAATGAAGAGCGTACGGTGGATGCCTTGGCACCAGGAGCCGATGAAGGACGTAGGAGGCTGCGATAAGCCTCGGGGAGCTGTCAACCGAGCTGTGATCCGAGGGTGTCCGAATGGGGAAACCCAGCACGAGTGATGTCGTGTTACCTGCACCTGAATATATAGGGTGTGTGGAGGGAACGTGGGGAAGTGAAACATCTCAGTACCCACAGGAAGAGAAAACAATAGTGATTCCGTGAGTAGTGGCGAGCGAAAGCGGATGAGGCCAAACTTTGTGCGTGTGATACCCGGCAGGGGTTGCGTATGGAGGGTTGTGGGGTTTGCATTGTCGATTCTGCCGGATCGGCCGACAGTGAGAAATTGTGGTGTTAGTCGAAGTGGTCTGGAACGGCCTGTCGTAGAGGGTGAGAGTCCCGTAGACGAAAACATTGCAACTGTCGTTGTGGATACCCAAGTAGCAGCGGGCCCGTGAAATCTGCTGTGAATCTGTCGGGACCACCCGATAAGCCTGAATACTCCCTGGTGACCGATAGCGGACTAGTACCGTGAGGGAAAGGTGAAAAGTACCCCGGGAGGGGAGTGAAATAGTACCTGAAACCGTGCGCTTACAATCCGTCAAAGCTGGTGAACAGTTTACTGTTGCTGGTGATGGCGTGCCTTTTGAAGAATGAGCCTGCGAGTTAGTGGCATGTCGCGAGGTTAACCCGTGTGGGGTAGCCGTAGCGAAAGCGAGTCCGAATAGGGCGTATCCACCTTGTGTGGTGTAGTGGCGTGTTCTAGACCCGAAGCGGAGTGATCTACCCATGGCCAGGTTGAAGCGACGGTAAGACGTCGTGGAGGACCGAACCCACTTAGGTTGAAAACTGAGGGGATGAGTTGTGGGTAGGGGTGAAAGGCCAATCAAACTCCGTGATAGCTGGTTCTCCCCGAAATGCATTTAGGTGCAGCGTCACGTGTTTCTCGCCGGAGGTAGAGCTACTGGATGGTCTAGGGGGCCTACAAGCTTACCGAAATCAGCCAAACTCCGAATGCCGGTGAGTGAGAGCGTGGCAGTGAGACTGCGGGCGATAAGGTTCGTAGTCGAGAGGGAAACAGCCCAGATCGCCAGCTAAGGTCCCTAAGCGTGTACTAAGTGGAAAAGGATGTGGGGTCGCGAAGACAACCAGGAGGTTGGCTTAGAAGCAGCCACCCTTGAAAGAGTGCGTAATAGCTCACTGGTCAAGTGATCCTGCGCCGACAATGTAGCGGGGCTCAAGTACACCACCGAAGCTGCGGCACTCACACAACAGCCCCATGCAAGTCTGCGGATTTGTGTGCAGGTGTGTGGGTGGGTAGGGGAGCGTCGTGCAGCCATGGAAGCATCGGAGTGATCCAGGTGTGGAGGCTGCGCGAGTGAGAATGCAGGCATGAGTAGCGAAAGACGAGTGAGAAACTCGTCCGCCGAATGACCAAGGGTTCCTGGGCCAGGTTAATCCGCCCAGGGTGAGTCGGGACCTAAGACGAGGCCGACAGGCGTAGCCGATGGACAACGGGTTGATATTCCCGTACCCGTGTAACCGCGCCCATGGTGAATCAGTGACACTAACCACCCTGAATCCACGTGACTGATCTCTTTCGAGAGTGAGGCGTGTGGTGGATGCGTGGGACCTGATCTGGTAGTAGCCAAGCGATGGGGTGACGCAGGAAGGTAGCTGGGCCAGTCAGTGGTTGTACTGGTGTAAGCCTGTAGGGCGAACGGTAGGCAAATCCGCCGTTCATCAAGCCTGAGAGGTGATGCGTAGCCGATTGAGGCGAATTCAGTGATCCTATGCTGCCGAGAAAAGCCTCTAGTGAGTTGTTACACGGCCCGTACCCCAAACCGACACAGGTGGTCAGGTAGAGAATACTAAGGCGATCGAGATAACTATGGTTAAGGAACTCGGCAAAATGCCCCCGTAACTTCGGGAGAAGGGGGGCCCTGTCCGGTGATCACTCTTGCAGTGTGAGCTGGGTGGGGCCGCAGAGACCAGTGAGAAGCGACTGTTTACTAAAAACACAGGTCCGTGCGAAGTCGTAAGACGATGTATACGGACTGACGCCTGCCCGGTGCTGGAAGGTTAAGAGGACCGGTTAGCCAGCAATGGCGAAGCTGAGAATTTAAGCCCCAGTAAACGGCGGTGGTAACTATAACCATCCTAAGGTAGCGAAATTCCTTGTCGGGTAAGTTCCGACCTGCACGAATGGCGTAACGACTTCTCAGCTGTCTCAACCATAGACTCGGCGAAATTGCATTACGAGTAAAGATGCTCGTTACGCGCGGCAGGACGAAAAGACCCCGGGACCTTCACTACAGCTTGGTATTGGTGTTCGGTTCGGTTTGTGTAGGATAGGTGGGAGACTGTGAAGCGGTGACGCCAGTTACTGTGGAGTCGTTGTTGAAATACCACTCTGATCGTATTGGATACCTCAACCTCGGACCATGATCTGGTTCAGGGACAGTGCCTGGTGGGTAGTTTAACTGGGGCGGTTGCCTCCTAAAATGTAACGGAGGCGCCCAAAGGTTCCCTCAGCCTGGTTGGCAATCAGGTGTCGAGTGCAAGTGCACAAGGGAGCTTGACTGTGAGACTGACAAGTCGAGCAGGGACGAAAGTCGGGACTAGTGATCCGGCACCGGCAAGTGGAAGCGGTGTCGCTCAACGGATAAAAGGTACCCCGGGGATAACAGGCTGATCTTCCCCAAGAGTCCATATCGACGGGATGGTTTGGCACCTCGATGTCGGCTCGTCGCATCCTGGGGCTGGAGTAGGTCCCAAGGGTTGGGCTGTTCGCCCATTAAAGCGGCACGCGAGCTGGGTTTAGAACGTCGTGAGACAGTTCGGTCTCTATCCGCCGCGCGCGTAAGAAACTTGAGGAAGGCTGTCCCTAGTACGAGAGGACCGGGACGGACGAACCTCTGGTGTGCCAGTTGTTCCACCAGGAGCACCGCTGGTTGGCTACGTTCGGAAGGGATAACCGCTGAAAGCATCTAAGCGGGAAGCCTGTTCCAAGATGAGGTTTCTCACCCCCTCGAGGGGGTAAGGCCCCCGGCAGACCACCGGGTTGATAGGCCAGAACTGGAAGCCCAGCAATGGGTGCAGGTGACTGGTACTAATAGGCCGAGGACTTACCACAAAGAAGCTACGCGTCCACTGTGCAATATCTGAAACAACACACGAGTTGATTCAGCAAGCACAATCGAATACAGGTCCAAGAACGAAACACCACCCCAGACTGCATGTGGGGGTTGTGTTCTCCGACTGAGACCGCTCGTGATCTCTGTTTCGCAGAGTTACGGCGGCCATAGCGGAGGGGAAACGCCCGGTCCCATTCCGAACCCGGAAGCTAAGCCCTCCAGCGCCGATGGTACTGCACTCGACAGGGTGTGGGAGAGTAGGACACCGCCGAACACAACATTCCAGAATGGCCCCCGACCACCAGGTCCGGGGCCATTCTGCATTTCGAAACCACCCACACCCACACCACCCTCTCGCGGACGAACGCGCACGCATCCGCCATCCGCGCGCGCACAATCGCACCCCGACCGCTCACCAATTCCCGCGCACCTGACGAACGCGCGCGCATTCGCGAACACCGCGGCTGGACCCGGGTGCCGGCGCGCGACGCGCCCGCGGACTGCGGGCAAACGCACGCGCATTCGCCACCCGCGCGCAGAATCGCACCCCGACCGCTCACCAATTCCCGCGCACCTGACGAACGCGCGCGCATTCGCGGATACAAGGGGTCACAGGACGGCTGCCGGCGCGCGAGGCGGGTGCGGACTACGACGCGCTAGGGCAAACGCGCGCGCACTCGCGAGCAGAATCGCACCCCGACCACTGACCGTTCCCCGCGCACCTCACACACGCGCGCGCGTTTGCGAAAACCAATGCCGACGCGCAGGTCGCAGCAACTGCGATGACCGGAAATGCGGGTCAGGCGTGCACGGCAACAGGCTTGTCGGCGGTGACTTTCACATCTTTCGGATTCGCGAGGACTGTTTGCGCAGAGCGTCCACGGAGGGTTACCGAATCACCGAATTCCCAACGATGGGCTTCGTCATCTGCGGCACCGTCGACTGCCGTTTTGGAAGCCAGGATCGCCCCTGGAGCGTTCTTCGCCAGTTCGGAGAGGCGAGCGGCCTCGTTCACCGGGTCTCCGATGACGGTGTACTCGAATCGCGACTTCGCACCGACGTTGCCGGCCACTGCGCGTCCCGCCGCGACACCCACAGCGGCACTGCATTCGGGGACTTCGACCACCAGCCGTCGGGCTATTGCTCGGGCTGCGGCCAACGCGGAGCCGCAGTGATCGGCAATTTCGTTGGGGGCCCCGAAGATTGCCAGCGCCGCGTCGCCCTCGAATTTGTTGATGAAACCGCCGTGTTCGTCGACCTCGTCGACGACTACTGCGAAGAACCGGTTGAGCAGATGCACGACCTCGGTGGGCGGCCGCGATGCTGCCAACTCGGTCGAACCCACGAGGTCGATGAAGAACACCGCAATATCGCGTTCGTGCCCGCCGAGTTCGCTGTCGGACTGCAGTGCTTTTTCGGCGACCTCATGGCCGACGTGTCTACCGAACAGGTCGCGAATCTTCTCCCGATCGCGCACTCCGTCGGCCATTCGATTGAATCCGCTCTGCAGCTCGCCGAGCTCGGTGCCGTCGTACACCGCGAGTCGGACGTCCATGTTGCCCTTCTCCACCTCGGCCATCCCCGCTCGTACGTTGTTGATGGGGGAGGTCGTCGCAAATCCGCCGAGGACAGTCAGTGCGAGTCCGAACACGATGGTGATTCCGCCGAGCGCGAGGATCGACACAGCCAGCTGGGCAGACGTCGTCTCGGGTCTGAGGAAGCGGAAAACCGCGATCATCATCAGCCCGGAGACCGGAACACCGGTTCCCAGCAACCACGACAGAATGGAACGACCCATGACACCGGCGATGCGGATCCGTCGTGGGTCACCTGCCTCGAGCGCCCGAGCCGCGATGGGGCGGAGGGCGAACTCACTGAGCAGGTAGCTGAATGCGCAGACGACTGTGCCGCCCGCGGCGATCGTAAAGGCAACCTTGGGGATCGCCTGCGGATCGATGATGCCGTCGATGGTGGTCAACAGGATCAATGCGCCGATCCACAGCGCTATCTGGATGCGCGTCAGGCGCCAGGGCATTGCGAGAGTCGCGACCTGTTCGGACCGTGTGGGCTGGCGATCCTCGATGCCCCATCGCAGACTGCTCAGCGCGCTTGTGGTGCCCCAGACGACGCCGACCACGAAGGCGAGAAAGACGTACACCGGGACGACGATGAAATTGACCCACCAGTACTTCTCGGGGTCGAGGACGTTGGGGCCCGGAACGACGACGCTGATCAGAACGCCCACGATGACTGCGCCGATCAGGTTCGACAGGACCAAGAAGACGGTCAACAGCAGCTGAATTCGGATCCGTCGTCGACGTGGCGACTCGGAGGTGTCGCCGAGCAGTCGGGAACCCAGGGGAGCGGCAGATCGTCTCAATTGCGGCATGGTCGTCACAGACTAACGGGGGCTCCTGCCTTAAGGTGGTCGAGTGCGTCTAGTTATTGCTCGTTGCCAAGTCGACTATGTCGGCCGTCTCACCGCACACCTCCCGTCCGCTCGCCGCCTGCTTCTCGTCAAGTCCGACGGATCGGTCAGCGTGCACGCGGACGACCGGGCCTACAAGCCGCTCAACTGGATGTCGCCGCCCTGCTGGATGGTCGAGACCACCGAGGACGAGACGATCAAGTGGGTCGTCACCAACAAGGCCGGCGAGGAACTTCGTATCATCATCGACGACGTCGAACTCGACTCCAGTCACGAGTTGGGTATCGATCCCGGGTTGGTGAAAGACGGTGTGGAGGCTCACCTTCAGGAGTTGTTGGCCGAGCACGTCAGCACCTTGGGTGACGGCTACACGCTCGTGCGACGCGAGTACATGACGGCCATCGGACCGGTGGATCTGTTGTGCCGCAACGCCGATGGCGGAACAGTGGCTGTGGAGATCAAGCGACGTGGTGAGATCGACGGCGTCGAACAGCTGACTCGGTATCTCGAGCTGCTCAATCGCGATCCGCTGCTGGCCCCGGTCAGTGGAGTGTTTGCTGCGCAGGTCATCAAGCCGCAGGCGAAGACGCTGGCCACCGATCGCGGCATTCGTTGTCTCACACTCGACTACGACGTCCTGCGGGGAACCGACAGTACCGAGTTTCGGCTTTTCTGACGACTGTCGGTATCTACCGGCCGGTTCTCTACACTGGACGGGTGCCTCGTCGTAACCAACCCCGCCGAACGAATCGGAGCGGCCCGAGTGATCTCGGCCCGCCAACCGACTCCGTGCTGGGCGGCAACCGGGTCGAGGTCGGTCCGGACGGTGACACCTATACGACGCGGATGGTCCCGGGCGCCAAGGCCGTGAAGACCTATCGATGCCCCGGCTGTGACCACGAGGTGCGGCCTGGCGTCGCACATATCGTCGCGTGGCCGTCGGACGATTTCGGTGGTGCCGACAATCGCAGACATTGGCACACCGGATGTTGGTCCGGCCGAAACACGCGAGGCCTCACCCGCAGATGGTCGTAGCGGGGGAGGCCAGGCGCAGGACGAGCCGAATCAGGACGAGGAGTCAGCCGATTCCTTCTCGTCCTCGGCCTTAGCGGCTGCCTTCTCTTCTTCCTTCTTCAAGATGGCCGTCGGGTCAGGATTGTCGAGCAGTTCGCTCTCGCGATTGACCGAGGCGAGCATCGCCGGAACCGAATCGAGCTGGCCTCGAATTCCGAGCAGCTGTGCCAGCACTCGACTACGAAGCACACGCAGCTCCTCGGCCAGTTCCTTCGAGTGCGCGATGCGTCGCTCGGCCTGCTCACTCGCGGACTGGAGGCGTCGAGCAGACTCGGTGGTCGCCTCCTCGATGCGGCGGGCAGCATCGGCCTTGCTGGACGCTTCGAGTTCCTCGAGAGCGGTGAGCACCTTGGTGCGGCGCTCGGCCATCGTGATCTCGAAATCTTCCTGCACCTTGGCTCGCTTGGCCTCGGATTCTGCAGCCAACTTGTCGCGCTCGGCCTGCGCGGCCTCGACCACTCGGGCTGCCTCGGTGCGCGCCTGAGCCATGGTCTGCTGGTGTTCGGCTTCGAGTGCCGTTCGACGCTCTTCGAGCTCGGCCACCAGTGACTCGTGCCGTCCGCGGAGTCGGGCACTCTCTTGCTGCGCAACGGAGATCATTTCCTCGGACTCCGAGTGCGCCTTGGCCCGTACTTCCGATGCCTCGTCCGAGGCCAGCCGCAGCATGCGTGAGATTCGATCGCTCATGCCCTCCGCTGTGGTGGGCGGAACCGACAGGCGATCGATGTCCTTGCGGAGTTCGTCGATCTCGTCGCGAGCGTCGTCGAGCTGCTTGGCCAGATCACGAGCCTGCGCGGCGGCCGCATCACGATCCGCGGTCGTCAGACGTAGTTCGGCGTCGAATCGCTCGAAGTAGTTGGTGACTTCGTCGCGATCGAACCCCTTCCGGACGATGGAAAAGGGAAGTTGCACCGTGGAAGTGCGCTCATGATCGATGGCCATGGCCGTCAATTTACCGGTGAGTCAAGTAGAGAGCCATACGGTTGGTTCCCGGAGTTCGTTCAGTGCCCGTCGGGGTTCGGTTCGACCAGTTCGATGAGCACTCCACCGGCGTCTTTGGGGTGGACGAAGTTGATTCGAGAATCGGCGGTCCCGCGGCGCGGGGCGTCGTACAGCAACCGAACGCCGCGAGCGCGCAGCTCGGTCGAGATCTCTTCGATATCGGTGACGCGGTACGCCAATTGCTGCAGTCCCGGGCCGTTGCGGCCGATGAACTTGGCGATGGTGGACGACTCGTCGATCGGCGCGAGCAACTGCAGCGCAGCGGACTTCTCCGTGGCCCCGGGGAAGGAGAGCATCGCCTCGCGAACGCCCTGTTCCTCGTTGATCTCCTCGTGCACTGCAACCATTCCGAGGTGGTCTGTGTACCAGGTGATGGCAGCGTCGAGATCGGGCACCGCGACACCCACATGATCGATAGCCGTCACCAGATCGGAGCGCAGCGGGGCTCCCGTGTAAGACTGCGTGCTGGAGGTCATGGCCATGACGTTAGCGCCAGCTGCGTTTCGGTGCTCCGCCCGGCCGGTATCGGTAGGGGGCGTCGGAGCGTTGATCTCGACAAGGCCGTCTTCATACTTTCGGAGGAAATCGTGACCACAACAGTCATCGTCGCCGGCGCTCGCACACCCGTGGGACGTTTTTCGGGCGCACTCAAGGACTTCTCGGGATCGGACCTCGGCGGGATCGCCATCAAGGGTGCACTCGAGAAGGCCGGTGTCGCGCCGGATCAGGTCGACTACGTCATCATGGGCCAGGTTCTCACCGCTGGTGCCGGCCAGATTCCGGCCCGTCAGGCTGCGGTTGCCGCGGGCATTCCGATGACCGTGCCCGCCCTGACGATCAACAAGGTGTGCCTGTCCGGAGTCGACGCCATCGCACTGGCCGACCAGCTGATCCGCGCCGGCGAATTCGAGATCGTCGTCGCCGGTGGCCAGGAGTCGATGACCCAGGCACCGCACATGCTCGAGAAGTCGCGTGCCGGATTCAAGTACGGCGATGTCACCATGCGTGATCACCTCGCCTACGACGGCCTGTACGACATTTTCACCGATCAGGCCATGGGTGCACTGACCGAGCAGCGCAACCAGAGCACCGAGGTCATCACTCGCGAGGAGCAGGACACCTTCGCCGCCGAGTCGCATCAGAAAGCTGCTGCGGCCTGGAAGAACGGCGTCTTCGACGACGAAGTGGTCCCGGTGTCGATTCCGCAGCGCAAGGGCGAGCCGATCCAGTTCACCGCGGACGAAGGCATTCGCGCCGACACCACCGTCGACTCCCTCGGCAAGCTTCGCCCCGCCTTCGACAAGGCAGGCACCGTCACAGCCGGATCGGCGTCGCAGATTTCCGACGGTGCCGCCGCCGTCGTGGTGATGAGCAAGGAGAAGGCGGAGTCGCTCGGTCTGACCTGGCTCGCCGAGATCGGTGCCCACGGAGTGGTGGCCGGTCCCGACTCCACACTGCAGTCGCAGCCTGCTCGCGCGATCGCCAAGGCATGCGAGAAGGACGGCATCGATCCGAAGGACCTCGACGTCGTCGAGATCAACGAGGCGTTCGCAGCGGTCGGAATCGCGTCGACGCGTGAGCTGGGCATCGATCCCGAGATCGTGAACGTCAACGGCGGAGCGATCTCGATCGGGCATCCGCTCGGCATGTCTGGAGCTCGCATTGCCTTGCATCTGGCTCTCGAGCTGCAGCGACGCGGCGGTGGCGTCGGCGCGGCCGCGTTGTGCGGCGGCGGTGGACAGGGCGACGCCCTCATCGTTCGAGTGCCGAAGCAGTAGGACTCGTAGTGGCTCTGGAGAAGAACTGAGACCAGAGCCACTACGTTCTGTCGTAGCAAACCGGGCACAATAGCGGGCATGACCAACTTCTTCGACCTGAGCAGCACCGCAAAACGATTCCGCTTCATCGCTGTGCTCGAAGCGTTCACCTGGCTCGGACTGCTGATCGGAATGGCCTTCAAATACATCCCCGCCGACGGCAACGAAATCGGAGTGAAGATCTTCGGACCGATTCACGGTGGGGTGTTCGTGGTGTACCTGGCCGTCGCCGTGTTGACGGCAGTGAAGCTCAAGTGGGACGTCAAGGCGACCTTGCTCGCTCTCGTCGCGGCGTTCCCCCCGTTCGGCACCGTCATCTTCGAGATCTGGGCCGCGCGCACCGGCCGTCTCGCCGAGCTGAGCACCGGCCGGCCCGCAGCCGATGCCAAGGTTCTGTCCTGACCGACCGGCACCGCCCGCCAGTGGATGACCCATCGCGTTAGTGACAAACTGTAGGGCGTGACTCGACCCGGTTCCCGTCCTCCCGCCCGCCCGTCAGCTGTCGTACCCGCATCCATTGCCGGTGCCGTCGACCTGTCCGTTCTCAAGGACCGTCCGGCACCTGCACCCGCGGCCGAATCCGCGGGCGACGCGGGAGGACTGGCACCGATCGTGGACGTGACCGCGGCTACGTTCGAGGCCGAGGTGCTGCAGCGGTCCACCCAGGTACCGGTGATCGTCGACCTGGGTTCCGCTCGTTCGCCGCAATCCCAGGCGCTGACGCGTCAGCTCGGACAGTTGGCCGTGGAGGCCGCGGGTACGTGGGTGCTCGCGCGGGTCGACGTGGACTCCAATCCGCAGATCGCGCAGGCGTTCGGTGTGAAAGCCATTCCGACGGTGGTTGCCGTTGCAGCCGGTCAGCCGCTGGCCGACTTCGAGGGCACCCAGTCGGACGAGCAGCTGCGTCAGTGGCTGCAGGCAGTGGAGCAGGCGACGGCCGGAAAGCTCAGTGGCCCACCCGGAGTCGCTGCTGCCGAGCCGGAACCCGAGATCGAGGATCCGCGGATCGTCGCCGCCGAGGAGGCCATCGACGAGGGCGATTTCGACAAGGCGGAAGCTGCCTACCAGGCGATCATCGACGCCGAACCGAAGAACACCGAGGCCGTCGCCGCACTGCGTCAGGTCAAGTTCCTCGCGCGTGTGCAGAACCTGGCACCGGACGCGATTGCACTCGCCGACGCCGACGCGTCGAATGTGCAGGCCCGAATCGAGGCCGCGGACGCCGAGATGGCCGGTCAGCAACCGGAGCAGGCCTTCGCTCGTCTGATCGACGGAATCAAGATCAGTGCCGGCGACGACCGGACCGCGTTGCGCACTCGACTTCTCGAGTTGTTCGAGTTGTTCGACGCAGCCGATCCGCTGGTGGTCTCCGCCCGACGCAAGCTCGCGTCGGCCCTGTACTGACAGCGACACTCAGCTGTAGCGCGCGTCGCACCGTTCCTTGCCGCCGAGAACTCCCGAACGGAACGCGTCGACTCGCGAGAAGCCGGACGGCAGCGTCGTACCGTTGACGTCACTGGCGGCGAGGCCGTCGCTGAGCAGTCCGGAGACGGCTTCGTCGAGATCGCCGGGGGAGAGCCGTATATCGAGAACCCTCCCACCGTTCTCTGCGTTCTCGGCGCTCAGCGCCGACGTGATGACCCCCGACAGGCAGGCCGAGCGCAGGGCGGCCTGCGGGTCGTCGAGCGTCTGGCCTGCTTCCTTCTGCACCGCGAGCGTGTAGCGCGAGGCGAACAGCACGTAGGCGCTGTAGTCGCCGGAAACGTTGAGCGGCAGGATGTCTCCGCGTCGGGGTGTCTCGGGCTGTCCGACTTCGGCCAGGTCCTCGACGTCGACACCGATGGTGTTGCTCGACGGGCAGTACGACACCGGCGCGGTGGCTTCGGCGTCCGAGCACCCGGTGTCCGAACCGGAGTAGTCGATTTCTGGTGGATCGGCCACGGGCAGCACAGATTCGAAGGATCGAGTGAAGGCGCCGAGGGTGTCCTCGGTGACCGGTAGCTCACCGGAGTCGTCGGGGTCGCTGAACTTCTGCGGCAACGATGCTCGACGCGAATCGATCTCGGCCTCGTCGATTCCGGTGCAGACTGCCGCGCCCTCGGTGAAGCCGAGCTGCACCGCGGTGACGCGCTCGAAGGCAGAGCCGTGTACCGATTCCGGATCGTTGGGGTCGACGTCGCGCACAGCGACTGTCGCAGCGAGAACGCCGTTGAGACCGTCCGAGGTGTTGATGGTGAAGTGCGGCGCATCGTTTTCGGCGACGTGGCGGATGAACGCGCCGGCGAAACAGTCGGCCTGCTGCTCGGCAACGATGGTCGGGGTGTCGTCGCCGACGAGGCCCGACTGGTGCTGAATGGCGTGGCCGTATTCGTGGGCGATCACCATCACCACCGACATCGGACCGAACGCGTCGACGAGAGCCGGGAGCAGGATGGTTCGATCCCACCCGATGGAGTCGTCGCGAGTGCAGTAGGCGGCGTTGGGAATACCGCCGGTGCGGTCTCCGCAGAATCTGATGCCTGATCCCTCGTCCTCGGACGCGGCCCACGAGACGACCTTCGAGACCGGGGTGAACGAGCCCTTGAACAAGCTGGGGTACTGCTCGGCCCAGAACTGCTGGATGTCGTCGACCGCGTTCGTGGCGAGGATGTCCGAGTCGGTGCCCTCGGCGTTCTCCACGGTGATCGTCGAATCGGGGACATTGGGACGGGGTCCGCTGGGCCCGCTCGTGACCGGGAGCCCGGCGACGGTGAACGGGTTCTCGTAGATCGATACGGCGTTTCCGCTGACGGTCTGTGCGCACGAGGTCAGCAGGAGCAGCCCTGCAGTGGCGGCCGCGGCCAGTAGTCGGGGTGTGCGGCCGCCACTCATCTATCGCTCCAGTTTTATCCAGATCGCCCCGTTGGCGGGTAGGGCGACCTGGCCTGACGCCGGTCGTCCGTGCCACGAGTGCGATGTTGCCGTCACTTCACCCAGGTTGCCCACGCCGGAGCCCCCGTACTCCGTTGCATCGGTGTTGAGGATCTCGATCCAGCGGCCGGGTTCCGGTAGTCCCACACGATAGCTGCCGTGCTCGTTTCCCGAGAAGTTGAAAATACACGCGACGACCGAACCGTCGGATCCGTACCGCAGAAAGCTCAGCACGTTGTTCTCGGTGTCGTTGGCGTCGATCCACGAGTATCCACTCGGCGATGTATCGAGCGTCCACAGTGCCGGATGGGATTTGTACGTCGAGTTCAGATCGGACACAAGGGTTTTCACGCCGTTGTGCAGCGGTTCCTCGTCGATCTGGTACCAGTCGAGGCCGCGCTCCTCGGACCACTCACGGGTCTGTCCGAACTCCTGTCCCATGAACAGCAGCTGCTTGCCGGGGTGCGCCCACATGTAGGCGAGCATGCCGCGCAGCCCGGCCGCCTTGGCGTAATCGTCGCCGGGCATCCGGGTCCACAGCGTGCCCTTGCCGTGAACCACCTCGTCGTGGCTGATGGGGAGCAGGTAGTTCTCACTCCACGCATAGACCAGAGAGAAGGTGATCTCGTGGTGGTGGTAACTGCGATGGATGGGGTCACGCCCGAGGAATCCCAGGGTGTCGTGCATCCAGCCCATGTTCCACTTCATGTTGAACCCGAGTCCGCCGACGTTCGTCGGGCGGGTGACGCCGGGCCATGCGGTCGACTCCTCGGCCACGGTGACGACGCCGCGGTGCTTCTTGTGCACCGTCGCGTTCATCTCCTGCAGGAAGGTGACAGCCTCGAGGTTCTCGCGGCCACCGTAGATGTTCGGCGACCAGCCACCCTCGGGGCGGGAGTAGTCCAGGTACAGCATCGACGCCACGGCGTCGACGCGCAGTCCGTCGATGTGGAACTCGTCGATCCAGTACAGCGCGTTCGCGACCAGGAAGTTGCGTACCTCGCGTCGACCGAAGTCGAACACCAAAGTGCCCCAGTCGAGTTGCTCGCCGCGTTGCGGGTCACCGTGCTCGTAGAGCGGGCCGCCGTCGAACTGGGCCAGGGCCCATTCGTCCTTGGGAAAGTGGGCGGGAACCCAGTCGACGATGACGCCGATTCCGGCGCTGTGGAGGTGGTCGACGAAGTAGCGGAAATCGTCGGGACTGCCGAAGCGCGAGGTCGGTGCATAGTACGAGGTCACCTGGTAGCCCCAGGACCCGCCGAACGGGTGCTCGGCGACCGGGAGCAGCTCCACGTGGGTGAAGCCGGTTTCGGTGATGTACTCGGCCAACTGCTCGGCGAGCTCGCGGTACCCCAGGCCCGGCCGCCAGGATGCCAGGTGGATCTCGTAGACACTCATCGGTGCCTGCGTCGGCTCGATGCCGGCCCTGGTGTCGAGCCAGGACTCGTCGTTCCAGGCGTACGAGGACTCGGTGACGACCGAGGCCGTCGACGGGGGGATCTCGGTGGCGAAGGCCATCGGGTCGGCCTTGTCCTTGACCGAGCCGTCGGCACCGTGGACGCGGAACTTGTACAGCGCGCCCGGTGCGATGTCGGGAGCGAAGATTTCCCACACTCCGGTCGAGCCCAATACGCGCATCGGCCAGCTTCGGCCGGTCCAGCCGTCGAAATCGCCGACCAGCGTGACGCCCTGGGCTGCGGGGGCCCAGACCGCGAACGAGGTGCCGGTGACGGGGCCGTCCGGAGTCGCGTACGACTGTTGATGCGCGCCGAGAATGTCCCACAGACGCTCGTGCCTGCCCTCGCCGAACAGGTGCAGATCCAGTTCGCCGAGAGTGGGCAGGAACCGGTAGCCGTCGGCGGATTCGGAGACGTGTCCACCGGGCCACGTCACCACGAGGCGGTAGTCGATCAGGTCCTCGAACGGGAGCAGAGCCGAGAAGACTCCGTGCGCGACGTGGGTCAGCTCGTGGTCGACGCCACCGACGCGGGCGACGACCTTCTCGGCGTCGGGCTTGAGGGCGCGGATCGCGGTTCCGCCCGGCACCGGGTGGGCACCGAGCACGGAGTGCGGGTTGTAGTGCCGCCCTGCCGCGAGGAGTTCGAGATCGTTGTCGGACGGGGCTGCGACGGTGTCTTCGGGCGTCGTCGGATTCTCGGTCACGTTGAATCCACTCACTTTCGATTGCCGCGGTAGGCCAGTTCGATTCGTGCCGGGTACGGGATGTGGGGGAGCGTGAAGATGTGCGCCACCGACGTCCAGGGCTCGAGCCGGACGAAATTGGTGTGACCCCAGTCGTAGTGGACGCCGCTCACTTCGTCCTTGATCGTGAGGGTGTCCTGCCAGTCGTGGCCGAGGGCAGGCATGTCCAGGTGGATCGTGCCTTCTTCGGCTCCGAAGGGATTGAGGTTGATCACCACCAGGATCGAGTCACCGGTCTGCGGGTCGAACTTGGAGTACCCGATCAGCGCCTCGTTGTCGATGGTGTGGAAGTGGATGTTGCGGAGCTGCTGCAGCGCCGGATGCGCACGTCGAATGGCGTTCAGCGTGGTGATCCAGGGTTCGAGCGACTCGCCGCGGGCCAGCGCACCCTCGAAGTCGCGCGGACGCAACTGGTACTTCTCCGAGTCCAGGTACTCCTCGCTGCCCTCTCGCACGGCCTGGTGTTCGAACAGCTCGTAGCCGGAGTAGACGCCCCAGGTGGGGGACATCGTCGCCGCGAGAGCTGCTCGGAGAGCGAACATTCCGGGCCCGCCGTGTTGCAGGCTCTCGTGCAGGATGTCCGGGGTGTTGACGAACAGGTTGGGACGCGCGTCGTCTGAGCGTCGAGCATGCTCCTCGGCGAACTCGGTCAGCTCCCACTTGGCGGTACGCCAGGTGAAGTAGGTGTACGACTGCGTGAAGCCGCGCTGCGCCAACCCGTACATGCGCACCGGTCGAGTGAACGCTTCGGCGAGGAACAGTACGTCCGGGTCGGTCTTCTTGACCTCGGCGATGAGCCATTCCCAGAAGTCCGGCGGCTTGGTGTGTGGATTGTCGACTCGGAAGACCTTGACTCCCAGCGAGATCCAGTACCGGACCACGCGGAGCACCTCTTCGTAGATGCCGCGCCGGTCGTTGTCGAAATTGACCGGGTAGATGTCCTGGTACTTCTTCGGCGGGTTCTCGGCGTAGGCGATGGTGCCGTCCGGTAGCACGGTGAACCACTCGGAATGTGTTGCCGCCCAGGGGTGATCGGGAGCGGCCTGGAGAGCGAGATCGAGCGCCACTTCCAGGTTGTGTTCCTGCGCGGCGGCGACGAACGCGCGAAAGTCGTCCTCGGTGCCCAGTTCGGGATGGATGGCATCGTGCCCGCCGTCCGCTGAGCCGATGGCCCAGGGCGATCCGACGTCCTCGGGACCGGGGGTCAAGGTGTTGTTCGGGCCCTTGCGGTTGATGGTGCCGATGGGGTGGATCGGCGGCAGGTAGACGATGTCGAATCCCATCCGCTCGATGCGGGGCAACTGCTCGATCGACGTTGCGAACGTGCCGTGCCGCGGCGAACCGTCTTCGTTCCACCCACCGGTCGACCGAGGGAAGAACTCGTACCAGGCACCGTTGAGTGCGACGTTGCGATCGACCCAGATGTTGACGGCGCGAGATCGAGTCACCAGTTCGCGCAGCGGATGAGCGAACAGTAATTCGGCGACTGTCGACGCGAACGCCGAGGAGACCCGGGCAGGCAGCGGGCGGTCGGTGTCGCGAAGCGCGGCGGCGACATCGGCCAGCATCTGCCTGCTCTCGGCAGGAACGCCGGTGGCAGCCCGCAGGAACAACCGCGCCCCGATCTCGAGATCGTTCGCCAGTTCGTGAGCACTCTGGCCCACTCCGAGCTTGGCTTCGACGGCATGGCGCCAGGTGCTGATCGGATCGCTCCACGCTTCGATGCGGCAGATCCAGTAACCCGGCCGAGAGGGGACGAATACCGCGTCGAACGTGTCGGGTTCGCGGCCCGGTGTCATCGGGATGCGTTCGAGTTTGCCTCCCGGTCCGCGCACCGACAGTGTCGCGGCCACCGCGTCGTGACCCTCGCGCCAGACGTCGGCGGAGACTGGAAACGTCTCGCCCACCACCGCTTTCGCGGGGTACTTCCCGGTCGTCGTATCTGGAAGGACATTGTCGATACCAAGTCGACCTGTCACTTCACACTCCATTCTTCGCTAGAGGTATGGCTGCGCGGGCGCAACCTCTGATCGAACCGATATTGGTGTGCTTCTACTTGTCAACCGTAGTGCAGCAATGCAGATGGCGCGTGCGCCGACGCATCCTGCTCGCGATGAGCTGCGCAGCTCGGATTTCGTGCAAGCAGCCCTTCGACGCAGGTGTCCGTGGGTAGGGTTCGACCCTGTGAAAGCTTTGCGCCGATTCACCGTCCGAGCCCACCTTCCCGCCCGCCTGAATGCCCTCGCCGAGCTCTCGACAAACCTCAGGTGGTCGTGGCACTCGTCGACGCAGGATCTGTTCGAGCACATCGATCCACTGTTGTGGACCGAACTCGAGCGCGACCCGGTGGCCGTACTGGGAGCCGTCGCACCTGCGCGTCTCGAGGAACTCGCGGCCGATGAGCGCTTCCTGGCCGAGCTGGACGCCGCCGAGGCGGATCTGCACGACTACCTCGCCCGCCCGCTCTGGTATCAGAACGAGCTGGCCGAGGGGCGTGCTCTGCCGTCGGGCATCGGTTATTTCTCGATGGAGTTCGGTGTCACCGAGGTGCTGCCGAACTACTCCGGCGGGCTCGGAATCCTGGCCGGCGACCACCTCAAGGCTGCCTCCGACCTGGGCCTGCCGTTGATCGGGGTGGGGTTGCTCTACCGCTCGGGCTACTTCCGCCAGTCGCTGACGGCCGACGGCTGGCAGGCCGAACGCTATCCGTCCCTCGACCCGCACGGGCTGCCGCTGCGGTTGCTCACCGACGACGGCGACTCTCCGGTGCTGATCCATGTGTCGATGCCCGGATCTCGGGTTCTACGGGCGCGGGTGTGGATCGCCCAGGTGGGACGCGTCCCGCTGCTGCTGCTCGATTCCGACATTGCCGACAACGATCCAGAGCTGCGCGGGGTGACCGACCGGTTGTACGGCGGCGACCAGGATCACCGCATCAAGCAGGAGATACTCGCCGGTATCGGCGGAGTTCGAGCGATCCGGGCCTACACCCGTGCACACGGGCTGCCGGACCCCGAGGTGTTCCACATGAACGAGGGCCATGCCGGCTTCCTCGGCGTCGAACGCATCCGCGAACTCGTCACCTCGGGAACCCTGGACTTCGACGCGGCGCTGGCGGCGGTGCGAGCCGGCACCGTCTTCACCACCCACACCCCCGTCCCCGCCGGGATCGACCGGTTTCCGGCCGATCTGGTGCGGCACTACTTCGCAAGTGCGGACGGCGGCGCGGACTCGGCGCTGCTGCCGGGGTTGCCGATGGATCGAATCCTCGCCCTCGGCGGCGAGAGCGACGCCTCGGTGTTCAACATGGCGCACATGGGACTGCGCCTGGGGCAACGCGCCAACGGGGTGTCGAAGCTGCACGGCATCGTCAGCCGCGAGATGTTCAACGACCTGTGGCAGGGCTTCGACGCATCCGAGGTGCCGATCGGATCGGTCACCAACGGCGTTCATGCGCCGACGTGGTCTGCCCGGGAATGGGCGGAGGGGGAGTCGGGGCCGATGTCCTCGGACCAGGTGTGGTCAACGCGCAACGCCCTGCGAGCGCAATTGGTGGACGAGGTGCGGCGTCGGGTGCGGCGCTCGGCGCTCGAACGCGGCTCGACCGAGGCCGAGATCAGCTGGACAGCAAACGTTTTCGATCCCAACGTACTCACCGTCGGATTCGCTCGACGGGTACCGACGTACAAGCGACTGACCCTGATGCTCCGCGAACCCGAGCGACTGCGAGCCATGTTGCTGGACCCGGTTCGTCCGGTCCAATTGGTGGTCGCGGGCAAGTCGCACCCCGCCGACGACGGCGGAAAGGCGCTCATTCAGCAGATCGTCAGGTTCGCCGATCAGGCCGACGTACGGCACCGCATCGTGTTCCTGCCCGACTACGACATGTCCATGGCGCGATTCCTGTACTGGGGATGCGATGTGTGGCTGAACAATCCGCTGCGACCGCTGGAAGCGTGCGGCACCTCGGGCATGAAGTCGGCGCTCAACGGCGGCCTGAACCTGTCGATCCGCGACGGGTGGTGGGACGAGATGTACGACGGGGAGAACGGCTGGGCCATCCCCACCGCGGACGGGGTCACCGACGACAACCGCCGCGACGATCTCGAAGCCGCTGCGCTCTACGAACTGCTCGAGCAGGCGGTACTACCGAAGTTCTACGACCGCGGGGACGATGGTGTGCCGAGCCGCTGGATCGAAATGGTGCGGCACACCCTCGAGCACTTGGGCCCGAAAGTGCTGGCGTCGAGAATGGTTCAGGACTACACGTTGGGCTACTACGCGCCCGCTGCCGAATCCGGTCGCGCGGCCTCGGCCGATGGTCACCGCGGTGCCACGGACGTCGCGTCGTACCGCCGCCGCGTCGAACAGGCTTGGGGCGCAGTGAAAGTCACCCGCGTCGACAGTGACGGTCTGCCCGACACTCCGGTGATCGGTGCCGAGCTCTCGCTGCGCGCCAACGTCGATCTCGGTGGACTGGACGCCTCGGACGTCGTGGTGCAGGCGGTCGTGGGACGCGTCGACGCGGAGGAGAACCTCACCGACATTCGCACGACGGCCATGACACACGTGGGAACCGACGGCGGCGAGCACGTGTACGCAGGCGAGACGCGGCTACCGCACAGCGGCACGGTGGGATACACGGTGCGAGTGCTACCGCATCACCACGGTCTCGCCTCGGATGCCGAGCTCGGGTTGGTGGCGACGCCGTAGGGGCAGCTACTTCCCGGCCAGGCGGGTGAGGGCCTTGCGGACCACCTCCGGATCCGAGGTCTCCCAGAACGGCGGCAGCGAAGCACGCAGGTAGCCGCCGTAGCGGGCAGTGGCGAGCCGCGAATCGAGAACGGCGACAACACCTTTGTCGTCGACGCTACGGAGCAGTCGGCCGACGCCCTGCGCCAGCAGCAGGGCCGCGTGGTTGGCGGCGACCGCGAGAAAGCCGTTGCCGCCCCGCGATTCGACGGCCTGCTGCCTGGCCACCAGCAGCGGATCGTCGGGCCGCGGGAACGGAATGCGGTCCAGAATCACCAGGCTCAGGGACGGGCCGGGGACGTCGACGCCCTGCCACAGAGACAGCGTCCCGAACAGGGAGGTGGCCTCGTCGTCGGCGAACTTCTGCACCAGTGCGCCGGTGGAGTCGTCGCCCTGGCACAGGATCGGAGTGTCGAGGCGCTCCCGCATCTCCTCGGCGGCGGCCTTGGCGGCGCGCATGGACGAGAAGAGTCCGAGCGTGCGGCCGCCGGCGGCGCTGACCAGCGACTCGATCTCGTCGAGATAGGACTTCGAGAGGCCGTCGCGTCCGGGCGGCGACAGATGCTTGGCGATGTACATGATGCCGGCCCGAGCGTGGTCGAACGGCGAGCCGACGTCGAGCGAATTCCATCTGATCGACCCGGCGTCGGACGGCGGTTCCACACCCGACGCCATCGCGGTGTCACTGCGCGACGGCTTCTCCGCAGGCAGGCCCCAGTTGATGGCCAACCCGTCGAACGATCCGCCGACGGTCAAGGTCGCCGAGGTGAGCACCACGGTGGATTCGGCGAACAGGCGAGCTCTCAGCAGTCCGCCGACCGACAGCGGTGCGATGCGGACGGTGCGTTTGACGTTGCCGCGGAAGTCGTCGACGGCATGCCAGACGACGTCCTTGCGTTTGGCCGGATCGGGTTCGTCGAACGCCGTGAGGACACGGACCGCGCTGTCGTGGACCTCGTCGACCGCGACGAGGGCGGCGCTGCGAGCCGCAGCGGCCTCGGGGTCGCTGGCGGCCATACCCTGCTTGTTGGGGCCGATAGCGGTGCGTACCGCCCAGGCGGCATCTCGAATCGAGGCGAGCGCGGGGCCGACGCCGTCGGGTAGGGACTGCCAGCGGCTCGGGGGGAGCTCGTCCAGGATCGCGGCCCAGTTCTCGGCGGCCCCCTCGAGCTGATCGACCGTGTCCTCTTCGATGAGCTTGGCGCTACGCCGCGCCGCGGCGGTGACCGTCGCGGCCGACAGCTCTTCCGTGGCCACACCGGTCACTCGGTCCACCAGTTCGTGGGCCTCGTCCACGACCACGACGTCGTGCTCGGGCAGGATCTGAATTCCGGTGATCGCGTCGATCGCGAGCAAGGCGTGATTGGTCACCACGACGTCGACCTGGGCGGCCTCGGTGCGGGCGCGTTCGGCGAAGCAGTCCTCGCCGACGGGGCAGCGGGACTTGCCCAGGCACTCGCGGGCGGTGACGCTGACCTGACGCCAGGCCTGATCGCTGACCCCGGGCACGACGTCGTCGCGGTCGCCGGTCTCGGTCTCGGACGACCACTTGGTCAGCCGTACCACCTCGCGTCCCATTCGTGAGACGGCGAAGGGGTCGAACAGTTCCGCATCCGGTGCCTCTTGCGCAGCGCCGGTGTGGATCTTGTTCATGCACAGATAGTTGTTGCGGCCCTTGAGGATTGCGAACTTGGGGCGACGGCCGACGGCCTCGGTCAGGGCGTCGGACAGGCGCGGGAGATCGCGGTCGACCAACTGCCGCTGCAGCGCGATGGTGGCCGTGGAGACGATGACGGTCTTGCCCGATTCCACCGCGTGCCGAATGCTCGGAACGAGGTACGCGAGGGACTTGCCGGTTCCGGTGCCTGCCTGCACCGCGAGATGCTCCCCGGTGTCGATCGAGTGCGCCACCGCCGAGGCCATCGTCAGCTGATTGCTGCGTTCCTTGCCGCCGAGCGAGTGCACCGCGACCTGCAGGAGAGCGGGAACGGTTGGCAATTCGGTCTTCGACGGCACCGAAGCAGACTACTGCCGATCGCCCACCCGGTTCGGTACCGACACCGCAGTCACCCCTCTACGAAGCGGGTGGGTATCGCCGGTTCGCCCTGAGACAGCTTCAAGCCCTCCCACGGGAGGCTGACCAGGCGTCGGGCCAGCAGGTCACGGCCGTCGGCGAGTGTCGGTAGGTCGGCGACTCGTTCTCCGCCGCGGACCAACGGCGTGGTCAACGTCTCCACCGTCAGATCGCCCTCGACGGTCGGGGGAGCGTCGAACGGGTGCACGATCTCCTCGACCGCGGTGCCGGTGCGGCGCGCGGTACGCAGCGCCGCCTTGGTGCCACCGCGCGATTCTTTGTGACTGCTGCGCTTGGCGACGGGAATGCCGTCGACCGTGACCAGCTTGTAGACCATGCCCGCCGTCGGTGCACCGGAACCGGTGACCAGTGAGGTGCCGACGCCGTAGGAGTCGACCGGCTCGGCGCGCAATGCAGCGATGGCATATTCGTCGAGGTCACCCGAGACGACGATCCTGGTCTTCGGCGCACCCAGGGCATCCAATTGGTCGCGCACCTGCCGCGCGAGCACGCCGAGGTCGCCCGAGTCGATGCGCACACCGCCGAGTTCGGGCCCGGCGACCTCGATGGCGTTGGCGACACCCTGGGTGATGTCGTAGGTGTCGACGAGCAGGGTGGTGCCCACGCCGAGAGCGCGCACCTGAGCCGCGAATGCGGACCGTTCGTCCGGGCCGTCGGCGGTGGTGTGCAGCAGGGTGAAGGCGTGCGCCGACGTGCCCGCGCCGGGGACACCGTGGCGTCGGACGGCTTCGAGGTTGGATGTTGCGGTGAACCCGGCGAGGTACGCCGCGCGGGAGGCGGCAACGGCGGCTTCCTCGTGGGTGCGACGCGAACCCATCTCGATGATCGGCCGAGATTTGGCGGACGTGACCATCCGCGCTGCAGCGGACGCGATCGCACTGTCGTGATTGAGGATGGAAAGCACGAGCGTTTCGAGGACGACGCACTCGGCGAACGTGCCGCGGACCGTCATGACCGGGGAGCCGGGGAAGTACAGCTCACCCTCGCGGTAACCGTCGATGTCGCCGGTGAAGCGGTAGCCGCGCAACCACTCGACGGTGGCGTCGTCGAGGAATTCGGAGACGATCCGCAGCTCGTCCGGCCCGAACCGGAAGCGCGCGATCGCGTCGAGAATGCGTCCGGTGCCCGCGAGGACTCCGTATCGCCGACCGCCGGGCAACCTGCGCGCGAACACCTCGAAGCTGCAGATTCGATCGGCGTAGCCGCTGGCCAGAGCCGCCGACAGCATCGTGTACTCGTATTGATCGGTCAGCAGTGCAGTGCTCACGCCGTCGCTGGAACTTGCGTGATCGGTGGTCGCGTCGTTGCTCACCTCGCCCACACTACGAGCGAAGGGGCGAGCGTGGGACGCTGGCCCGATACGCCGTACCCTGTTGGGCATGCCTTGGTTGACGGTGGATGGATCGCTTCTGCCCGTGGACGGCTTCTCGGCAGGGGATGTCGTCGCCGCGTCACCGCAAGCGGTCCCGGCGCAGACCGAGGCCGTTGCGGCCGATGAATCTCACGACACCCCTTGGGTCACCATCGTGTGGGACGACCCGGTCAATCTGATGCATTACGTCACCTACGTCTTCCAGAAGCTCTTCGGCTACAGCAAGGCCAAGGCGACCGAGCTGATGATGCAGGTGCACTCCGAAGGTAAGGCCGTGGTGTCGAGCGGTGAGCGCGACGCGATGGAGAACGATGTTCGACGGCTGCACGCGGCGGGCCTGTGGGCCACCATGCAGCAGGACAAGTAGTAGTCCACCCCTTTCCCGAGACAGGACATCAGCAACAGTGCGAACGTGGACGAGACGGAATTCGCTGTCCGGGGTCAAGATCAAGTCCGAGATCGATGCTCGTGAGGCCGCCGTGCTCCGATCGCTGGTCGGCTCGGTTCTCGGATTGCTGCGCGATCGTTCCGCCGCTGCCCCCACCGACGAACTCGCGGCGCTGACCGGTCTTCGTACCGGGCACAACAGCCCGCCCGAGGATGCCGCACTGGCGCGGCTGCTGCCGGACTTCCACCGCGCCGACCCCGGCCGCGACGAGGAGGACCCGGCAGATCTCAACGGTGCACTGCGCGGACTGCACGAGCCCGAGATCATCGACGAGAAAATGGCCGCCGGATCGATGATCCTGGCCACCCTTCCCGAGTCCGGTGGCAAGATCGTGCTCACCCAGGAGCAGGCGGATGCATGGTTGACTGGCCTCAACGACGTGAGGTTGGCGCTCGGCACCACGCTGGGGATCAGCGCGGATACACCCGATGTCCTGGACGAAGGCGATCCTCGGGCTCCACATCTCGACGTGTACCACTGGCTGACCTGGATGCAGGATTCACTCGTACAGGTCCTCATTCCCTAGGACGCACGCGTGACCGCTGCTTTCCAGACTCCCGGACCGCGGGATTCCCTGACCGACGTGGCAGGTCTGCTGGTCGGTCATCATCACGAACGCGACGACGACGCCACCATGGGTTCCGGCTCGGCGACCGGCTGCACGGTGGTTCGCGCACTGGGAGGTGCGACGGCGGCCGTCGATGTTCGCGGCGGCGGGCCGGGGACTCGCGAGACCGATCTGCTCGATCCCAGCCATTCCGTCCAGCACGTCAACGCGATCCTCTTGACCGCGGGCAGTGCCTACGGGCTCGCTGCGGCCGACGGCGTCATGCGGTGGCTCGAAGAGCACGGCCAGGGGATTCCGATGGGCAGTCCCGACCACGTCGTACCGATCGTGCCGGCCGCGGTGATCTTCGATCTTCCGGTCGGCGACTGGACTTCCCGCCCGACGGCAGAGTTCGGCTACCTCGCCGCGGCAGCAGCGGCGACCGAGTTCGCGACGGGGTCGGTCGGTGCGGGTGTCGGTGCCCGAGCCGGAGTGCTCAAGGGCGGTGTCGGCACCGCCAGCACGGTGATCGAGGGCGGCCCTGCCGACGGGGTCACCGTGGCGGCGCTGATGGTCGCCAATCCGGTGGGAGCGGTGTTCGACCCGCGCACCGGGCTGCTGTGGGGTGTCGGCACGCTCGGGCCTGCGGCGTTCGGTATGCGTAAGCCCGACGTGAACCAGCTGTGGGCCGCACTCGCTCTCGAACCCAAGGGCACTGCGCTGAACACCACGATCGGGGTTGTCGCCACCGACGCCGCGCTGTCGTCGGCGTCGTGCAAGCGGATTGCCGTCGCCGGTCACGACGGTCTGGCGCGGGCTGTTCGACCGGCACACTCGCCGCTCGACGGCGACACGATCTTCGCCGTGTCCACCGGCACCAGACCCGCCACCGCAGAGTCCTCTGTGCCCGCCGCATTCTCGGCCGAACTCCCGGTACTGGCCGCGGTCACCGAGGCCGCGGCGATCGTCGTCGAGCGAGCCATCGTCGCGGCCCTGCTCGACGCCACCTCGGTGGCCGGCATCCCCACGTACCGCCAGATCTTCACGTCCGCGTTCGGTGGATCGGGAGCCTGAGCGCAGCCCGCGCGATACCTCTGCCCGGTACCGTGGAGGGACCGAATCCGGAGGCGATCATGAGCGAGATCAGTAACCGTCCCGCCGAGCGGGAGCGGCCGGTCTGGATGCAGGCCGCCATGCTGGTGGGAGCATTCACCGTGCTGCTGTGGGTCATCGAGTTCATCGACGTGGCCAGCGGGTCGAGGCTCGAACGCAACGGGATCCAGGCCCGTTCGGTCGAGGGGCTGTGGGGCATTCTGTTCGCGCCCGTGCTGCACGACGACTGGCAACATCTGATCGCGAACACCGTGCCGATCGTCGTGCTCGGGTTCCTGGTGTTGCTCTCGGGGCTGGCGCGTGGTTTGGCTGCCACCGGGATCATCTGGGTGGTCGGTGGGTTCGGTACCTGGCTCACCGCCGGTTCGTACACGAACACGATCGGCGCTTCGATTCTGATCTTCGGCTTCATCGCTTACCTGTTGGTGCGCGGCTTCTTCACCCGAAAACTCGGTCAACTCGCGATCGGCGTCGTGGTGTTCGTGCTGTACGGCAGCGCACTGTGGGGAGTGCTCCCGAGCGAACCGAACGTCTCGTGGCAGGGGCATCTGTTCGGCGCGGTGGGCGGAGTCGTCGCCGCTCGACTGTTGTCCGCCGACGCGCGAGCCGAGCGGGCACGGGCGAAATCGCTCGATCGGCCCACTCTGTAGCGCCGAGGTAACTGCAGACACACCTGTGCTCGGTGGTGAATTTCGCCGACTCGCGCTGTGAATACTGCCCGAACGTTTCGAGTGATGCGCTCGGCGTGGCAGCATGGCTTTCATGCGAATAACCGTCCTGGGATGTTCGGGCAGTGTGTCCGGACCCGATTCACCCGCGTCGGGCTACTTGTTGGAAGAAGTGGAGACCGCGCCGGTCGTCCTCGACTTCGGTCCCGGAATCCTCGGGGCGTTGCAGCGCTACGCCGATCCGGGAGATGTGAGCGTTCTGCTCTCGCATCTGCATGCCGATCACTGCCTCGACGTTCCGGGGCTGCTGGTGTGGCGTCGTTACCATCCCGCTCCGCCGGAGGGGCGAGCGATCGTCTACGGACCAAAGGACACGGCGTTCCGCCTCGGCGTCGCCTCGGCCGAGTGCGGAGGGCAGATCGACGACATGTCCGACACCATCGACCTGCGTCGCTGGGTGGACGGGCGCACCGTCGAGTTCGGAAAGTTGTCGATTCTGGCACGGCAGGTGTTCCATCCGCCGGAGTCGTACGGCATGCGCGTCACCACAGCGGAAGGCCGCACGTTCGCGTACAGCGGAGACACGGGAATGTGCCAGGCGGTGCGAGATCTGGCGCACGGAGCCGACATGTTCCTGTGCGAGGCGTCCTGGACCGACAGTCCCGAGCGGCCCGAGGGAGTGCACCTGTCCGGAACCGAGGCGGGCCGAATCGCGCGAGAGGCAGGGGTAGGGGAGCTGTTGCTGACCCATATTCCGCCGTGGACCTCGCGGGAGGATGTAATCGCCGAGGCGAAGGCAGAGTTCAGCGGACCGGTGCACGCGGTTCTGCCAGGGGACGTCTTCACCGTCTGACGACGCGCTAGGCTTCGAGTCGTGTCCAGACGAGAAGACGGCAGGGCGGACGACGAGCTCCGCACCATCAAGATCACCCGCGGATTCACCAGCCACCCGGCAGGGTCGGTGTTGGTCGAGTTCGGCAACACCAGGGTGATGTGTACGGCCAGCGTCGAGGAGGGCGTCCCGCGCTGGCGAAAGGGATCCGGTCTCGGTTGGCTCACCGCCGAGTACGCGATGCTCCCCGCTGCCACCCATACCCGCAACGGCCGCGAGTCCGTCAAGGGCAAGGTCGGTGGACGCACCCAGGAAATCTCTCGATTGGTCGGACGCTCACTGCGGGCATGCATCGACCTCGCTGCGATCGGCGAGAACACCATCGCCCTCGACTGCGATGTACTCCAGGCCGACGGTGGTACCCGTACCGCCGCCGTGACCGGCGCGTTCGTCGCTCTCAACGACGCGGTCACCTACCTGCGAGCAGCGGGACGACTGGCCGATCCGCAGCCCATCTCGTGCATGATCGCCGCAGTCAGCGTCGGGGTCGTCGACGGCCGTGTGCGCCTCGATCTCCCCTACGAAGAAGATTCGCGCGCCGAGGTCGACATGAACGTCGTCGCCACCGACACCGGCACGCTCGTGGAAATCCAGGGAACCGGGGAGGGCGCGACCTTCCCGCGAACCACACTCGACAAGTTGCTCGACTCCGCATTCGTCGGCATCGAGAAGTTGTTCGAGGTGCAGAAGGAAGCCCTGGCATTGCCGTACCCCGGCGAACTGCCCGAGCCTGCAGTCGCGGAATCGAAGAAGAAGTTCGGTGCCTGACTCGAAGCTTCTGGTCGCGAGCCGGAACGCGAAGAAGCTGCGCGAACTTCGGCGGGTGCTCGACGCCGCCGGAGTGGCCGGAATCGAACTGGTGGGCCTGGACGAGGTGCCGCCGTTCCCGGAGGCTCCCGAGACCGAAGCGACCTTCGAGGAAAATGCGCTCGCCAAGGCACGTGATGGCGCGGAGGCCACTGGATTACCTTGTGTGGCAGACGATTCGGGAATCGAAATCGATGCCCTGAACGCGATGCCCGGAGTGCTCTCGGCGCGTTGGTCCGGTACGCACGGGCAGGACGAGGCCAATACCGCACTGGTTCTGGCGCAGCTGAGTGACACCCCCGACGAGCGTCGCGGAGCTGCATTCGTCTCGGCGTGCGCCCTGGTGATTCCCGGCGGCACCGACACCGTGGTCCGCGGTGAGTGGCGCGGTGTAGTGGGCCGAGAGCCGCAGGGGGAGAACGGCTTCGGCTACGACCCCATCTTCGTGCCCGAGGGCGACGGCCGCAGCGCTGCGCAGCTGAGCCCGGAGGAAAAGGATGCCGCCTCGCATCGCGGTCGCGCGCTTCGCATGCTCGTTCCGGCCCTCGGTGAGTTGGCGGGACGGTAGCTCGTGGCGACGCGAACCGTGCTGACGCGGACTGCGGTGGTGTTCGCCGCCGCCGCACTGTGCCTGTTGGGCACCCCGGCCGCCGCGGCACCGGCTGCAGGCTCCTTCGCCGAGGCCCTCGCCTACTCGATCGCGCACCCGGGAGTGACTCCGCCGGGCTCGAACGACTTCTCGTGTGTTCCCAGTGCGCAGCATCCCGAACCGGTCGTGCTGGTGCACGGATTCCTGGAGAACTCCTACGCCAACTGGGCATCGCTGTCGCCGAAGCTGGCCGACGCCGGATACTGCGTATTTGCGATCGACTACGGCAACACCGGGCCGGTTCAGGCGTTCGGTGCGCTCGAACCCATTCCCGAGAGCGCTGCGGAACTGTCGACGTTCGTCGATTCCGTGCTCGAGGCGACGGGTGCGCAGAAGGTGTCGATCGTCGGCCACTCGAAGGGCGGCACCGTGCCGCGCTACTACGCCCGCTTCCTCGGTGGAGACCACACTGTGGCGCGGATCGTGGCGTTGTCTCCGCCGAACTACCCGACGGCGGGCCCACCGGTACAGGACGACGTACTCGAGCGACTGAACGAAGGCAGCGACACCGTCTCGGGGATCGACTACACCACGATCGTCACTCGATACGACCAGATCGTCGTTCCGTACACGGCCTCCCTGCTCAGCGGCGCGGGAAACACGAACGTGGTGTTGCAGGACGTGTGCCCGGCCAACACCGTCGAGCACACGGGAATCTCGTACGACCCGCTCGCTCAGCGGCTGGTGCAGAACGCATTGGATCCGCAGAACGCGCAGCCGATCGGCTGCTGACGTCAGACGGCGAAGTCGGCTTTGACCTGCTTGGTGCGCTTGTGCTCGATGTAGAACGACAGGAACGGGACAGTTCCGGCGAGCAGTGTGCCGATCGTGCGGGCAGCAGGCCACCGCACCTTGATCGCGAGATCGACAGTCAGCACAAGGTAGACGATGTAGACCCAACCGTGCACGACGGGAATCCACGTCGGCAGATTCTCGATCTTCAGGATGTACTTCGCGACCATTTCCGCCACCAGAACCAACAGCCACACTCCGGTCACATAGGCCAGAACGCGATAGCGCAGCAACGCGGATGCGATCTGTTTGGTCCTGTTCGCAGACGCCTGCGTCTTGTCCGGTGCCGAACTCACGTGGTGCTCCTGTCGGTCCCGCGGGATTCGTTCAGCTCCGCGAGGTAGCTGTTGTATTCGAGTAGTTGCCTGGCCTCGGGATCGTCGAGGTCCGTGGCGTCGGACGCCGGGGCGTGTCGCTGGGGCAGCAGGTCGAGGGGCACCTCGGTGGGTCCGTCGGGACGAGCCGCAGCCGCTTCCTCTGGGTCCTCGTCCTCGAGGCGTACGAACTTGCGGTAGGCGTAGACCACGAACACCGCGAACAGAGGCCACTGGAACGCGTATCCGAGGTTCTGACCGTTGCCGCCGACTGCCTCGAAGCGTTCCCATTGCCACCAGCCGAGACCCAGGCACACCGCCGCGGACACGATGACCAGCGCGATCAGTGCTGGCCGACGGTTCGGGCGGGATGAAGTCACCCCTCGACGGTACCGGAGGTACTACTACTGGAGGTAGTCGCGTGCTGCGGCCCGGCGGTGATTCTCACCATGGACGGCTCGGATGCGACTCACGCCCGACGACGGTCGGCGCGTGCATGGGCGAGTTGCTCGGCACCGGGCCCGGTGACGTCCGCGAGAGCGCTGCTGCGCCCGGTCAGAACCAGTGCCAGGGTGCCGGCCGATCCTTCGATGACCGGGCCCTCGCCGCGGCTCCAGTCCAGATCGGTTGCGCGCCACTGCAGTCGAAGCTCGGGGCCTTTGGACGGTGCCGCGCCTGTCGCGGGCACCAGGAAGTCGAGCATCGTGATCATGCGGTGGTCGGGAACGTGGTGCTCGATTCCCAGCGGCCTGCATACGTCCAGTCCGTGCACGATGACGTCGGACAAGGGGGCCAGCGGACCGTGGCCGGGCGGGGTGAACTTCTTGTCTGCGTGTGCGGTGAGCAAGGCGGGTAATTCGTCGCCGTGCTCGCGACGCACGCGGGTGGTCATCAATTGATTGGCGCGGTCGAAGTTGCCTCGGGTGCGCACCATGACGAGTCCGAACTGCCAGAGTGGGACGATCAGCGGGACCACCAGATGCGCGGCGACGTCGCGGACCGTCCAGGCCTCGCACAGCGAGGGAGTGTCCCATTGTTCGGGTGTGAGAGTTTCGAGAGTTCTTGCGAGAGAGCGTCGTTCGTCGGAAATCTCGGCGAAGATCGCGTCGTTGTCGGGGTTGCTGGACATTCGAGCCGCCTTCACACGTCGGAACCTGCAGAAGTCTCCAGAAAAGCCGGGCCGAACGACCGTCGTGCGCGAGGGGGGACTTGAACCCCCACGTCCTGAGACACTGGAACCTAAATCCAGCGCGTCTGCCAATTCCGCCACTCGCGCGTGCCGATGAAGTCTACAACCTGGATGGTTTCTGTCACCGGCACGGGGAGGCGGGCTGCAAACGTTGCAGGTGTACACCGTACGGTGCCGCTACACTCGGCGAGTGGCATCGAAAAAGGACATCCCCTTCGGCCCGGCCCGCACGCTCGGGCTGCTGTGGCGAGTCGGTGCCAAGCCGAGTCGCACCGGACTGAGCGTGGACGCGATCGTCGACGCTGCGATCGAACTGGCCGATGCGAACGGTCTCGAGTTCGTGTCGATGCGGAACGTGGCCGAGCATCTCGGTGTCGGCGCGATGTCGCTCTACACGCACGTGCCGGGCCGGGAGGAACTGGCCGATCTGATGATCGATCGAGCACTTGCAGGCCTCTACTCACACGTCGACGAGCCGTCCTCCGTCGCCGGCGGATGGCGTCCCGCGATGGGCTTCGTTGCCGAACGCAATTGGGCTCTGTACCAACGGCATTCGTGGCTGCTCGAAGCGGAGGGTGCACGCCCCGTGCTCGGTCCGCACACCAACGACAAGTACGAGGCCGAGTTGCGTCCCCTTGTCGGCATCGGCCTGGGTGACGTCGAGATCGACTCCGTTCTCACGCTGGTTCTCACTCACGTCTCCGGTACCGCGCGCGCCCTCGCCGGCGTGACGCGTGTCAAGGAGCAGTCGGGCATGTCCGACGCCCAGTGGTGGGCGGCTACCGCACCGATCCTCGAACGGGTGATGGACCGCGAACGTTTTCCGGTGTCGTCTCGGGTCGGGACAGCCGCGGCGACGTCCTACGACGCCGCCAGCGACCCCGTGCACGCCTACCGGTTCGGGTTGGAGTGCATTCTCGACGGCGTGGAGGCACTGATCTCGCGAAGTCAGCCCGTCGGTCGAAGTGCCGCCTCGGATCGACCTGTTTCGGAGTGACGCTGCTTCGCCCTACGTGACTTGTGCTGATATCGCCACACAGCGTGCTCGACCGAGGCGATATCTGCGCCGAGTGCAGTCGCCGCGGCTTCCAGGATCACAGGGGCGCGGTCCTCGGCGATCCCGGCAGCGAGGTTGTGGTGGAGCGGTTCGAGCGCGTCGGCGACGAACGAGCGCAGGTGTTCGGCCGCTTTGTCGGTGCGTACGCCGAGGTGCATGAGCATGCATTCCCACGTGGTTTCACCGAGACCGGGAATCGCGCAGAATGCATCGAATTGTTGCTCGGTGTGCTGCTCGAAGTCGCTCGAACGGCTCAGCCCCACCGACACCAGGGTCTGCGCCGCCACGGCGGCGGCAGCAGCCTTGGTTCGACTGTTTCCCGGAACCAGCTGACGGTTGGACAGGATCTCCACCAGTAGATCCGGGGTGGTGGTCAGTGGGGCGAGGGTTGTCAAGTCGTCGAGTCGGTTATCGCCGCGATGCGATCTCCATCGCTGGACCACTGCGCGGACCCCGCTGGTCGGGCCGCCGTAGGGAGCGCGCGCCGAGAAGATCGCATCCAGCAACGCCACCTCGCTCTCGGCGCGCCATCCCGGTGTCCAATGTGGCGAACGGGATTGTGGCACATGCGATTCGATGTGCAGAAGCATCGCGTCGAGTTCTTCCTCGGTGCAGATGTCCGTTACCGATGAATACATGAATTCCCCCCGGATTTCGTCGACCGCACTTCCGATGAGCGGGTCGTCGGCACAAGGTAGAGGACCGCACCGACAAGGTCGTAGGCCGCTCATCTATGCTCGAGATCACATCACGAAAAGATAACGAAAAATACGAGGCTTTCCTCATGTTCTGACGTCTCGCTCGATGCTCTCGCCAGCGTGGATACGGGTTACCGACGAGTTGGGTAAACAAAAAGTAAAGCCTCTTCGATCGACGTACTCGCTGGTAGCACTCGGACGTCCGAGCAAACCTGAGGCTTTCCTCATGATTTTGTGTCAACCTTGAACAGCGCGGAGGAGACCTGTCGACGACGACCGGCTCACCGCTTCGACCCTGTAGCCCACGACGCACCAGGGCACTCATCACAGCGAACGCCCCGACCCCCGAGGCGTCCACGAGAGGAATCTTCAGCCTTGACGATCAACGAGAGCACACCATCACACGGACGAGGCTCGCGAAGCACCGGCAACGCAGACAAATCCCCTAGAAGCAATGGCGGCTCTCGGACTCTGGCAGATCGTTTCGCCGCGGGCGAGCCGTACGCACTGGCCTTCGGTGGCCAGGGTGCACCGTGGCTCAGCTCCCTCGAAGAACTGGCTCGCGACTCCGCGCTCGAACCCGAACTGACCGATCTCGTCAACGAGGCCGCAGTCACTCTCGCGCCCGTTGCCGACGAGCTGCTGGTCGTGCGCTCGGTCGGTTTCGACCCGATCGGCTGGATGCTCGAACAGGACCTCGCCGACGACGACACCGTCGGTTCGTACGGCCCGTCCGAGGCTGCGCTGACCTCCGCTGCCGTGTCGCTTCCCGGAGTGTTCCTCACTCAGGTCGCAGCACTGCGCGCACTGAAGCTGCAGGGACTCGATCCCGCCCAGACCCCGCCGGTCGAGGTCGTCGGACACTCGCAGGGGCTCATCGCTGCCGAATCCGTCGCAGCCGACGGCGCACAGGACGCGAGCTTCCTCGCGATCGCCCAGCTCGTGGGTGCTGCTGCAGGTCTCGTCGGCCGCCGCCGCGGCATCATCGGTGCCGGAGACCGCGCGCCGATGGTCTCGGTTGCCAACGTCGAACCCGCACGACTGCAGGCGATCATCGCCGACCTCGCGATCGATGGAGCGCCGGAGCGATCCGCCGCTCTCGCCATCCGCAACGGCCGTCGTCGCGTCGTACTCTCGGGACCGCCGGCCCAGCTGGCCCGCGTGCAGGAGAAGTGCGAGCAGATCGCTGCCGAGGAAGAGCGTGACCGCGACGCCAAGAAGCGCGGCGGTGCCGTATTCGCCCCGGTCTTCGAGCAGCTTCCCGTCGAGATCGGCTTCCATCACCCCGCCCTGGCAGATGCTGTCGAACTCGTCAGTGCCTGGGCGCAGCGTTGTGGACTCGATGTCGAGCTCGCCCGCGACCTCGCACAGAAGATCCTCGTGGACTCCGTGGATTGGGTCGACGCCATCGACGGTGTCGTCGACGCCGGTGCCGACTGGATTCTCGATCTCGGTCCGGGCGACCTGCTCACCCGCATGACCACTCCGGCGCTGCGTGGACAGGGCGTCGGCATCATTGCCGCCTCCTCGCGTGGGGGCCACCGCAATCTGCTCACCCCGGGAGCTGCTCCCGAGGTCCAGCCCGCATGGTCCGCCTATGCCCCCACCCCGGTCACGTTGCCCGACGGCCGCGTCGTGGTCGAGACCTCCTTCACCAAGATGACCGGACGTTCGCCGATCCTGCTCGCCGGCATGACGCCGACCACGGTCGACGCCAAAATCGTCGCCGCAGCTGCCAACGCAGGCCACTGGGCCGAGCTCGCCGGTGGCGGACAGGTCACCGAGGACATCTTCACCGATCGTGTCGCCGAGCTCTCCACCCTCCTCGAGCCCGGCCGTGCAATCCAGTTCAACTCGCTCTTCCTCGATCCGTACCTGTGGAAGTTGCAGCTCGGCGGACGCCGCATCGTGCAGCGCGCTCGTGCAGCCGGTGCAGCCATCGACGGCGTCGTCGTCACCGCAGGCATCCCGGAACTCGAAGAGGCAGTGGCTCTCATCGAAGAGCTGTCCGAGGCCGGCATCAGCTACGTCTCGTTCAAGCCCGGCACCGTCGCGCAGATTCGCGCCGTCATCCGCATCGCCAACGAGGTTCCGTCCTACCAGGTCAACGTTCACATCGAGGGCGGCCGCGCAGGCGGACACCACTCGTGGGAGGACCTCGACGACCTGCTGCTGACCACCTACGCGGAGCTGCGGTCACGGCCCAACCTCGTCGTCTGCGTCGGCGGAGGCATCGGCACACCCGAGCGGGCAGCGGAGTACCTCACCGGGACCTGGTCGGCCGTGCACGGCTACCCGAAGATGCCGCTCGACGGCATCCTCGTCGGCACCGCAGCTATGGCAACCCTCGAGGCCACGACGGCTCCCGAGGTCAAGCAGCTTCTGGTCGACACACCCGGAACCCCCGACTGGGTCGGGGCCGGTACCGCGAACGGCGGAATGGCCTCGGGCCGAAGCCAACTCGGTGCCGACATCCACGAGATCGACAATGCGGCATCGCGGTGCGGCCGACTGCTCGACGAGGTCGCCGGCAACGCCGACGCCGTGGCCGAGCGTCGCGAGGAGATCATCGCCGCACTCGACGGCACCGCCAAGCCCTTCTTCGGTGACGTCGCCGAGATGACGTACCAGCAGTGGCTCGTTCGCTACCTCGACCTGGCCATCGGAACCGACTCGCGCAGCGACTTCGATTGCGGCGGCGAGTTCACCGACGCCGTGTCCGAGGCACGCGAATCGGTGTGGCTCGACGTCACCTGGCGCACCCGCTTCCTGGAGATGCTGCAGCGCGCCGAGGCTCGCCTGCACCCGGTCGATCGCGGACCCATCCCCACCCTGTTCGCCGATGCCGAGGTTCTCGAACGCCCACGCGCAGCACTGAAGTCGCTGCTCGCACAGTTCCCCGACGCAGCCGACGTGGTGCTGCACCCGGCCGACATCACCTTCTTCACCTCGCTGTGCCGTATGCCCGGCAAGCCGGTCAACTTCGTCCCCGTCGTCGACGGTGACGTGCGCCGCTGGTGGCGCAGTGACTCGCTGTGGCAGGCACACGACGCCCGCTACTCGGCCGATCAGGTCTGCATCATCCCCGGAACCGTCGCCGTCGCAGGCATCACTCGCGTCGACGAGCCCGTGGGCGATCTGCTCGATCGCTTCGAGAAGGCCACCGCAGATCAGCTGCTCGCCGAGGGCGTCGAGCCCACGGCCATCGCGAGCCGTCGCCACGCCGAGATCGCACCCGGACTGCTGGGCATCGTGCTGGCTGCTCCCGATGTCACCTGGGCCTCGCGTATGACGCAGAACCCCGTTGCGCGCCTGGGTGATCCGGCCGACTGGACCGTGGATTCCGAGACGGTCGCGGTGCACCCGCAGACCGGCTCGTCGCTGACCGTGCTCGATTCCGAGCACGTGGAGCTGCTGGTTCCGCTTGCTCCGGGCAAGGAAGTTCGCATCCGCCTGACGGTTCCGGCCTCCACGATCGACGGCGGCGCTCCCGTCGTCACCGCTCAGGACGCTCAGCAGGCCATGTCGGCTCTGCTCGGAGTTGCTGCAGGCCAAGAGCTTCCGGCCGTCAAGGGCGGCGTCGCCCGGCTGAACATCGCGTGGATCCCCGATCTGATCGCCGATCACGCAGGCGTCACCGGATCCGGACTGCCGGACTCGCTCACCGTCAGCGGCAAGGCCGTTCCCGACGTCCTGGTCGGTGCCTGCTGGCCCGCCGTCTTCGCCGTCCTCGGCGCGACGCGCAACGCCGAAGGCATCGACGTCATCGAAGGCATGCTCGATCTGGTGCACCTCGATCACAGTGTGAATCTGGTCGGCAAATTGCCCACCGACACCTCGATTCTGGTGGTCAAGGCTGCGGCAGGAGAGGTGCTCGACACCGACCTCGGCCGCGTCGTCGAGGTCACCGTCGAGATCGGTGCCATGCTCGGTGAGGGGCTCGATGCTCCCGCCGTCGCAACTCTGGTGGAACGCTTCGCCATTCGTGGACGCACCGGCAAGGGCGAGCTCGTCGACCCGGCTCGCGCAGGCGGCTCGGTGAGCGCCGACGCACAGGACACCCCGCGTCGTCGCCGCCGTCAGACAACCATCGTCGCTCCGCGCAACATGGCCGCGTTCGCTCAGGTCTCGGGTGACCACAACCCGATTCACACCTCGGATGCCGCGGCGCTGCTCGCCGGTCTCGGCAGCCCGATCGTGCACGGCATGTGGCTCTCGGCCGCTGCCCAGCAGACGGTCACCGCAGTCGACCACGCGGACACCAAGACTCCGCCGCGTCGCCTCACCGCCTGGACCGCCCGCTTCCTCGGCATGGTTCGCCCCGGAGCCGAGATCGACGTTCGCGTCGACCGCACCGGATTCGACCAGGGTGCCGAACTGATCGAGGTCTCCTGCCGTGTCGCAGGCGAACTGGTCATGGTGGCCACCGCTCGCACCGCGCCGCCGAAGACCGTCTACGCCTTCCCGGGCCAGGGCATCCAGCGTGCGGGCATGGGCTTGGACGCTCGGGCACGCTCGAAGGCTGCACGTGAGGTGTGGGAGCGTGCCGACAAGCACACCCGCAGCGCGCTCGGCTTCTCCATTCTCGCTGTGGTGCGCGACAACCCGACGTCGCTCAAGGCGCGGGGCGTCACGCACAAGCACCCCGACGGTGTGCTGCACCTGACGCAGTTCACCCAGGTTGCGATGGCCGTTCTCGGCGTCGCACAGGTTGCCGAACTGCGTGAATCCGGTGCGTTCGTGGAGAACTCGATTCTCGCCGGCCACTCCGTCGGTGAGTACAACGCCCTCGCAGCCGTTGCCGGTGTGCTCCCGCTCGAAGCCGTCCTCGAGGTCGTCTTCCAGCGTGGTTCGGCCATGCATGCTCTTGTTCCGCGTGACGCCAGCGGCCGCAGCGACTACCGCATGGCAGCGATCCGCCCGTCTCAGATCGGCCTGGCCGACGAGGATGTGCACGGTTTCGTCGCCGGTGTCGCAGCAGAATCCGGTGAGTTCCTCGAGATCGTCAACCTCAACCTGCGCGGTTCGCAGTACGCCATCGCAGGCACGGTTGCCGGCCTCGGCGAGCTGGAGAAGAAGATCGCGATCCGCCGTGCCGAGTTCGGTGGCAAGGCCGCCTACATCATGGTTCCCGGCATCGACGTGCCGTTCCACTCCACGGTGCTGCGCGGCGGAGTCGACGACTTCCGCAACCGCCTCCAGACGCTGCTCCCCGAGCAGATCGATCCGGCAATCCTGGTGGGTCGCTACATCCCGAACCTGGTGCCCAAGCCGTTCTCGCTCGAGCGCGAGTTCGTCCAGGAGATCGCCGATCTGGTTCCGTCCGAGCCGCTGAACACCGTTCTCGCGGAATTCGATTCGTGGGCCGCACGGCCGCGCGATCTGTGCCGCGTGATCCTGACCGAGCTGCTCGCATGGCAGTTCGCCAGCCCGGTGCGCTGGATCGAGACCCAGGACCTGCTGTTCGCAGACGAGTCCGACGGCGGCATGGGCGTCGAGCGCTTCGTCGAGATCGGCCTCGGTGCAACCCCGACCGTGGCGAACCTCGCGTCGCAGACCCTCAAGCTGCCGGGCCGCTTCGGCCACCCGGTCGAGGTACTCAACCTCGAGCGCGAGGCTGCCATCATCTACGGGACCGACACCGACCCGGCTCCGGCCGACGAAGAAGAGTCGACACCCGTGGAGGCCGCTGCTCCGCCAGCTGCAGCTCCCGCTTCGGCTCCCGCGCCCGCTCCGGCAGCAGCACCGTCCGGCGGACCTCGTCCGGACGACATCGCGTTCGTCGCGGCCGATGCGACCAAGATCCTCATCGGTCTGTGGACCAAGCTGCAGCTCGATCAGATCGGGCCCGCCGACACCATCGAGGCACTGTGCGACGGTGTGTCCTCGCGCCGTAACCAGCTGCTCGTCGACCTCGGTTCCGAGCTCTCGCTCGGTGCCATCGACGGTGCTGCCGATGCCGACATGGGTGCGCTCTCGGGCACGGTGAACAAGCTGGCTCGTACGTACAAGCCGTTCGGTCCGGTGCTCAGCGACTCCATCAACGACCACCTCCGCAAGGTCTTCGGCCCCTCGGGTCGACGCCCGGCCTCGATCGCCGATCGCGTCAAGAAGACCTGGGAACTGGGCGACGGCTGGGCGCACCACGTGACCGCCGAGGTCGCTCTCGGTACCCGTGACGGTGCCTCGGTTCGTGGTGGCGCGCTCGGCGGCCTGGCCGACGGCTCTCTCGCCGACGGCAACGCAGTCGACAACGTCGTCGACGCGGCCGTGGCCGCGGTGGCCGCACGCCGCGGCGTCGCAGTCTCGATGCCGCAGGCAGGCGGCGGGGCCGGTGGAACCGTCGACGCTGCTGCTCTCGGTGAGTTCACCGAACACATCACCGGCCGCGACGGCGTCCTTGCCTCCGCTGCCCGGCTGGTGCTCGAGCAGCTCGGACTTGCGGATGCGCCCAACGCACTGCTGGCCGACGATCCCGACGCCGCTCTGGTGGAGCTGGTCTCGGCAGAGTTGGGATCCGACTGGCCTCGCCTCGTCGCCCCGGCGTTCGACGCCAAACGCGCCGTCCTGATCGACGACCGGTGGGCCACCGCCCGTGAGGACCTGGCCCGGTTGTGGCTCGGTACCGCAGGCGACATCTCCGTCGAGTCCTTCGCCGGCGCAGGCAATGCCGTTGCTTCGCAAGCACAGTGGTGGAAGGCCAAGGCCGACTACGAGAACAAGACTGTGCTGGCCGAGACCTTCGGACGCATCGCGGACATCGCGGTCGCATCCGAGGACAAGGGCCAGTGGGCCGACGAGGTCGCAGTGGTCACCGGCGGCAGCAAGGGCTCCATCGCAGCCGCGGTGACGGCCAAGCTGCTGGCTGGGGGAGCTACGGTCTTCGTCACCACCTCCAGGCTCGACGACGAGCGACTCGGCTTCTACCGCAGCCTCTACCGCGACAACGCACGCAGCGGAGCGTCGCTCTGGGTGGTTCCGGCGAACATCGCGTCGTACACCGACGTCGATGCGCTCATCGAGTGGATCGGCAGCGACTTCATCGACACTGCCGGTGGAGCTAAGACTCTGGTCAAGGCCGGCGTCACACCGACGATGCTGTTCCCGTTCGCCGCACCTCGGGTCATGGGCGAGATGTCCGACGCCGGAGCTCGCGCCGAGATGGAGATGCGCGTGCTGCTCTGGTCGGTCGAGCGCCTGATCGGCGGACTGTCCAAGGTCGGCTACGACAACGACATCGACACGCACCTGCACGTGGTGCTGCCGGGATCGCCCAACCGCGGAATGTTCGGTGGCGACGGCGCTTACGGCGAGTCCAAGGCTGCACTCGATGCGGTTGTCGCCAAGTGGGGTTCGGAGAAGAACTGGGCCGAGCGGGTGTCCATCGCCCACGCTCACATCGGTTGGGTCCGCGGAACCGGCCTGATGGGCGGCAACGACCCCATCGTCGAGGCCGTCGAAGCCGAGGGTGTGCGCACCTGGTCGACCGACGAGATGGCAACCGAGTTGCTGCAGCTGTGCACGCCTGCCGCTCGCCGTCAGGCCGCTCAGGAGCCGATCGTCGCCGATCTCACCGGCGGCCTGGCCAGCACCAAGCTCAACCTCGTCGAACTCGCTCGGGACGCGGCTGCGGCCGCCGCCGAGAAGACCGAAGAGGCATCCGGCGATTCGGTGATCGCGGCACTGCCCGCTCCGCCGCGTCTGTCGACGTCGACCACCACTCCGGCGTGGCCGACACTCGATGTCGACCCGAAGGATCTGGTCGTCATCGTCGGTGCAGGTGAGCTCGGACCGTACGGTTCGGCGCGTACCCGCTTCGAGATGGAGGTCGACGAGCAGCTCTCTGCCGCAGGCGTACTCGAACTCGCATGGAACACCGGCCTCATCGCCTGGGAGAACGATCCTAAGCCGGGTTGGTACGACATCGAGTCCGGCGACCTGGTGCCCGAGAAGGACATCGCCGACAAATACCACGACATCGTGGTCGAGAAGTGCGGTATCCGCACCTACGGCGACGACGGCGCGATGGTCGGCAACACCGCTCCGCTGATGACCTCGGTCTTCCTCGACAACGACCTGACATTCGTGGTCGGAACCGAGATCGATGCCCGGTCCTTCGCAGCAGCGGATCCCGAGCACACGCTGATCACGCCGGTCCCAGAATCGAGCGACTGGCAGGTCACTCGCAAGGCGGGCACCGAGATTCGCGTTCCGCGCAAGATGAAGCTCACCCGCACAGTCGGTGGGCAGATTCCGACCGGATTCGATCCCACCAAGTGGGGCATCTCGCCCGACATGGCCAGCTCGGTCGACCGTGTCGCACTGTGGAACATCGTCACCACGGTCGACGCGTTCATCTCCTCGGGCTTCAACCCGTCGGAACTGATGCGCTGGGTGCACCCCACGCTGGTGGCCAACACGCAGGGCACCGGCATGGGCGGCATGGAGTCCATGCGCTCGCTGTACATCGACACTCTGCTCGGTGACGCGCGTGCGAACGACATCCTGCAGGAGGCTCTGCCGAACGTCGTTGCCGCGCATGTGGTCCAGTCGTACATCGGTAGCTACGGCGCGATGGTTCACCCCGTCGCCGCCTGCGCCACCGCGGCCGTCTCCGTCGAGGAAGGCGTCGACAAGATCAAGCTGGGCAAGGCGCAGCTCGTGGTCGCCGGCGGCTTCGACGACCTGAGCAACGAAGGCATCATCGGCTTCGGTGACATGTCGGCCACCGCGGACTCGGCAGCGATGACCGCCAAGGGCATCAGCGATCGACGGTTCTCTCGGGCGAACGACCGCAGGCGCGGTGGATTCGTCGAATCTCACGGCGGCGGAACGATTCTGCTCGCTCGCGGAGACCTGGCGCTCGAGATGGGCCTGCCGGTCCTCGGAGTGGTGGCCTACGCACAGTCGTACGGCGACGGAGTGCACACGTCCATCCCGGCTCCGGGACTCGGCGCGCTCAGTGCCGGTCGCGGCGGCAAGGATTCGGCGCTCGCGCTCTCGCTCAACGCACTGGGCGTGAGTGCAGACGATGTGGCCGTGATCTCCAAGCACGACACCTCCACTGCAGCCAACGACCCTAACGAGGCGGAACTGCACACCCGTCTCGCCAAGGCCATTGGCCGTTCGGACGGCGCTCCGCTGTTCGTCGTCTCGCAGAAGAGCCTCACCGGGCACTCGAAGGGTGGAGCGGCTGCCTGGCAGCTGATCGGCCTGTGCCAGGTGCTGGCCAACGGCGTCATCCCGCCGAACCGCAGCCTCGACTGCGTCGACGACAAGATGACCGCGTTCGAGCATCTGGTGTGGGCTCGGGAGCCGCTGCGCTTCGGTGACTCGGTGCCGCTCAAGGCAGGTCTGCTCACCTCCCTCGGATTCGGCCACGTGTCCGGACTCATTGCGCTGGTGCACCCGCAGGCATTCGTCGAGGCCGTTCCGGCGGACCGCCGTGCCGAATACATCGCGAAGGCGAACGAGCGGCGCATCGCCGGTCAGCGCAGGCTGATCTCCGCGATGGTGGGAGGAGACTCCCTTTACGAGCGGCCCGACGATCGACGGCTCGGACATGACGGGACGCCGGCCAAGGCGTCACGCGAACTGGAGGCACACGTGTTGCTCAACGAGTCCGCTCGCCTCGGCGAGGACGATGTCTACTCCTCCGGTCTGCCGGGTGCCATCTGATGGCGATCCTGGGAGTGGGTTTCGACCTGGTGACGGTGTCCGATTTCGCCGAGCAGATGGAGAAGGTCGGCACGACGATGATCCGCGACAGCTTCACCGCGGGCGAGCGCCGTCATGCCGCAACGAAGAGTTCCGACCCGACCCGCCATTACGCAGCACGGTGGGCCGCCAAGGAAGCAGTGCTGAAGGCATGGGCGACATCGCGATTCGCTCGGCCGCCGCAGATCGGTGACAACCCGTATCCGTTGATCGAGGTCGTCAACGATGCGTGGGGCCGGCCGTCCATCAAATTGCACGGGATGGCGCAGGAGTTCCTGCCGACGGTGAAGATTCACCTGTCGCTCACGCACGACGGCGACATCGCCGCCGCGGTGGCAATTCTGGAGGAGTGACTCCGCGCTGAACGACGAAAGGCCCGTCCGATCCCCAAGATCGGGCGGGCCTTCTTTCGTGTGGTCTCGGGAGACTCAGGCGTCGCTGTCGATGGCCGAGCCGCCGGAGCGCCTGCTCTCCTTCTCGGCGACGAGCAGATACGCCATCATGATGCGTTTGAGCTCGGCGACGGCGTCCTCGTGGCTCTGGCCGTCCTGCACGGAGAAGTTGAGCATCGAGTAGACGATGTGCACCAACACCTGAGCCATGAGGTTGCGGCGATGCCGAGGCGTGCGCGGAGTGAGAGGTCCGAGCATGCGCGAGACCTGCTCGGCGAACTCCCGCTCGTGGATCACCCCGGTTGCGCGCGTCGACGGTGTCGATTGCATGGCGAGCCACACTTCACGGCGCGACGGATCGGTCATCCACATTCCGGCCATGTGGTCGACGAAGTTGTTGAGGAACCGCACCCAGTCCAGGGACGGGACTTCGCCGTCGAACTCGGCGAGTTCCTGTTGCACTCCCACCAGGTCCTGGCGGTTGAGTTCGCAGACGATGACGTACTTGTTGGCGAAGAACTGATACAGCGTGCCGATCGGAAGTTCGGCGCGCGACGCGACTTCCTCGCAGGTGAACGACTCGAAACCCACGTCACTGAGCAGCTCGCGTGAGGCCTGCAGCAGCGCGTCGAACTTGCGCTGGCTGCGTTCCTGGGTGGGACGCCGTCGCGGCATGAGCTCCTGCGTCTGTGCCGTCGACTCGAGCGCGGCGTCGAGACGGCGCGAGGACTGGGCACGAGCAGAGGATTCCACCCGGTCAGGCTATCGGGCGCGGGTGCTCGTTATCCACAACGGTCCGGTACGTCACTCCCGCAGGCTGCGCTTATGGGTCGAACACGCGGGTTCCAGCCGAAGGTTTCGAAGAAACCTGGGGTCGACGACAATTGCTGGTTCCTCATACTGTGACAAACTCCAAGACCGATCTGGACCAATTTAACCGTCAACGGGTATGGTTTAGGTAACAGAATCAAATTCCGTGCAGGGTGATCGTCATTCGGAACCGCTGAATGACGTTCATGGTCGGGAGCCTCCACCCTGAGCACAGGGAGACTGCCATGGCAACTATTGGTATAGCGATCGAATCCGGCTCGATGCAGACAGTGCTGTTCGAGCCGACCGCAGGCGAGGTACTCGCCGATCGGACGACCCCGCTCGACCCCGACGCCGCCTCGGTTCTCACCACGGCGATCGAGACGATGCGCGTCGAGGCGGCGACGCTCGACGCACACGTGGACGCAGTGGGCGTGGTGTATCGAACCGAGGACGAGCGCGCCGAGTTCGCAGCCGCCCTGGGCGACGAACCCGCGGTGCTGTCGTCCGCGTCCGAGGCATTCCTCGGCTGGCTCGCGACGTCGAAGGAATTCGCCGACGCGAACACCGTCCTTCTGTACTACATGGGCGACACGGGCGTCTCCATCTCTCTCGCCGACGCAGCCCACGCCTCCATCACCCCGGCCAAGACCGCTGCGCTGGAATTGATGTCGCCCGAGCGCATCGGCAGCACCATCCCACTGGCGTGGGAAGTGGTGGATCAGTCCGGAAAGAAGCCAGAGTTCGTGGCCCTCTTCGGCGATTCTTCGAGCAATCGAGACCTGGTGGACATCCTGTCTCTCGGGCTCGGCGTTCCCGTCGTGCGCGTGGGTGACGCGGATCAGGTCGCAGCCCGAGGAGCTGCGCTGCTGGCATACCAGGACGAGCCGGCTGTGGTTGCCACTGCGCAGGCGGCGACCGATGACTCGGAGCCGGTCGCGGCCGCCGACACCGAGGTCGTGGCAGCCGACGAGTCCGACCAGTCCGACGCCGACATTGCCGACTCCGAGCCCGAGGAGACCGTCGAGGTAGCGAAGGATACGGATCTCGACACGGTGGTAGTGCCGCTTCCGGTGCCTGCAGCGCCCTCGGTTGTCGGCACGAAGCCGGCCCGGTCGGGAGGCTCCGGGCGCAAGCTGGTGTTCGCCGCAGTGCTGCTGGCCGGAGTGCTCTCCGCAGGTGTCGCGGTCGCTGCGACGTTGCCGGGTGATTCCGAGTCGACTGCCGAGCAGAGCGTCGATCGGCGCGATTCCGGTGCGGATCTGGTGGGGGCAACCCGGCAGGCGGATCCGACGACGTCCGACCCGGTTGCGGCCGTGGTTCCGCCTGCGCCGGCGATTGCGCCGCCGCCCGAGACGATTCCCCCGGCGGTGGACCCATCGACGGTTGTCGAGCCTGCACCGACCACTCGGCCTTGGGTGACGCAGGATCCGCCGCGTCAGGCTGTGGCGGCCCCGCAGCCGGCACCGTCACCGACCACGGTGGCCCCTCCGCAGTTCACCGTTCCTGTTCCCGTTCCGGAGCCGGGCAAGTCGCCCGAACAGCTCGAGCAGGAAGCGTGGGATCGGCACTGGCAGCAGACCGGTGAGTGGATTCATCAGGAGTTCTCCGGCGGCTGACGGTGAATCGTTCTCGAGTCGAGTGATGACAGACTGGCTACGGCCCGTCTGTCATTTTCTCGTTTGGAGGATTCATGCCCGCCGATCCGCGACCCGTCGACGTTCGATCTGCAATCGCATCGCAGATGCCCCGAGCGAAATCGGAGTTGGCAGAGTTGGTCCGGTTCACCTCTGTGCACGATCCCCGGCAGTTTCCGGTCGAGGAGTGCACCGGTGCGGCGCAGTGGGTGCAACGGGCCTTCGTCGACGCAGGGATTCCCGACGTCCAACTGATCGAGACGGTCGACGGTTCACTGGCGGTGGTCGGTTCGCGGCCGGCTCGCGCGGGAGCGCCGACCGTTCTGCTGTACTCGCACTACGACGTTCAACCTCCCGGTGACCGAACACTCTGGGACAGTGAACCTTTCGAGCTGACCGAACGGGACGGCCGTTGGTACGGACGGGGTTCGGCGGACTGCAAGGGCAACGTGATCATGCATCTGCTGGCGCTACGGGCGCTGGGGGAGTCGCTCGACGTCGGCGTGCGCATCGTCTGCGAGGGTTCGGAAGAGATGGGCACCGGCGGGTTGGAAGCGCTTGTCGAGCAGCGCCCCGAACTGTTCTTCGCAGACATGGTGGTCATTGCAGACACCGGCAACGCGAAGGTCGGCTTGCCGACGGTCACCACCACGCTCCGCGGTATCGCGAACGTGGTGGTGCATGTGGAAACCCTTGCCGGAGAAGTGCACTCGGGCATGTACGGTGGGCCCGCGCCGGATGCTCTCGCCGCGTTGGTGCAGGTGCTCTCCACGTTGCGCAACGAGCAGGGCGACACCGTGGTCGACGGCCTGGACGGAACGCAGGCCTGGGACGGGGTCGAGTACGACGCCGAGCAGTTCCGTGCCGATGCCGGCGTGCTCGATGGCGTCGGGCTGGCGGGTTCGGGCTCGGTGGCCGAGGCGGTGTGGGCGCGGCCTGCTCTGACGATTCTGGGGATCGACTGCCCACCGGTCGTGGGTTCGGCTGCTGCGATCTCGCCTCGTGCGTCGGCACGGCTGAATTTACGGGTGCCGCCGGGGATGGATCCGCAGCGGGCTCAGGATGCTTTGGTGGCTCATCTGGAGGCGCGTACGCCATGGAATGCGCGGGTCACCGTCGAGCGTGAGGCGATCGGGTCGCCGTTTCGGGCCAGGACCGATGGGCCGGGTTACGCGGCGCTGTCCGAGGCACTGGAGGAAGCGTTCGGGCATCCCATGGGGACGGCGGGGCAGGGCGGGTCGATACCGCTGTGCAACGCGCTCGCTCAGGCGTTGCCGGAGGCCGAGATCGTGCTGATGGGCGTCGAGGAACCTCGGTGCCGGATCCACGCTCCCAACGAGAGCGTGGATCCGACGGAAATCGAGAAGATGGCCGTCGCCGAGGCGTTTTTCCTGCAGCGATTGGCCAAGTCAGACGGTTAGGCCTCAGACAGCCAGATCGCGGCGGAGCTTGGCGACGTGGCCGGTGGCGCGGACGTTGTACTGCGCCACCTCGATCTTGCCTTCCTCGTCGACGAGGAACGTGGAGCGGATGACGCCCTCGTAGACCTTGCCGTAGTTCTTCTTCTCCCCGAATGCGCCCCACGCCTGCAACGTCGTCTTCTCCTCGTCGGCGAGCAGGGGGAACGTCAGCTCTTCCTTGTCGCGGAACTTGGCGAGCTTTGCGGGCTTGTCGGGGGAGATGCCGATGACTTCGAGGCCTTCGCCGTTGAGTTCGGCGAGACTGTCGCGAAAGTCGCAGGCCTGCTTGGTGCAGCCCGGGGTGCTCGCGGCGGGGTAGAAGTACACGATCACCTTCTTGCCTGCGTAGTCGGCGAGAGAGACGTCGTTGCCGTCGGCATCGGGCAGGGTGAACGCCGGAGCGGTGTCGCCCGGCTCGAGCTTGCTGTATTCGGTCACCGCACGAGAGTATCGAAATATCGTCGTGCTCTAGGCTCGACTGCGACCGAGACTATTTGCAACAAGTTGGAGGACACGTGGCCAAGGACACCGACCGAATCGAGCGCGAGATCGAGGCCGCTCGCAATCAGCTCGCCAGCACCCTGGACGAGCTGAGCGTCCGTGCCAGCCCCAAGAACATCGTCGCCAACACCAAGCAGTCCGTGGTGGCCAAGCTCAACGAGCCGGCAGTGAAGTTCACCCTCCTCGGAGTGGGCGCAGTGGTGGCAGTTCTCGTGGTTCGCCGGATCTTCAACTGACGCATGCAGGTGCTCCGACCAGCCGATTTCACATCTGGCGGCATCTGCTGTTAATGTTTCTCCCGCACCGCAGAGAACACGCGGTGCGGATCGGCGCCATTAGCTCAGTTGGTTAGAGCAGCTGACTCTTAATCAGCGGGTCCGGGGTTCGAATCCCTGATGGCGCACACCGAAACACCCCGTCACCAGCGTAAAGCTGGAGGCGGGGTGTTTTGCTTTTGCGGGGTTTTGCCCCAACTCATCACTTACTCATCACTTTGAGGGCAAAGTGATGAGTTGCTCGCTCCGTTCCTGCTAGGAGCTCCGCGCGCCCCATGGAGGTCGTCTTCGCGCCTGCGGTCCGTTTATGGTCTCGAAAGTTCAAGGACAGATCGGTTCCAGGTGGCGGCGAGCGCGATCGGTCCCGCCTGCCGAGATCTGGCCAGAATTGCCGATGATTGGGCCAGGCCCAACTGTCCACGCGACCGGCTCAGCCGGACATTGATGCCTAAGCCTTGGGCGCAAACTTGTTCAGCGCGTCGCTCATGTCTGGAGCCAAGGTCACTCGCTGGATATAGTGCGCCTCGGTGACCCTCGTGTTGGCGTGTCCCAGCTGAATCTGAGCTGCTTCGACCCCGTAAGTCTCTTTTACCAGAGTGGCTACGGTCTTTCTGAGGGTGTGAGGAGTAACCCAGTCGAAGTCGTCGCCGCGTGCAGCGCGCCACGATCTCCGAACGTTCGCCGGCGACACCCAATTGCCGGTGCCCGTCACGAACAGCGCGTTCTCCGGGTTCTGAAACGTTGGCATAGCGTGCCTACGTCGGAGTGCTGTGACTGCGAACGGCGGAAGCACCACGGTAAGCGGAGGTGCATCACCCTTTCGGAAGTTCTGACGGAAGAGGCGTTCGCCGGCCGCTCGCGGAACAACAAGAGTTGCGCTGAATGTGACGGTCGGGATCGGCGAGTCCAGATCGACTTGGTCCCACTTCAAAGCCAAGAGCTCACCGATGCGAGCACCTGTGGCGATCAGGAGCATAAGAATGTCCTCGAGATCGGCACCGGGTCGTTGTCCGAGCTTCGGCCGTACGACCCCATATTCGTCGACGGTCTGGTGGCGAGAGTAGTTCTGCACGCGTTCGCGTAATTCGTCGAGCTCGTCGGGAGTCAGCGCGCGGACAGCGGACTTCTTTGGGGTCGGTCTCGGCGTATCGCGAACTGGATTGTGGCTGAGGAAGTCGAACCGTACGGCGATACCGAGCATGCCGGACATCACGATCCGCGACATCCGAGCGCCACTCATGGTCCTCTCTCCGATCGAATTGATCAAAGAGTCAACCTTCCCAGCCGTCATCTCACGGATGAAGATCTCGCCTACAGCTGCCGCGCAGTAGGCGTTCCATGCTTGCCTGTAGCCCGTTATTGTCTGCGGCGAAACAGTTTTCGCCTTCTGAGCTATCCAGTAGGTGAACAGCTCCGACATCGTGGACGTCTTGCTCAGTTCAGCACGCTGAGAAGGATGGGGTGGTTCGCGGTTGACAACTTTTTCCTGAAGCCTCCGCCGCGCTTCGGCTGCGGTTTTTCCACGAGCTTCGACCAGTCGTCGCTTACCGTCCTGATCTCTGATGCGAACGCGCGCCACGCTGACGCCACCCGACGTCGTGGTCGAGATTCGACCCCACTCGCCAAGTCTGAAGGGGTCCCTAGTCATCTAGTTCGTCTCCGACCGCCATTCCTAGTTCGGTCATCTTGTGAAAGAGGTCCTCCGACCGCCTGCGCGCATCCTCGTAGGCCATTTGCATGGTTTCGATGTGCTCTGCTGATTCGCTCTTCGACAAACCGTTGCGTAGTTGAACTCGCGGAAGCGGGCAACGCCGCCGAACTCGACCAGCGTTGCCACGCCGTGCGCGCCCACTTCGCCTCCAGCCTCGATCCCAGCCAGCCCCACGCCCTCGCGTCCAGTGGGTGAGGTTGGGGGCCGTCGATCCTTTACGGTGCACCGGGGTCCCGAGCCGTCCGCTGGGAGATCGCTAGGCTGGGATGGTGTCTTTCTTCTTCGGGTACGGCAGCAAGCAGAGGCACCTCGGGCACCCAACAAAGCGAACCCGAGAGCCTGTTTCAACATCGACCCATCATGACCGATCAACATCTCGACCTGACAACAAATCTCGCCTGCAATAGGCAAACACTTGCCGGCAAGCGACAATCGCTGAACTAGGTGATGCGCTGACCGGTTGAGACCAAGATCGTTTCTGGCACAACCTCGGCCACCACATTGCGTCGAAACTCGACCAGCTGAAATTCCGTGCCAGACACGTAGGCTAAACCCGGCGCGCCAAAACCACCCGAAACGATGAGTTCTGGCAAGGTTAGCCCCCGTGGGCCACAAATACGGGTACGCCAGGGTCTCCACCGTCGAACAGAATCTCGACCTACAGAGCGACGCTCTCGTGCTAGGCCGACACGTTCATGGAGTCAGGGTTGTCAATAAAATCGGAATAGAAGCTACTTTGAGGAAGTTCCGGACGATGTACTCCCATTGATGGAACATCGCTGATGTATTCCGATATCGTGGAGGTAACCTTTTTGCGCAAGTAGTTGCTGGTATTCTCTGGCGTGTCGTCGATTTTAATTGACGTCGAGTGCGGGTTGCCGATTCCCCAGTTTGGGCTAAACCGTAGCAGGTCGTGGTGTGCAGATACAACAACCACCAATGGTAATGGGTAGTTCGGGTCTGCCAGCGACTGGACGGCGTTCCTCACCTCAGGTTTGGCTAGATGTAAGTCACGTAATACCAAAACTAACGGCCTAACAGCAGCGGCTGCTCTGATATATCCGCACCAAGAGGTAAGGGCATCGTTCAAATCGGTTGTAGAGATGTTCGCTTTTCCCAAATGATCAACGGTTCCTCTGTTATTCAGAAGCATCTCCGGTTCAATATTGCAATGCTGGGCAATAGTTCTCACCAACAGTTCCAGGCCGTCATCATCTGGCAAAACCCTGCTTTGTATGATTCGAGGGGTGGTTACAGATCCAATGAAGGTCTCCACGAACTTTTCGGTCTCGCCCAGTAGTGTAACGATGTGGGGCTTGCTCCATTTCACGGCTCGATCCATCAGGGTCTGTATCAGACTTAATTCCTCGAGATACTCTGCTTCGATGTGCGCGTTGATACTGTTGACTTCGTAACTATCGGCGGTGGGGTCTGCAGCAAAGTTATAGGATTGGCCGAGAATTTCACGTATTCCGGCAGAAACAAAGACGGAGTTGTCTGTCGCTTCAGATAAGATTTTTTGACCCTCGTCAATCAAGGTGCCGTGCAAAACTGGAAAAACAGAACGATAATCAGATTTGACAAGAACGCTTCCATGAGCAAGGGAGATCTTCAAGTCAACGTCGTTGGCAAACCAGTCACGCACTGTGAGTGCGGCGGACACTGCCTTTTCGACCTGGCGGTCGCAGTCGGGAAACATCACCACGGAAACTGAGCCAACACATGCAGCCAACGTGCCACCGAAGTCTTCGAAGCAAGTCTGTATCACTTCGCTCACCGTTGCTAGTGTTGAGTCCTTCTTGGCAGGGTCGGCATTGATTGGACCCGTGGGTAGACGGACTTGAACAGTTGCGATAGTCAGACGTGCACGCCGGGACGAAGGATGTTTCGAAGGCGGAACCGGAGCGTTCAAAGCGTCGTGTTCGAGCGTGTGGTGAAGTGCGCTGACGGATGTCAAGTTGTTGGCGGCCAGTGTAGGCTCGTGGTTAAGAATTGACTGCTGAAGCTCTTGCAAAGCCGGTCCCGGTTCCAATCCCAGGTTGTCGACGAGGGAGACCCGGAGCCTCCCATAAGCGGCTAACGCGTCCGCATGTCGCCCGCTCCTGTATAGCGCGAGCATCAACTGACTGCACAATCTCTCTCGCAGTGGTTCAGCTTCTACGAGCGAAGACAGCTCGATCAACACTGTTTGGTGGCGACCACAAGCAAGTTCAGCATCGAAATAGTCTTCGAGTGCACTTAGTTTGAGATTTTCGACACTTGATAACTCGGGCCATGAAATTCCGCTTTCTACCAGATCGGACAGAGCGTTTCCACGCCACAATCTAAGCGCGGCTCTGAGTTCGCCAGCGGCCACTTCGGGTGTCGAGTCTGCGGCACGAGCCCGTTCTATTCGGTCCTGAAACTGAGTGAGATCCAATAGTTCGGGGTCCACTCTCAGCACGTATCCTGGTTCTTGTGTGGTTAGTTGAATATCGTCTCCTTCCTTCATTGTCGCTAGTGATCGTCTTAGACTCCAGACAGCGTTTTGTAGCATCTTTCGGGCCGAAGCAGGGGGGTCTTCGGTCGGCCATAGCGCTGCCACCAGCTGGCTGGTAGGGACCACTTGATTGGCATTCAGCAGAAGGAATCCCAGCGTCGCTCGCTGCTTGATTCCGCCTAGTGCTATCGGCCGACCGTTGCATATTACTTCCAATGGTCCGAGTAGTCGAAATTCCACTTTGACTTCCCTCAGTTTTGATTATGACTGTAAGTCGGTAGTGCTTCTGGCTACGAAAGAAAATTGAAAGCGCGTCCCCGTGTGAATAAGGTCAGAAGTTTTAGATCAGTTTGATGGCTCGGGGCTCTTTCTTGCGCTACTGGAGTCCATGGCAGCCTTCAATTCAGGATTGGGGCTACTGCCCGATCGGCGGGAGAGTGCAAGTAGCGCTAGAGAGATTGCCGCGGTAGCGGCTGCGCTTATCCAACCGACTATGCTCAGACCTGACGTGAACGCATATTTCGACGCCTGGAGTAACGCTTCGTTGTCTCCCAATACTGCCAAGGCGTTTGCGAGAGAGGCGGAGGATTCGGCTGGTATACCGCTGGGGAGCTGCGATCTGTAGACAGCCATTCCGACGCTGCCAAGCACAGCGATTCCGAGCGCCAGGCCCAACTCCATTGCAGTCTCGGACATGGCGGCAGCGGAGCCTGCGCGTCGTGGGGGAGCAGCGCTGACCACGAGATTTGTGCCTAGAGCCATGAGCGGTCCGATGCCGGTGTAAACGACGACGAGGCTGATGACGACGAGCGTGAGATCTCCCGGGCCATCTACGAATCCAAGCAGCGCATAACCGGCGGCCGATACGATAAGGGCGCCGGCGACGAGCTGTCCGGCCTCAAATCTTTGGACCAAGCGCTGGGCAATCATCGAGGATGCGATCATTGCAACCGCAGAGGGAAGAAGCCATAGTCCTGACCTCAGCGGAGAGTTGTTCTCGACCATTTGTAAATACTGGGTGACGAACATGTAGGTCACCCCCACCGCTGCAAGCCCGATAAGTAAGGCAAGCAGAGTTCCTAAGAAGGCTGGTCGACTGAAAAGTCTGACATCGAGCAGTGGGTTCGCGAGTGTTAGCTGCCGATGTATAAAAACTGCGCCACATATCAGGCCGCCGATGATAGAGGCCGAACTGACGGTTCCGAATCCCTCAGCGGCAATCAATTTAAAACCGAAAACGATCGGGAGAATGGCCGCTAGGGATAGCAACACGCTGAGGAAGTCTATCTCGCCAGGCTGCGGATCTCGCGAGTCGGGCAATAAGAACGGCGAGGACACCAGTAGCAGTAGCATCACAGGAACCGCAAGTAGAAAGACCGAACCCCACCAGAAGTATTGCAGTAGAAGACCGCCAATTAATGGTCCTAATGCAACCCCTGCGGAGAAGCAGGAAGCCCAGATGGCGATCGCAAATCCTCGTTGCGTGGGATCGTGGAACATGTTGCTAATGAGCGACAGTGTAGAAGGCATCAAAGTAGCTCCAGCGATGCCTAGAAGGGCTCGGGCTGCAATGAGTACAGCTGGTTCGCTGGCGTAGGCAGCCAAGACTGATGCCGCGCCGAATGCGACTGCGCCGGTCATTAGGAGTTTTCGTCGTCCAACTCGGTCACCGACGCTACCCATCGTTATGAGAAAGCCGGCAATCATGAAGCCGTAGATGTCAACAATCCAGAGAGTCTCGGCACCCGAGGGGCGCAAGTCCGCGCCCAATTGCGGTAATGCGAGGTACAGGACGGTCGCGTCGATCGCCAGTACCAGCGTTGGCAACGCTAGTACTGCAAGTCCGAGCCATTCTTTGATCCCTGCTCGGTCAGCTGTGTCGGCCATTCCTACTCCTCTGGTCGGTGGCTGGTTTCTAGATCGACCGATCGGCGGTGGGTTTCCGAAGCACCTCGTAAAGGGCCGTGAAGCCATCACCTGCGTAACCGCGTTCAATGGCTTCGGCCGCACGACGCTTAAGGAGCTCAGGTAGTGCGCTATCCACACCCTGCGCCTGGCTCGCATCAACCAGGTGGTCGATCGCTGCGATTTGCATGCCCAAGGTCGAGTCATCGTCGGTGTACTGTCCTTCGTCGACTTGGCGTGCAATGTTTGCTACCTCTGGTGAGATCACATGCTCAAACCACATCTCTGCGTAGGGCAGGAACGCGGATGCGGTTACATTCTCTGTTCCGATCAGGGCAACCGAGTGCATGAAGCCGGTCCAGGTGGTCCACATCATCCCCAGCAAGGACACGTCGTACAACGACGGCAAGCCAGCGTCTTCGCTCAGGTAGGTGCTCGCACCTGCGATCGAAGAAAGGGTGGCACCGTGAGTGTCGTAGATCGACTTCGGTCCGCCGTAGAAAATGAGTGTGTGTTCTGAGCCGATCATGGACGGTGTTGCCATGATTGCGCCATCGAGGTAGTCGCTGCCTCGTTCCCGGGCCCAGCGGGCAGTCTCTCTCGCCTCGTCCGGTGTGCCGGACGTCAAGTTGACGATCGCACGACCGGGTGATGCTGGTCCCGTCGAACTGAGGATCTCGTGCATGGCGCGGTAGTCGAGCACGCAGATGATGACCAGATCGCTGGCCGCGACGGCCTCGGAAACCGTGGTGGCAAGAACGGCACCTTGTGCGACGAGCTGATCGGCTCGTTGGGGCGAACGGTTCCAAACTGTCGTCGAATGTCCCTTGTCCAAAAATGACTGTGCGATCGCTGAACCCATCGATCCCAAGCCGATAACCGTCACAGGTGCGCGGTGTTCCTGACCCATTGTCTTAATCTCCATCCCGTTGTTTCGCCGGAGGGGTCGTTCTGTCGACCCACCGACATTTCTGCTACCACTGTTAGTCTCGTCGGTAGACCTCTTGGACTCCTCTCAAAACACTCTCGGCACCTTGGCTCAAGTCAGTGGTGCATGCGATTCGCACCTGGGTCGCCAAGAATAAGGTGAGATTTGTGCGATTCGGCGTGCTTGGACCTCTCGTAATTCAAACGCGCGACGATCAAGCTGTGGCGCTGCCGGGGAAGAAGGTCCGGATGTTGCTGGCGGTGATGCTCACGGGAGAAGGCCGTACGGTCTCGTCGGATCGGCTCATCGACACGCTGTGGGGGGAGTCTCCTCCTGGCAACCCGCTCGGTGCACTACACACCAAAATTTGGCAGTTGCGGAAGGTGCTGGACGAGGCCGAACCAACGGCGGGAAGCTTGATCCTGTCTAATTCTCACGGCTACTCCCTAGAGGTCGACGACGGCGATGTCGATTTTCGCAGGTTTGAGGAGCAACTAATCAAGGCTCAGTCGAGCAATAATGTTCGACTCCAGGTGCGGATTCTCGGGGACGCTCTCGCGGAGTGGCGGGGTCCGGCTTTGGCTGACTTCGCCCACACAGACTTTGCGGGTCCGATCATCACACGGCTCGAGGAGAGGCGCCTCACGGCCCTCGAAGACAAGGCAGACGCGATGCTTTCTTTGGGTGAGCATCAGCTCCTGGTGGGTGAGCTCGGCGACTTGCTGGCTCGGCATCCCTTTCGAGAGCGGCTGTGCGCCGCGTACATACGGGCTCTTTACGCGTCTGGAAGACAAAGCGAAGCACTCGCTGCCTTCGACGGATTACGTGGTCGGCTTGATGAGGAGCTAGGCCTTGAGCCGAGCGCGGAACTGATCTCGTTACGTCAGGCGGTCCTGTCACGCGACCCGGATCTCTCGCCACGTCACAGCCCAATTACTACAGCGGCGCGTCAAGTCACGAACTTGCCTGCATCCGTAGGCGCACTGATTGGTCGGGACTCGGCGACTGTGCAAGTAAAGGCCCTCATCGAGGCCAGCCGCTTGGTTACGCTGCATGGCGTCGGTGGAGTAGGTAAGACTCGACTGGCGCTCGAAGTCGGTTCCTCCATCGACGAGGACTATCCGGACGGTGTCTGGCTGGTTGAGTTATCTACATTGAGCAACCAGCCGAAGCTGGGCGGATACTCGATCGTTGCAAATTCGATTGCATCTGTACTGGGCGTACGCGATGGGGTGGCTGCGGGAGAAGGGAGGGTCACGCAGGTCGAGCGTTTGGCCGAGTCGTTACGCACCAAACATACCCTGCTGATTTTCGACAATTGTGAACACGTTGTTGAGCAGGTGGCCTATGTAAGTGACCTCTTGCTGAGGGCTGCGCCTGGTTTACGTATCCTGGCAACGAGTCGAGAACCGCTGGGCGTCCCTGGTGAACGACTATGGACGGTTCCCGCACTCACCATCCCAGCCAACACGCGATCTATCGAAGGTTCCAGCGCAGCCGAATTGTTCGTAGCCCGTACTTCGGAGGTCGCACCAGGATTCGTCCTTGACGAGCACACTCGGACTTCGGTTGCCGAAATCTGCCGACGTCTGGACGGACTCCCGTTCGCGCTTGAGTTAGCGGCCACCCGCGTCCGAACGCTGGGGGTGAATGAGGTGGCCGCACGCCTTGGGCACCGATTTTCATTGTTGACGATGGGGTCACGCGGTGCGCCCGTCCGCCAGCAAACCTTGCGTGCAGCGATCGATTGGTCGTGGGATCTTCTGACAAACCACGAACAGATTGTTCTGGAACGTCTAGCAGTCTTCAGCGGCGGGTGTCTGCTGACCGCCGCGGAAGATGTCTGTTCTGGAGGAGTGATTGAGCGACAGGATGTACCCGATCTCATTTCCCGTCTGGTCGACCGCTCCTTGGTTAGTGTTATAGATGTCGCGGGGGTGCGAAGATTCCGATTGTTGGAGTCTGTCCACGCATACGCTGAAGAGCGCCTCAGCGATTCCGGTGAAGAGCCAGACATACGCATAAAGCACGCTCGTTACTATGCGGACCTCGCCGAAGCTACAGCTCCGAAATTGCGAGGACCGAGCCAGCGTCGTTGGCTTGAGCAAACCAATACTGAGTCGGGAAACTTTAGTTCCGCGCTCGAGACGGCCGCAGCTTCGCGCGATGAAACAGAACTGGCGTTTCGCATTGTCAACGCGCTTGCTTGGCATTGGTTCTTGAGCGGTCGACTAGACGAAGCTAACCGAGGATTCGAAATGGCATTAGCGGTAGCCACCGGCCCCGATGGTTTCGAGGCAAGTTCGAGGGAATGCGAGGCTAGGGCGTGGCAGGTAGGTTTCGCGCTGCGTGCGGGTAAGACAATTCATCCGCTCGACCAATACGGTCAATTGCCAGACCGAATCTGCGATCCAATTCGGAGAGCAACGATCCGATGGTTCCTGGGATTCGTGCGAGTCGGCTATGGCGAACAGAGAAGCGCCGAAGAATGTGTAGAAGATGCTCTAGTTGAGTTCCGAGCCCAAGATTATTCCTGGGGAACGGCTGCAGCGCTCGCCGCCCTGGCCGCCTTCGGGGTCTTGCGCGGCGATCTTGACACGGTTCGTCGACGCGGCGAGGAGAGTCTTCGCCTTTTTGTCGATTTAGGTGATGGATGGGGCCAGTTGCAGGCTACCGACGCATTGGCTGCATTGGCTGAGGTGCACGGGGACTACCAAAGTTCGGCACAACTACACCGCCAGGGCTTGCGCATAGCTGAGACATTGGGGTTGTGGAACGAAGTTTCCAACAAGCTGTCGGGGCTGGGCCGGATCTCCCTGCTCCATGGGGACTACACACAAGCACGTGAGTTACACGAGCGTTCGATGAGATTGGCTGCAGAACAGGGATACACATTTGGCGAGCAGTTCGCCGAGATCGGACTTGGCATGGCGGAACGGCGACAGGGACGCCTCTCGGCTGCCGAGGTCCATCTGCTTCGGTGGTTGGAGTGGTGCCGGCAAGTAGAGGGAGGGCACGGGGTAGCCCTGATCCTGGCAGAGCTTGGCTTCATTGCGGAGATGCGGGGCGACATCGATAGTGCTCTAATCGCGCACAGGGAGGGCTATGACATTGCCCGTTCAACTGGAGATTCTCGCGCGGTGGCCTTGGCAGTCGAAGGTGTTGCGTGCACATACTCCAGGATTGGTGAGCATAAGCGTGCAGCACTGCTGCTTGGACACGCCGAGTCGGTTCGGGAGGCGTCCGGTGCACCTCTGTCGCAGGCCGAACGCAGCGATGTAGAACGGGCCTTAAAGCGGGGCACCACAGCAATGGGCACGATGTTCGACGAGATCGTCATACGAGGTCGTGGTCTCGAGGCCGCTGCGGTCACGTCGCTCGTCGTCGACTGAGCAATAGCAAGGAGAGTGCAGCCACGGAACCCGTGTTCATACGCTAGTGCCAACCAATCCATCAGCGCTGAGTCCGGGGTAACTGCTCGTTCATTGACCAATCACGGAGGTGAGAAGGACTTCTGGTGACCGGCGCGGGTCATGCTCTGGGGTACAAAGATTCTGCACGTCGATCTCATAGGCGTGATGACGACCCAAGATCAACATCAACCGGAGATTGATAATGAGCAACTATCCCGCTGACGCCGAGTACGCCGACTCCTACCTCGTCGAAGTGTTGTCAGAGTTCGGTCTCGCATTGAAATATGTTCGGGCAGAGGGCAATACGCTCTACTACCTTGCTGATGACGGAACGCACGTCGGGGTCTTCGACGCTGCGAGCGGTTTTGGGTCACTAATGTTCGGACACAACAACCCAGTGCTGGTCGAGCACGCGAAATGGCTTCTTGATCAACAAACTCCCATTCATGCCCAATTCTCCGGATACTCTTACGCAACCAACTTGGCTGAAAAGCTAAACGATATAGTTCGACGCGAATTGCGAACGGACGAAAAGTATTTTTGCTTGTTCGGGAACTCAGGCGCTGAGGCGGTCGAGATTACGATCAAACATGCCGAACTGGACCGCGGAATGCGGATAAAAGATCTCAAAACTGGAATCGATAACAACGTCGAGGTTGCACGCCGAGCTGTCATGAACGGTGCTGACATTACTGCAGCTGCCGAAAGGCTCGACGTTGACGCGAACCTGGAAAGTCTGGTTAGTGAGCTCCAGCGCCGAAACTTGGAGACAGAGCTGAGGCCACCGCTATTTCTCGCATTAGAGGGCGGCTTTCATGGAAAGCTCGTCAGCAGCGTCCAGCTCACTTTCAATGAAGAATTTCGTGGCCCGTTCAAAGCGCTAGCTGCACAAGCGAGGTTCGTCCCACGGAGCCAGCCTGAGGTTATCGACAAAATACTCGAGGAGGAACGAGCTTCGCTTCTGGATCTCGTCGTACAGGACGGTGAGTTGGCCGTTGTAGAGCGAGCGTTCCCGGTATTTGCGGCGTTCTTAATTGAACCGATTCTGGGCGAGGCTGGCATTTTTCCAATATCGGAAGAACTGGCGCGCGCAGTACGTCTGGCTTGCGACCGAACTGGAGTGCCACTCGTGTCGGATGAAATTCAATCCGGGATGGGCAGATCTGGCACGTTCTTGGCAGGTACTCATATCGACCTTCGGCCGGATTACATAATCCTCGCCAAAGCCTTGGGTGGTGGTATCGCAAAGCTCGGTGTCGTCCTGGTAAATGAGAACCGGTACCGCAAAGAATTCGAGTTGATGCATACCTCCACCTTTGGCCGAGATGGTTTTTCCAGCAGGATTGCGTTGAAGTTTCTTCAGATGTTGGAAGCAGACGGGGGCAAGGCCTACAAGATGGCTGCGGAACGCGGGCTAGAAGCAAAGTCGATGTTTCTGAAAATAAAAGATGATTACCCAGACGTCGTGAAGGACGTCCGCGGAGAAGGTCTAATTCTAGGATTCGAGCTACGCGATCAAAGTAGCTCAGAATCGGCAGAAATACGCGAATCTGTTCGCTTCGAGGCGCTACCATTTGTCATTGGCGGACACCTTCTACGTAAACATAAAATTCGAATCTTTTCGACGGCTTCCAATCTGGACACTTTACGTTTTGAGCCGTCGATATTTCTTAGTCAGGATGAGATTGCGCAGGTAGACGTTGGATTTCGCGATGTATGCGACATTTTACGCGCGCAGGATGCTAGTAGGTTCGCATGAGTGGGCCCAGACACTGTCCCGTGATCGATACCTCCGGAAGAGACATCCATTGTGAGGCTGAACGTCTACGCGCACTCGGACCCGCGGTACAAGTCGAGCTCCCTGGAGGTGTCATCGCATGGTGGGTTACCGACTACGCTTTGACAAAGAAGCTGCTCACCGATGATCGCGTCTCACGCGACACCTACCAGCATTGGCCAGCGTGGGGTAACGGGGACAGTGAATTAGCGCAGACCTGGTCGCTCGCGATGTGGGTGGCTGATCGAAACATGATTACCGCCTACGGTGCCGAGCACACGCGATTGCGTAAGTTAGTGAGTAAGGCTTTCACTGCTCGACGTACACGAGACATGCGCCCACGTGTGGAAGCAATCGTTGAGGACCTATTGGGTACCCTCGCGGCGGTACCCCACGGTGAAGTCGTCGACATTCGCGAGCGCTTTGCGTATCCACTGCCGGTACAAGTAATTTCCGAGCTACTGGGCATTCCAGACATTCTACGAGATCCATTGCTGCGAACAGTGCATAAAATTATGGACACATCGGCTTCCTCTGCGCAAGTTAAAGTCAATGAGTTAGAGCTATATGAGCATCTCCGTTATCTGATATCGATGAAACGGAAGGAACCGGGTGACGACGTGACAACCGCGTTGATACAAGCCCATGACGATGTGGATGGAGTCCTCAATGAGCGCGAGTTGGTAGATACTGTGCTGCTGATGTTCACGGCAGGTCACGAGACTACTGTAAATCTGCTCGATCAGACCATCACCCTGCTTTTGACGCACGCAACACACCGCAAAGCCGTAACGTCCGGAGCGCAGTCATGGGAAAATGTTATTGAAGAGTCACTCCGTTTGGAAGCGCCATTTCCGAATCTACCGCTTCGATACGCCGTGTCAGGTATTGAGGTCGGAGAAGGAACCTTCATCAATGAAGGTGACCCAATTGTAATTTCATTCGGAGCCGGTGGGCGCGACAGCAAGGTGCACGGGACGACGGCAACGCAGTTTGATCCGACTAGACCGAATCCACGTGATCATCTCGCGTTTGGCCACGGTGTGCATCATTGTCTCGGGGCACCTCTGGCGAGGATGGAGGCAACGGTCGGTCTATCAGCTCTATTCGAGAGGTTCCCGAAGATGCAGCTGGCGGTACCTGTGCCCGCACTGCAACCGTTGGGATCGTTTATTTCCAATGGCCATGCAACATTGCCTGTCCTCCTTACATAGAAAGAGTGGAAATCTCATGAGTGCTGTACTGAATTCCGTCCGCGAACTGGTGCCTGAACTGCGCAAAAACGGTTTCGAGGCCGACGAGTCCCGGTGGATACCTCAACGAAATATCGACATGTTGGATCAGGCTGGAGTTTTTTCTATGTCTGTCCCCAAACGTTTTGGTGGTCTTGATCTGCCGCTGTCCGAACAAATCGACGTACTGACGGAGATTGCACGCGGCTGTGGGTCTACATCCTGGGTTTCAGTTTCGTGGGTGTCAAGTGCTTGGATGACGACGTTGTACTCCGACGCAGCGCAGGAGGAGATTTTCGCCGGCGGGTCGGTGCGCGTGTCGGGGGGATTTACACCTACTGCAAGTGCAAAGCCCGTACCGGGCGGCTATCAACTAAATGGTTCTTGGCGATTCAACACAGGCTGCAGAGGGGCGCACTGGGATCTGGTGGCTGCCATAGTCGAGCGTTCTGATGGTACGGAAGATGAGGTGTTCGCTATGGTTCCCATGGACCAGCTCACCATCGCTGACGATTGGCATGTTTCTGCCGCATCTGGCACCGGGAGTTCGACCACAACCGCGACGGACGTGTTTGTGCCTTCACACCGCGTAGTTACCGCTGAGCAGGCGCTGTTGTACGGGGAACCGACTCGGACGCCAACAGCGCCAGGCCGCGGGTACAGTCTTATCAGCTACGTAGTGGCGGAGTCCGTCGCGGCCTATATTGGTATGGCTAAAGGCGCACTGGAAGTATTCCTCACCCGTCTGCCTGGCAAAAGCCTCGCCTACACCGTATGGACCGAGCAGCGAGAACACCCATTGACGCAACACAAGGTCGCATTGGCTGCAAACAAGATCTCTGCGGCGGAGACACTTTCAGCGTCATACGTCGAACTCCTTCAGTGCCGGGCCGACGAAGGGAAGCACCCAACGTGGGAAGAAAAGGCAGCTGTTCGCGGCCAAGCAGGAATGGCCATTCTTTTGGTAAAGGAGGCAATTGAGCTTCTTCAGACGATCGCCGGTGCATCTGCGCTAAGCAAGCTTTCGGCATTTCAACGCTACCACCGCGACCTGCTTGGTCTGAGTACTCACGGTCTGATGTCTCCGGACATGAGCCTGGAGGTCCACGGGCGTGTACTGGTAGGGCTCGACCCGCAATCTTCCTTTCTGTAGACCGAATCCAGCCCGGGACGCGAAACGATGAATGAACCAATAGTGCGCGAACACAGTATTACCAGACGTAGCCTGCTTAAGGCAGCTGTAGCGGGCGCAGTCACGGGTAGCCTGTTCGCTCCTGGGGTCGCTGCTGCTGCGCCGAACAGTACTCGACCTGCATACGACACAATAGTTGTTGGTGCCGGTTTTGCGGGCGTAACCTCTGCACGTGCTCTCAGACGCATGGGTCTCAAAGTTCTTGTACTCGAAGCGCGGGACCGGATCGGTGGTCGTGCGTGGACATCCAGTTTTGAGGGTGAAGAGATTGAATTGGGGGGCACATGGGTAGATCGTTTGCAGGAAAATGTATGGAGCGAAATTGAATCTAAACGTATTGGCTTTATAGCAGACCCGGCAGCCGAAAATACGATTTTTCCGACCGAAAGCGGGTTCGCCCCAATTGCACCCGCCGAGTCGTTCGGGCGCCAGGGCGAGCTGTTGACTCGCTTTGCTGACCAAGCACTTGAGCTGTTTCCGGACGCGTACAATCCGCTCGCGGCTTCGGGAGTACTTCGCGAATCGGATAATCGGAGCGTCCGGGAGCACCTGGATTCCATGAGATTGTCTGTACTGGACGAACGGTGGCTCAGCGGTGCAACTGGTGGCTTAGGTGGCGGATCGAACCGCGCTGCGTACACGCAGTTCCTGCATTGGTGGGCACTCTGCAACTATAATGCGGAACAGTACTATGGAATTAATACTTTCCGACCAATTGGCGGCATGAGTAGGCTAGCGCGAACTATATTCGAGGAGTCCGGTGCCGAAATCAGACTCTCGTCGCCAGTCAAGTCCATAGTCGACGACGGGCGTCGAGTAATTGTCCGCACCCGGGGCGGAGCATCTCACTCTGCGAGTTCAGTAGTGCTGGCGGTCCCAGTCAATAATTGGCGGCACATTGAGTTCAGTCCTGGGCTTTCGCCGGCAAAGCGTCAAGCCTCTCTCGAAACTGTGGGTGTCACACCCGCGAAGAAGATGTGTCTGCACATGTCGGACACAATCGGCAACACCTACGTTCATACACCCGAGGGCTACCCGATCGATACGCTAGTTCCGCACAAACGGACTAGTCGTGGTTGGCTCATGACTGCGTTCAGCAGCGACCCTCGTCTCGATGTCAACAACGCCGGACAGATCCAACAGGCACTGCAACTGGTAGTACCGAACGCCCGAGTATTTGCAGCTAGAGGACAAGATTGGGGGTCTGACGCTTTCTCGTTGGGCGGATGGTCATTCAGACAACCTGGACAGCTGACAAAGTTGTTTCCAGAAATCCAGCAACCTCAAGGCCGCATATTTTTTGCTACCAGTGATATTGCGTCCGGTTGGAGCGGCTACGTCGAAGGGGCCATGGAATCCGGACTAGTAGCTTCGGGCCAGGTATCTCAACTAGTTTCCTGAACCGCGAATCGACGACCTCAAAGGCTTAGATCGGAAATCTCGTGAATAAGGCGCGAACGTTCGACTATGTGATAGTGGGGGCTGGTTCCTCAGGCTGTGTGCTGGCAGCACGGTTGTCCGAAGACCCAAGGGTCAGTGTTGCGCTCGTGGAAGCCGGCGGTGCCGATAGCCATCCGGACATCACGGTTCCTCTGAGCGCGCTGGAGCTGCTCGGTTCCGAGGTTGATTGGGATTATGTCACAGAGCCTCAATCCGGCTTGGGTGGCCGCGCTGTTTCGTGGCCCAGAGGCCGGGTGATAGGGGGCTCTTCTTCCATCAACTTCCAGATGTGGGTTCCCGGCCACCCAGCGGACTTCGATAGTTGGCCGGAAAATTGGAGCGCCGAGAAAGTGGCACCATATTTTCGCCGTGCCGAACGGTGGTCGGGTCCGGTGCAGGAAGGTCGCGCGTTCGGGACGCGCGGTCCTCTGTGGATCTCTCCTCAACGAGACCCGGACCCGAGCACTCATCTGTTTCTAGAGGCATGCGAGTCGATTGGGATCCATCGCCCAAGTGGCGGTTTGGGGGCGATACACAACGTGGGGTGCGCACTGACGCCAGTGACTCAACATTACGGTGCACGATGGAGTTCAGCTGACGGCTATCTCAAACCTGTCCTCGGTCGTCCAAACCTGACAGTGCTCAGCAGTCAGACGGCGCAGTGCGTGCTCTTCGATGGTTCGACGGCAACCGGGGTTCGTCTCGAGGACTTTGAGGTAGCGGCTAGGCGCGAAGTCGTGCTGTCTGCCGGATCTGTTGGCTCGCCCCATCTGTTGATGCTTTCGGGTATCGGACCTGCAAAACAGCTGCAAGCAGTCGGAATTGAACCGCTGGTGGATCTTCCGGTAGGACTTATGCTGCAGGATCACACGATTCTAGACTTGGCAGTTAACGCCGCGGCAGCGACTCGGTTTCTGGGGGTCTCTCGTGAGCGCTATGAGCAAAAGCGGATGGGTCCTCTGACATCAAATATCGGTGAGGGTGTTGCATTCTTGCGAGCGGACGGCGGTGACGGTCCTCCGGATTTGGAATTGATCTGGTCACCCATAGCGTTTGATAGTGCAGGTTTGACGATTCCCGGCTACACGTTGGGCGTAGTTCTCTTGCGCCCTGAAAGTCGGGGGATCATATCGCTCGCATCCAGCGATCCAAATTCGCGACCGTACATTGATCCGCGATACTTAACTGCGCCGGCTGATGTCAGTGCTTACCTCGCCGGATTGAAAGTTGCAAAGAAGATCTTGGATGCGCTGGGCGACAAGCACGACGGACCGGTCGATCCCTGGCCATCGGACGATTCTGTAATTGATTACATTCGTGATCGTGCGAGCACAGTGTTCCACCCCATCGGTTCGTGCGCGATCGGTTCGGTTGTCGATGACCAGCTCCGGGTCTACGGTACGACTAAAATGCGCGTAGTCGATGCATCAGTGATTCCTTCGGCTCCCCGCGGGCACACACATGCACACGCAGTTATGATCGCGGAACGGGCCGCCGATTTAATCAGGGCGTAAGAAGGCGTTTCTCCTGCGGTGCCCATTGCAATTCGTCAGAGCCGCTTTGTCCGCGCAGCCTGCATTGGAGCTGTGGCGAGGCCAGTAGCTTCGGGCCGCGTTGGTTCGGGCACGTATTGTTGGATATGTGATGAATTAAATTGGTTGCTTACGGAAAAGGTGAGACAAGTTGAAACCTGCTGACACTTCATTGTGGATAAGAAGCTTTCATGCAGTGCCAGACGCGAAGGCGCAATTGATTTGTTTCCCGCATGCGGGAGGATCTGCGACCTACTATCGCGGTCTTTCGGAGTCGATGGCGTCAAGTCCAGTGCAGCTAGTGTCGATTCAGTATCCAGGTCGGCAGGATCGCCACCGTGAGCCCCTGATCGATTCCATATCGGAGTTGGCCGATTGTGTTGCCGATGTGGTTGATTCCTCGAAGACAATGCCGACAGCTTTTTTCGGGCACAGTATGGGTGCCACTCTGGCGTTCGAGGTAGCACGACGGTGGGAGCGACGTAGAGCGCCTGCGAGCGCGTTGTTCGTGTCGGCCAGACGCGCCCCCTCGGTGCTCCCACCAAAGAAGGTGCCACTGGATAGCGACGTGGATATCATGCGAGAGTTGCATAAACTCGGCGGAACCGACCTGCATATATTTGAAGACGCGGATACTCGAAGAATGTTGCTTCCCGTAATACGGAACGACTATCGTGCGTCCGAATTCTATCGGTACCAACCGGGTTTGGATGTCAGCTGCCCTATTTTTGCGCTCTTTGGTGACCGGGATCCGAGAGCCTCTCGCGATGAGATCGAAGCTTGGAGCGAACACACCTCGGAAAGTTTCGAGGCGCGAGCTTTCCCTGGCGGACACTTTTTTTTGGACTCCCACCATCGCGAAGTCGCGGAAATGGTTATCGGCCGCCTATTCCCTCGGGGTATCCCGAAGTGAAGGCGGACTATTTCCTTGGTACTTTAGTCACCATCCGCTGACGTTTGGGTTTTGAGTCATGTATTCTTCGTAGTATCTCGAACCCTGAGTCCGGATGATTGGACGCGCCTCCCTCGGCGTCGAGGGAGGACCCCTTTGATTTCACGGAGCTAGAAGGAAATTACGGGTCTGGTCTGGTCAGCTCAAAGGGGCTGATGAGGTATGCCGTACGCTGTTCGAGGTCGTTGAGGGTTCGGGCAGCCATTGTGATTCGATGAAAAATCGGACGTAAGTGTTCACCAAATCTTCTGTAACTGGAGGGCAATGCCCGCCAAGTGCGTCGTCAGTATCGGAGGTGTCGATGGCGGGATAGAATGTCCCGCTATCGGCCAGCATCATGTCGAATGCGTCCAGAAGTGGAAGAATCGCGTTGTTGCGTTGCCCTGTTACTGCTGCCCGCCACAGGTCGTATGGTAGCTCCTGCAAGGCGTAACCGAATGCGGAAAGGCTGTCGATCATCTCGGCGAAATCGACTGAGCTCGGTGAGTCGATATGGAACACTCGCCCTGCGGTAGAGGGCATTCCCGACAGGCGCAGAATCGCGTTGGCTGCAAAGTCCACCGGCACCATGTGTAGAGGAGCGCTCAGGTTCTGGGGGTAACAGCCGGCTTGAATCAGCCCCTTGAGAGCCAGCCAGACGTAGTCCCGCTTTTGGCAGGCTCCGGTCACACGATCACCGGAGATCAGGTCTACCCGGTACACCGAAACCGGCAAGCCGCGTTCACGGGCGAGACCGATGATTTCCTCAGCCACCCATTTACTCTGGGTATAGCCACTCGGTAGCTCGTCTCCAGGCCCTGCTGGGTCACCGACCCGCAATGCGACGCCCGGAGTTGCGGGGCCCGCATATACGCCGGTTGTCGATACGTGGTGCAACGGAACGGTGCGGTGCATGGCCGCAAGGCGAAGCAGCTCTATGGTTCCTTCGACGTTGACAGCCTTGAGCGCCTGGTAAGGCTGCAGCCAATTGACCTGAGCTCCGGCGTGGTAGATCGCATCGACCGTCGTCGCAAGTCGATCGAACTCTTCGGCCGGCAGGCCTAGTGACGCCGCGCCTAGGTCGCCCACGACGATCTCGACTCGTGTCATATCTCCTTGTATCCGGTACCACGTCAGATTCTCGCGCAGCTTTCGCCAAGCATCGGCCGTGTCCTCCGCACGTATGAGGCAGAGGACACGGGCGCGTTTGAGCTGCAGTAGTTCCCGCAGCACGAACGCGCCGAGAAAGCCGGTGGCCCCGGTGAGTAACACACATTCGGGGTCGTCGGTTGCAGATATTCTTACGCTGGAGGGTTCGATGTCGTCGGGAAGCGCTATCTCGGCGTCCCAATCAACCCCACTTGCATCGGAATTTCCGTCGGGTGTGAGTTGCCCATCGAGATGGTCGGCCAGAGCGGTCGGCGTGGGATGGTCGAAAAGTGCCGTCAGTGGCAACGTAAGCCCGGATGACATCGCAAGACGGTTGCGGAGCTCAACCGACAGAAGCGAGTCGAATCCAAGGTCTGAGAACGCCGACGTGGAGTGAATCGACTCGCTGTCTGCGTGCCCTAGGACGCCACGAACTGTATCCAGGACCTCGGCCAGGACTGCCGCGGAGCGCTCGTCAGGGGTGAGTGTGCCAATACGGTCGGCCCACGACCCCGAGTTCTCCGGCCCAGTCGCACTGCGCCGAAGGGGTACTCGAATGATCTCCCGAAAAACGGCGGGCAATTGATCTGGGCGCGTACGCATAGCGGTTTCGTCCAGTGGGACAGAGACCAGTACAGGTGCCCCGTCGCCCACAGCAGCATCCAGAGCTGCCACGCCGAGTACAGGGTCGATCGACAGGTAACCGGCACGTTCTATCCGGCGACGATCAGCAGCTCCGAGGTGGCTGGTTACTCCGCTGTCAAGGTTCCATAGGCCCCACGCGATAGAGGTGGCTGGCTTTCCCTCGACTGCCCGCATCGTTGCTATCCCGTCGAGGTAAGCGTTGGCTGCAGCGTAGTTGGATTGTCCTGCACCGCCGATGGTGGCCGCAAGGGACGAGAACAGGACGAATGCACTCACGTCTCCTGCTAGTTCGTGCAGATGACGAGCGCCGTCGGCCTTGGCAGCGAGTACCGCGAAAAGGTCAGTGGGGGTGAGCTTATCGATAAGTCCATCGTCGGTGACTCCCGCTGCATGGATGACGCCGTTGAGCGGGTGTTCAGCCACCAATCGTCCGACGGCATTCCTGTCCGAGATGTCACAGGCCACGACCTCGACTTTCGCCCCGAGGCCTGTCAGCTCATCGACAAGGGCGCGGGCACCGAACGCCGCTATGCCTGAACGGCTGGTCAGTACAAGGCTGCGAACTTCATGATTGATGACCAAGTGGCGTGCAAGGATCCTGCCGAGCGCACCTGTTCCGCCCGTGATCAACACTGTGCCGTGCCAATGCCCTGAAGGACGTGCAATGTCAGACGGTCCCCGCCGGAGCCTGGGTGCCAGGAGCTGTTCGCCTCGGATTGCAACCTGCGACTCACCGGACGAAACCGCTCGAGCGATCAGCTCGTCCGTCGGCGACTCATCAGCGTCGATCAGCACAAATTTTCCTGGGTGCTCGGACTGAGCCGATCGAACCAGACCCCACACACTCGCGCCTGCGAGGTCGGTGATCGGCTCTCCCGATACTGAGAATGCACCTCGCGTGACGATGACCAGCTTTGTGCCACTGTTCAATTCAATCCAGCGCTGGAGCGACTCGAGCGTTGCTTGCGTGCGTTTGTGCAAATCCAGTTCGGGCGCGTGGGATACCACCTCGCCGTGGTGACTGGAGCTGTCGTCAAGTCTCACCAACGAGATCCAGCTCGGACGAAGGAGTGTGTCCGATGGCCGCAGAAGAGCCGACGACATTGCTGCATCCGTGTACGTCGTCAGGCGGACTTCGTCAGCAACGGCGACGGTTCCGCCGGAAGAATCGGAGATGATGAGCGCTGTTGTGTCGACTCCTGTCGCGCTGACACGCGTGCGGACCCGGCTGGCACCGGAAGCCGTTACTTCGACACCGCGCCAATGAGTAGGTGACGATCCTGGTCTTGCCAAGCCGAGTACATCGGCGAGCAGCGTTGGGTGCAAGGCGAACCCATCGGTCGGCTCATCCACCTCAACATCAACCCAGGTCTCAGCGCCCGAGGTAATTGCAGCCCCGACGGCTACGTCAGGCCACAGCCCGATGTCGATCGCAGGGCGACGTGACTGGCCCAGAACTCCGTCGGCATGCAGAGTCCATGAGTTTCGATTTTCGACTCGCGAGTAGATGGCGACGGCTCGTCCGCCATCAGAAGGCTCGTCGATGAGAATCTGGAAGTGCAGCGCACCACGGGGTGGCAGAACAAGGGGGGTCCGCACGGTCAGCTGTTCGATTCGCGGGGTGCCTACTCGGTCTCCTGCGCCGAGCGCCATCTCAACCAGGGCAGTGGCCATAACCGAGTCTCTTTTTGCCCAGGGGTGGCTGTGAGCTGCAATGGTGCCGGTGAAGACGAAATCGTCGCGCCCCGCAACAGCGAGTGTCGTATCGAGTAGAGGATGAGAATCGGCAGCCGGGTCGTTTCGGACTGCGCTATCGACGACCCAATGCCGGTCGCGTTGGAACGGGTAAGTCGGAAGTTCGATCTGCTGAGCGCCGAGGGTGGCGAAGAAGGCGTTCCAAGACACATGCGCCCCCCGTCGGTAGGTCGCTGCAAGGCCCTCCAGCAGTTCGACCACTTCGGAATTCCCCTGTTGGAGGCCGATTGCTTCATTTCCGCCCTCTAGAACCAGTGGAGTGAGAACAGAGGAAGGTCCGACTTCTACGAAGGTGTCGATTCCTTCGGCCACGAGAGTATCGATGCAATCCGCGAATCGCACAGCGGCGCGTACGTGTCGAACCCAATGATCTGCATCGAAGCGATTCGATGTGGACAACTTTCCGTCTACGTTGGAGACAACCGGGATCGTGGGTTGACGGTAGACAACTGATTCGGCAATGGCCCGGAAGTCGTCGAGCATTGGTTCGACCAACGAGGAATGAAAGGCGTGGCTGACGTTCAGCGGTTTTGTTCGGACACCCAGTCGCTTGAGTGTCTGAACGAAGGAGTGCAGGGAGTCTTCTGGCCCGGACAGCACTACTGACGTCGGACTGTTGATGGCAGCGATGTCGATTCCGCGGGGTAGGGTATCGAGAGCGGAACTCGCACACGCGACTGCAACCATCGCTCCGCCTGTGGGTAGCGCCCCCAGCAAACGGCCGCGAGCTGCTACCAAGCGCGCTGCATCCGGCAGAGACAACACTCCAGCAACATGTGCAGCGGTAAGCTCTCCCAACGAATGGCCCGCGACGATCTCGGGCTGAACACCCCAAGACGTCAGAAGTCGGTGTAGGGCAACTTCGAACGCGAACAGTGCGGGCTGGGTGAATTCGGTGTGGTGCACCTGGTCGGTGTCGAGAACGTCATCGAGTGCTCGACTCAGGTGTGGGTCGATAGCTGCAATGATCTCGCTGTAGGCTTCCGCGAACACAGGGAAGCGCGTGGAGAGTTCGCGGCCCATACCTAGCTTTTGCGCGCCTTGTCCGCTGAACAAGAATGCGACACGTCCTCCTGAGGCGGCTGTCCCGTCACCGATCTTTTGCAAGCCGGCAGCTAGCTGACTGCGGTCAGCTGCAACGACTGTGCCACGTCTGTCGAACCCCACGCGTCCAGTCGCGAGGGAATTTGCTACGTCGAGAACGGATAGTTCGGGGTGCATTTCTAAATGTGCTGTGAGCGAATCGATCTGAGCTTTGAGTCCACGAGTGCCTCTCCCTGACAATATGACTGGTAGTGGAATGCCATCGGTGTGATGTTCGGCTGGCTCGGTGAGAGGTGCGAGATCGGCTTGCTCGACAATGAGGTGCGCATTGGTGCCACTGACGCCGAACGCTGACACGGCCGCGCGCCTGGGTCTTCCGTTGTCGGGCCAGGAACGGGCTTCGGTCAACAATTCGACCGATCCTGACGACCAATCGACTACGGGGCTCGGAGCATCGACATGGAGTGTTTTGGGTAGCACTCCGTGTCGAATCGCTTGCACGACCTTGATCACGCCGCCAACTCCTGCTGCAGCGACACTGTGTCCGATGTTGGACTTGAACGAACCCAGCCATAATGGTTCGGTACGGTCCTTCCCGTACACGGACAAGAGAGCATTCGCTTCGATCGGGTCGCCGAGTCGAGTCCCGGTGCCGTGTGCTTCGACGGCATCGACATCGACCCAATTCAGTCGTGCGTCCGCGAGGGCGTCCCGGATGACTTTCTCCTGCGCCCGACCGCTCGGTGCTGTGAGTCCGTTGGATGCACCATCGGAGTTCACGGCCGACCCGCGAAGTATTGCCAGTACCGGGTGACCGTTTCTTCGGGCGTCCGAAAGTCGTTCGAGTAGCAATAGGCCGGCACCTTCTGCCCAAGCGGTCCCGTCTGCGGATGCTGCGAACGATTTCGCTCGTCCATCCGAGGCCAACCCGCGCTGCTGGGAAAATTCCACGAATCCGCTGGGTGAGCCGTACACCGTTGCCCCGCCCGCCAGTGCCAGTGACGACTCTCCACTTCGCAGCGACTGGATGGCAAGGTGAAGGGCGACAAGCGATGACGAGCACGCGGTGTCGACTGTGATTGCGGGGCCCTCGAATCCGAAGGTGTACGCGATTCGTCCAGAAGCAACACTCGACAGCTTGCCGGTCATGAGGAAGCCCTCTAGCTCCTGGGGGCCAGCGAGACCGATGTATGACTGCTCGCCGACTCCTGCAAACACGGCGGTGCGACTTCCTCGTAATGCGTTGGGATCGATCCCTGCGCGTTCGAATACTTCCCAGGACACCTCCAGCAGTACCCGTTGTTGGGGATCCATAGCTGCGGCCTCGCGAGGAGAGATGCCGAAGAACCCAGCGTCGAATTCTGTCGCGTGGTTTATGAATCCACCTCTGTTGGTGTAGGACTTGCCGGGAACACCGGGCTCGGGATCGTAGAGCCCTTCGACGTCCCAACCACGATCTGTCGGCCACGGTCCGGTACCGTCGACGCCCTCGTTGACTGTTCTCCAAAGATCATCAGGACTCATTATCCCACCGGGGTAGCGGCACGCCATCGAGACGATTGCAACAGGTTCCGGTTCGGCAGATTCCAGCTCTGTGACACGCTTGTTTGCCTTTTGAAGGTCAGCGGTGACCAGCTTCAGGTATTCCATGAGCTTCTGCTCGTCTGCCATTCGATCCACCTTTGTGCGTTGAAGATTCAGTCGTTCCGGTCGGCTAACGCGAACGCTTCGGCTATCCCGAGGTGCGGCCGAGTTGCTTGTCGATCAAGGCGAACAACTCGTCGGAAGTCACGTCGCTGAGCGGGTCGGGCTCTGCGGCACTGGACGCCGATTCGGTGTCGGATGCCTCGTTCCACTGCGTCAGAAGAGCGCGGAGACGAACGGTCACCGCCGACCGATCGATGGGGTCGGTTACTGACGCCAGCGCATTCTCCAAACGGTCGAGTTCGGCAAGTACCAGGTCTGGCTCCTCTGCCTTATGAGTCATCTCATCGGCTAGCGCCTCCGCGAGAGACGCGGGCGTCGGATAGTCGAAGACGAGGGTTGCGGGTAGTGCGATTCCACTCGCCGAAGCCAGACGGTTTCGCAGCTCTACCGCCATCATGGAGTCGAATCCGAGGTCGTTGAAGGCTGTATCGGCTGTAACTACCCCGAGGTTGCGATGGCCGAGAACCGCGGCCACTTCACCACGGACGCGATCGAGTACAGCGCGCTGTGCTTGAGGATCGGTGAGATCGGTGAGATCCAATCGGCCGTGCCCTGATGGAGAGCCTGCCTTTTCTGCCTGCACCGGAATCAACTCGGCAAGAGCAGAAATAGTACTTCCGAGCGCAGCGGCCACCACGACAGCGGGGTCGTCTCCAGGAAACAGCGCCACGGCGACTGACGCATACCCCTGTGCACGCCTCGTGCTTGCTATTGCTTCGGCACACCCCGCTGCGCCGGCAGCCGAGCGGTCTTCTCGACTGGCGAACGGAACGAGGAAGACCAGCATCCCATCCAGGGGGACACTCTCGGCTGTCCGCAGCATTTCGTCGATTGCACAGGTCTTCACAACGGTGAGCGCGGCGCGCTCACCCACCTCCACAACCTCACGTCCGGTCAGAATGGACGCCAGATTCAGATCGAGCGACAGAGCCAGGGGCCCGTCCGGGAGGTCTACCACCGGGCCCGCAGGGTCAATGGCACCGCGACGCGGCACCAACACCGTCCCCCTTCGTACGGCTGCCAGAGGTTCGGCGTACGTGACAATGACCTCCGGAATCACGAGTGCCCCATTGGGTTCGATATCGACAGCGAACACACGACTCGGATTTGCGGCGTGCGCCGCGGCGGCCAGACCCCAGACAGAGGCCTGTGCGGCATCGGCCACCTCACCGTCACTGATGGACACACCGCCCACAGTGGTCAGAACGAGGGGGATATCGGCAACCTTCGGCTCAGCGAGCCACTCGTCCACGACCTGAGCCGCAGAGGCACTGGAATCCGAAAAGATCGCTACTGCAGCGAACGCGGCACCCTCGGCTCTTGCGGTGACCAGAGTCTGCACATCTGGGAAAACCGCAGTTGCGCCGTGTGGTGCCTCGCCTATGACCGCAAACGGAATCGGAGCACCACTCATTGCTACCTCGGCCGGAAGGGGCAACCAATCCACGCTCGAAAACGAAGATCGTCCGACGGTGAATGCACCTAGACCGACTTCCGAGTACACAACGTCACCGACGTGAGCGCGCCCGTCTCGTACCTGCACGTCGTGCCATTCGACCGGTCCTCGCCAGTAGGTGGCACCGATCTCCGAAGGGAATTCGGTGTCGAGCAACTGTGGGTCGAACACACTTCCCGAACGACCCAGCCTCCGAATGTTTTTCGTCTGCGGTGCGTCGTCTCTCGAAACAGCGCGGCCATGCGCGTGGCGGGTCCAAATCGTCTCATCGGTGCCCACCGACCCATGTAGCGTGACCTCCCGGCCTCCGTCGCTGTCCAGAGCTCCAAGACGAACCTGCAAACGGACCTCTCCGTCGACGACTACCGGGGATTCGATAGTCAATGAGTGCAACACGTTGACCCCGACCTGCGCACCCGCGCGCATCGCCACCTCGACCAAGACCGCCGGGGGAGCTACCGGTGCGCCGGCCACCATGTGTTCGGACAGCCAAGGCAAGGACTGAGCGGATATGGAGCCGTACAGCAAAATCTCTCCAGTGTCGGCCAATGGCACCGCAGCAGCGAGGACTGGATGGTCAATGGCAACAAGTCCGACGACCGCGGGTTGGATCGACTCCGGGGACGCATACTCGAGCCAGTACCGATCCCGTTGAAATGGGTACGGTGGCAGGGCTGTTCGCAGTCTCGGACCAAGCAGTGCATCCCAATTCACTGTTACGCCGCGGGAGTGCAGGATGCCCATGGCCGTCACCAGAGTGCGGGCTTCATCCTGGTCTTTGCGCAAGGCAGGCAAGGCCATACTCCCCGCTGGAAGCTGATCCGAAAGAAGCCCCGTAAGCACGGCGGAGGGGCCAATTTCCAAGATAGTGGTGGCACCGATTTGCACCACACTGGTTGCAGCATCGGCAAACCGAACACACTCTCGGACGTGATCCACCCAATGTTCCGGGTCAGTGAGCGCAGAACCACCCTGCAGAGCAGAAACGACTTCGATCGTCGGCTCGGAGTAAGTGAGATTCCGTGCTATCTCCCTGAACTCGGTCAGCATCGGGTCCATCAATGGTGAATGAAACGCATGGCTGGTCACAAGCGGAGTAGTGCGTCTACCGCGGACTGAAAGTTGGTGTGCGACACCCTTCAGCGCATCCGAACTGCCTGACAGCACGACCGAGTGACGTGAGTTGACAGCGGCGATCGACGTAGCCTCGCGGTGCTCGGCCAGCAGTGGCAGTACTTCGTCCTCACCGGCGGCGACAGCAATCATCACACCACCTTCGGGAAGGGCTTGCATCAAGCGGCCTCGGGCGGCCACCAAAGTGGCCGCATCGGTGCGCGTCAAGACGCCTGCTACATGTGCGGCGACGATTTCGCCGATCGAATGCCCAACGAGAACATCGGGGACGGTTCCCCATGACTCCAGGAGACGAACAAGTGCGACCTCCACGGCAAAGAGAGCAGGCTGGGCGTACTCGGTGCGATCGAGGTCGGACCCGCCTCCGAAAACGACATCACACAGCGGTCTATCGAGATGGGTGTCGAACGCGGCGCATACTTCGTCGAACTCCGCAGCGTAAGCGGGGTACGTCAGATAGAGGCCATGCCCCATGCCGATCCGCTGGCTACCTTGCCCCGTAAACGCAAATGCCAGCTTGCCCGCCGATCCCGGTGGCAGAAGAACCGAATCCTCTAGGGCTGAGACGACGTCGGTATTCTCCGTCACCGCCACTACGACGGCATGGTCGAATCGAGACCGGTCCGTCAACGCTCTTGCTGCAGAGCGTAGGTCGATCTTCTGGCTGACCAGGTGATCGCGCAGTCGTACCAGTTGATCTCGCACCGCGGTGTCTGTTCGAGCGGACACGATCAAGGGAACCACTGCCGGTATCGCTATCTGAGGTGTGGGTGTGTCGTCTGGTTCTTCGAGGATGATGTGCGCGTTCGTACCGCTGATGCCGAAGGATGACACCCCAGCCCGCCGTCGTCGGCCGACCGTCCAGTCCTTGGCGACGGTCAACAACTCAACTGCTCCTGTCGACCAATCAACGTGCTGAGAGGGAGTTGTAGCGTGCAAGGTACGTGGAAGGATGCCGTGCTGCATCGCCATGATCATCTTGATCACGCCACCAACTCCGGCTGCAGCTTGGGCGTGTCCGATGTTGGACTTCAGTGATCCGATTGCCAAAGGGACATCCCGATCGTTGCCGTAGACGGAAATCAACGCCTCCGCCTCTATCGGATCCCCGAGTTTGGTTCCAGTGCCGTGTGCTTCGACCACATCTACTTCTGACGGAAGGAGCTTTGCGTCGTTGAGGGCCGCTCGTAGAACGCGTTGTTGCGATACTCCGTTCGGGGCCGTCAGTCCGTTGGAAGCACCGTCTTGGTTCACCGCAGATCCGCGCACGACGGCTAAGACTGTGTGTCCCTGGGCTTTCGCGCGGGACTGCCGCTCCACCACCAACAGACCCGCCCCTTCAGACCAGCCTGTTCCGTCGGCGTCAGCCGAGAACGACTTGCACCGGCCGTCGGCCGATAGGCCGCGTTGTCGGGAGAACTCGACAAATGCCGTCGGGCTCGACATAACAGTCACACCGCCTGCCAGGGCCATATCGCATTCGCCGTTTCGTAGTGATTGCGCAGCAAGATGTAGCGCTACCAGTGACGACGAGCACGCAGTATCGACAGTCAATGCCGGACCTTCGAGTCCCAAGGTGTACGAAATGCGTCCGGAGGCGACACTTCCGAGGGTGCCGACTGCAAGGTGGCCCTCGACTTCAGCCGGCGCGTTGCGGCCGTAGTCGTGATACATGACGCCTGCGAAGACGCCAGTCCGGCTACCCCGCAGAGATTCTGGGTCAATGCCTGCGCCTTCGATCGCCTCCCAAGCCGTCTCGAGCAGCAGTCTCTGCTGTGGGTCGGTGGCAAGTGCCTCGCGTGGGGACAACCCGAAGAACGCTGCATCGAACTGGTCAGCGTCGTGTAGGAACCCGCCTCTGGTGCTGTAGGTCTTACCTGTGCGATCTGGATCTGCGTCGTACAGGATCTCAGCGTTCCACCCGCGGTTGACCGGGAACTCCGTGATGGCATCTCTGCCCTCAGAGACGAGCTTCCACAGCTCCTCGGGTGTGTTAACGCCACCGGGGAATCGGCAGGACATGCCGACTATGACGATCGGGTCTTCGTCAGTAGATGAATGTGACGTGAAGTCCGATGTTTCTGGCACCGCCGAACTCTCGGCCAGTCGGTCCGAAAGATGGTTTGCGAGCGCTACAGGGCTTGGATAGTCGAATACCAAACCGGTTGTCAACGCCAGACCTGTTGCTGCGCTGAGTCTGTTACGCAATTCGACAGATGTGAGTGAATCGAATCCGAGTTCGGAGAAAACCTGGTGCGATGTGATCTCGGCCAGGTCAGCGTAGCCAAGCACCTCGGCAGCGTGAGTACGGACGAGATGCAATACGGCCGCGGCGTCCAGGATTCTCGGGCCCGCATCGGTGTGTTTGCGAGATTTGACGATATGACGCAGCAGTTCTGGAACCTGGGGTCCGCCTGATCGTAGAACGGTTCTATTCAGCTCGGTTATCGAAACAACGCCCTCGGCCCTATCGAAGGCGGCCAGTGCCGCGTTCTGCTCCAGGGGCCGTAGACCCATGCTGTTCACACGATGCAGATCGGTTTCATCGAGCCCGTCGGACATCGTGCTCGATGTGGCCCACAGTCCCCATCCCAGTGAGGTCGCAGGCAACCCACTCGCTAGGCGGTATCCGGCAAGTGCGTCCAAATATGCATTCGCAGCACTGTAATTGCCTTGGCCGGCTGTTCCGAGTACTCCGGCGATCGAGGAGTAAAGAACGAACTCGTCAAGGTTCAATTCGCTCGTCAGTTCGTGGAGGTTCCACGCGGCGTCGACTTTCGGCCTGAGCACGGCAGTGACATGGTCAGCAGTGAGGCTTGTGAGAACTCCGTCGTCGACTATTCCCGCTGCGTGTACCACCGCGGTCAGAGGGAAGCCGTCAGGAATTTCGGCCAGGAGACCGGCCAACGAGTCACGGTCGGCGAGATCACAAGCTGCTACAACGACTTCGACGTTTCTCAGATCAGCCAACAGGTCAGGCGGCATGAATCCGGATCGGCCAACCAGAAGCAAACGTTTGACCCCATGCTCCGCGACGAGCCACCGAACGATCAATCCGCCCAGAGTGCCCCCTGCACCGCTGACCAGAACTGTGCCCCGGTCCCACCTCTTCGGCTCGGTCGGGGAGGAGTCCTTCGTCAAGCGAGGGACCAGAAACTCGCCGCTCCGGATAGCAACTCGTTCGGCTTCCAGAGCAACAGCGGCCGCCATGTCACCCGCAGATTCTGAACCATCCACCATGACTACTCGACCAGGGTTCTCTGCGGCAGCTGTGCGCAACAGACCCAGTACTGCGGCACCCGCGAGATCTGTTGGAGCGTCAGGCCCGTCGGCTCCGCTGGTCATTGCAACTAGCTTGGAATCTTGCAGTCGGGGCTCGGCGAAGAATGTTTGAACCAAGGTCAGCGCATCCAGTACTGCGGACCGCACGGCATCAGGGTGCACACCCGCAGGCAGGAACGGGATTACAACGACAGGAGGAGCAGCTGCGGCCAGTGACTCGAAGCTCGAGTAATTCGGTAGTCCAGCAACGTTTCCGAACCCCGCCCAGCCATCGAGCGGTGCGTCCGGGCGGTCCAACTTATCCCAGCGCAGAGTCAAGATCGTTGATGCTGAGACCTTTTCGCTTACTTCGCGTAAAGCGAGCTTCGCTATCTCTGCAACGGGCAGTCCGGCCTCGTCCGCGACGAGGATCGCAACCGAATCGCGTCCGGTACGGGTCAATCGAACCCTGCCCGCCGCGCCCAAGCGTCCGGTGATCGAGACACCGGTCCAGCTGAAGGGGAGCACCGCAGGGCGTTCGTCCAAGACACCAGGGAGCAGAAGGTGAAGCGCCGAGTCGAGCAGAGCAGGATGCAACGCGTACCGGGACGAGTCGACCTTCAACTGTTCCGGAAGAGCGATCTCGGCGAAGATCTCATCGCCCCGAGTCCAAGCCCGAACCAGCCCTCTGAAAGATGTTCCGTAGTCGTATCCGTCGCCGGTAACGTGGTCATAGAGATTGTCGAGCACTACTTCGACTGAGCCGTCCGGTGGCCATACGTCGATGATTGCTACCGACGGGTCAGGGGCGGCCGCGTGTAACTGCCCGGACGCACACGGACTCCAATCGACATCCTCGTCATCATGCCGAACATAAACGCTGAGCTGGCGCGTATCCCTAGCGGCTGGTGGATCTACGATGAACTGGAGATCGACGACACCCTGATCCGGCAGCGAAATTGGAGCCGTCAAAGTTAGATCTGCGACGAACGGCGTGCCTGCAATCGACCCCACATGTGCGGTCATCTCCAAAAGAGCTGTCGCAGGCAACAGCAAGGTGCCTTGTATGCGGTGATCGGCCAGCCAAGGGTGGGTGTCAACTCCAATTCGCGACGTGAAAACGGTCGCCGACTCGTCCGCCAAGTGAACCAATCCGCCGACCAGCGGGTGCTCGTTGCTCCCCAGATCGGTCGCACTTTCATCGGATCTGTGGTGGGACTGATCTAGCCAGTAGTTCGTGCGTTGAAAGGCGTAAGTAGGTAGATCGACGACCGGGCCCTGGCCAAGCAATGCAGTCCAGTCGACAGTCCCGCCTTGGGCATGCAGACGACCCAGTGCTTCCACAATCGACTCCACCTCACCCCGCCCGTTTCGTGAAACCGGAATAGCGGCGATCGTGTCGGAGTCGATCAGACCGGACAGTGCAGGCCTTGGGCCCAGCTCCAGTACGGTTCGCACACCATGCGAACCCAGCGCGCTGATTGCGGCGTGAAACCGAACCGGTTCACGGATCTGATTCACCCAGTACTCCGGGCTTCCCCATTCTGCGTCGATCTCGGCTGTCGCGACAATTGGAATGTTCGGGGACTTGACCGCGACATCGATCAGTGCGGTACGGAATTGGGTAAGGATCGGTTCCATAAGCGGTGAGTGGAACGCGTGACTGACTGCCAGTCTCGAGGTTCGGCGTCCCGCCAGCGCCTTCTCGATAGCCAACACCTCGGCCTCGATACCAGACACAACAACCGAATTCGGTCCGTTTATCGCAGCGATTCCGACACCAGCGGTCAGCAGCTGTTCCACCTCGTCCTCGGTGGCCTCGACAGCAAGCATTGCCCCTCCTGCAGGAAGCCCGCCCATCAATCGGCCACGTACAGCCACTACTGCTGCGGCATCGTGCAGCGATAGCACCCCGGCAACATGAGCTGCGGCCAACTCTCCGACCGAGTGACCGACGAGTACATCCGGATGTATCCCCCAGGACTTGAGTAAGCGAAACAGCGCAACTTCGAACGCAAATAGCGCGGGCTGGGCGTGTTGGGTCAGGTTGAGGTCTCCGTCGGAAATCAATTGGCGGAGTGGAGGGTCCAGGTGCGAGTCGAGCGCGGCGCAGACCTCGTCGAACGCAATCGCAAACGCAGGAAATGCCTTGCTGAGCTCGATTCCCATCTTTGCTCGCTGAGGTTCCCCCCGAAAAGTGGACAGTGGTTACGCGGCCATGACAGGCGCGATCAGTGACTGTTCGTAATTGGCGGGGCTGAGCATCCCGATTGTGGAGTGCCTACGGCGAGTGTTGTAGAAATTCATCCAATTGTCAACTGCAGCAATCAATTCAGCGGCATAGGCGAAGGTGTGGCGGTAGTAGTACTCGTGTTTGAAGGTCGACCACAGGCTCTCCGCGCCGGCATTGTCCCAGCATATACCGGTTTCCCCCATCGAGCGCCGCAGCCCATATCGTTCGCACGCCTGCTTCATGATCTCTGCCGTGTACTGACTTCCCCTGTCCGAGTGCATGATTGTGCCGGCGACATCGCCACCGCGTTCGGCGACGGCCATGTCCAATGCTTCGAGAACCAGCTCGGTGCGCATGTGGTCCGCCACCGACCAACCCAGGACCTTCTTCGAGTGTTCGTCCTTGATTGCACATAGGTACATATCACCCTCACCGCAGGTCAGGTAGGTGATGTCCGATGTCCACACCGCATCGAGGCGGCCCTGGTCGAACCGGCGTTGCACGAGATCATCGGGGAACGAGGCGAAGGGATCGACCACGGTGGTGCGAACCTTGAACGTGCGCGGGCTGATCCCGACGATGCCGAGTGAGCGCATGATCTTCGCGACCGTCTTGTCATCGATCACCTCGCCGCGGTCGTGCAGTTCAGCGGTGATCCGAGGCGACCCGTACACCCCTTTCGACTCACGGTGTATGTCGAGGATCTTCACCTCCAGATCTGTACGTCGTTGCTGCCGTTCTCCCAATCTTATTGTCACACTGCGTCCTTGGTGTTTATAGAAACCTGAGGTCGACACTTCCAGTAGTCGTGCCATCCGGTGAACTGCGGAGTTCGCGCACTCCACGGCCATCAACGCGTAGAGCTCTACTTTTGTTGATTCGCCGCGAAGTACGCGGACGCTTTTTTCAGGAACGCGATGTCTTTCTCCTGCTCGGAAACCTGCTTACGGAGCCGGGAGAGCTCCGAGCGCTCCGCGGCGGTCAGCGGCTGATCACCGGATGCAGCTGCGGCTTCGATACGGCGGCGTTCGTCGGCGACCCAGCGTCCGAGCAAAGCTTCGTTGATGCCCAGTTCACGGGCGACCTCGGCGATGGTGCGGCCGGAATCGATCACCCGGCGTGCGGCCTCGACCTTGTACTCGGTCGTGAACGACCTGCGTTTGCGGGACATGAGGACATCCTTCCAGCGGAACCTGTGGTCCTGCTAGCTCGGTGTCCACTATCCGGGGGGAACCTCACGCTGACTACCTTGTCCGCTGAATACGAAAGCAGTCTTTCCTGGTCGAGCGGCCACGCCGCCTCGCACACCGCGTAGCGCGGCCACCAGAGACTCACGATCAGAGCCCGTGACAGTCGCACGGAGAGGTAACGCCGCCCGGCGTTGAGCTAATGCCGTGGCGACATCGAGGTCCGAGACCGTCGCAGTTTCCGCCCAGTCCGCCAGATTTCGCGCTTGTTCGACCAGGGCTTCACTGGTGCGGGCGGACAGCACCCACGGCACTGGCATGCTCGAGCGCTGCCCGTCCGTCGAATCCGCCGCGTGCGCCGCCCAAATTCGTCCCCGCTGAGGTTCAGCGAGATCAGAGTTCGCTGAGGTCGAGCTCGGTGCTTCGAGAATTACGTGGGCGTTGGTGCCACCGAATCCGAACGAGGACACAGCAGCTCGCCTTGGCCGCCCGACCTCCGGCCACGGCCGGGCTTCCGTGACCAGATCGAGGTCTCCGGACTCCCAGTCGACGTGGGACGAGGGGACACCGACGTGCAGCGTCTTCGGCACTGTCCCGTGATGCATTGCCTGAACGACCTTGATGATGCCGCCGACTCCAGCCGCGGCCTGTGCATGACCGATATTGGACTTGAGAGAGCCGAGCAGAACCGGTGCTGCCCCAGATCTGCTCTGGCCGTAAGTTGCGAGTACCGCCCGGGCTTCGATCGGGTCGCCAAGAGTCGTACCTGTGCCGTGTGCCTCGATCACGTCGACGTCTTGCGGTACCAGACGAGCGTCAGACAACGCCTGCAGGATTACCCGCTCCTGTGCTGGCGCACTCGGCGCGGTGAGTCCGTTGGACGCGCCGTCCGAGTTGACCGCCGATCCGCGGACTACAGCCAGAACGCGGTGCCCGTTGGCCTCTGCATCGGATAGTTTCTCCAGGACCAACACACCAACCCCCTCCGACCATCCTGTTCCGTCGGCGTCGTCGGAGAAAGACTTGCAACGGCCGTCGGCGGACAATCCGCGTAACCGAGAGAACTCGATGAAAGCGGTCGGGGTCGACATGACGGTGACTCCGCCGGCCACAGCCAAGCTGCATTCATTGCGGCGTAACGCAGCTGCAGCCAGGTGAAGCGAAACCAGAGAAGAGGAGCATGCAGTGTCGATCGTGACCGTAGGACCCTCGAATCCAAAAGTGTACGAGAGTCTGCCTGAGGCAATGCTTCCCGCGCTCCCGCTGAACAGATAACCCTCTTCTTTCGGTGACAATCCGGGACGAGATCCGTAGTCGTTGTACATCACGCCCATGAACACACCAGTGCGGCTACCACGCAGCGCTATCGGGTTGATACCCGCGCGTTCGACGGCCTCCCAAGTGGTCTCCAACAGAAGCCGCTGCTGTGGGTCGACGGCCATGGCCTCGCGTGGCGACATGCCGAAGAAGCTGGCGTCGAAGCCGTTGGCTCCGGAAAGAAATCCTCCACCTGTTGTGTACACCTTGCCAGCTCGATCGGGGTTCGGGTCGTGCAGATCCGAAGGCCAGCCCCGGTCGGTCGGGAATGGTCCGACTGCGTCCACTCCGTCAGCAACCAAGTCCCACAACTCTTCCGGTGAGCTGACACCGCCCGGGTAGCGGCACGCCATCCCAACGATTGCGATGGGTTCGTGGACGCCGTCTTCGACTTCGCGCAGCTTCCGCCGAGCTTCTCTGGCGTCAGCGATGGCGCGTTTGAGATAGGTACGGAGTTCTTGGTCGTCGGCCACGGTGTTCTCCTGCTCGTAGGTGGTCGTGGGGGAGGGCTCGATCTCGGATCAGTCGAGCTCGTTGAGCATTGCGAACAGCTCTTCGTCGCTGGCCGTGTCGAGGTCATCGTCGGAAAGCTCGTCGGCGGACGCACGCGGGGGCGGCGAAGTTGCAGTTGTTTCAGCCAGCATTGCCAACTCACGCAGTCTCGGGGCAGCCGAACCGATCTCAACCCCAGCACTTTTCGTGATCAGAGTTGCGAGGCGATCGAGTTCTTCCATCAGCGATGGACCTGAAGGCTTATGAAAGAGCGTGTACAGGTATGTCGCAATCGAATCCGGACTGGGATGGTCGAACACCATCGTCGAAGGAAGTCGTAGACCGGTGGCAGTGCCCAACCGGTTTCGCAGCTCCACCGAAGTCAACGAGTCGAATCCAAGCTCGGAGAAGCCACGGTCGGGTGCAACCTCGTCGGGATCTCCGTACCCGAGCACATTGGCCGTCTCCGCAACGACCAGATCGTGGAGAGCCGTCGCGCGGTCGGTGTCGGACAGCTCGATCAGCGCGCTGTGCATGTTCTTGGATACGCCCGCCACAGCGAGTGTCGACGCGTGGGCCCGCACGACTCGTTCTGGGACAAGGTCTCTCAGTACCGCTGGCCTCGGTCCATCCTGGGAGCGCAGGGTGGCCAGGTCGAGTCTTGTTACCGACACAACCGCATTTTGACCACCGACAGCGAGGTCGAACAGAGACAACGCCTCTTCGGTCGACAGCGGCGGTAGTCCGGCCCGCGCTAATCGACGAAGGTCGGCATCTGTCAGGTCGCCGGCCATTCCAGAGCCATCCGCCCAAAGACCCCAAGCCAACGACGATCCGGGTAAACCCAGACCCCGTCGATGGACGGCCAGAGCGTCGAGGAACGAGTTCCCCGCAGCGTAATTTCCCTGGCCGGACGTGCCCAGCAGACCTGCAACCGAAGAATAGAGCACGAAAGCAGACAGTTTTCGGTCCAGCGTCAGTTCGTGCAAGTTCCAGGCGGCAGCAATCTTTGGAGCAAGGACTTTGTCGACTTGGTCCTCGGTCAACGTCGTGATGAGACCGTCGGCCAGCACTCCTGCGGTGTGCACGATCGAACCTATTGTACGTCCGTCCAATGCTGTGGCCAGAGCGTTACGATCGGATGCGTCGCATGCCAACACGGTTACCACGGCACCGTGATTGGTCAGCTCGTCTACCAAGTCTGCGGCCCCGGGAGCTGAGAGACCCCGGCGGGAGAGCAAGATCAGCTCTTCGACACCGTGCCTAGTGACCAAATGTCGAGAAATCACAGCGCCAAGGGCACCTGTAGCACCCGTAACCAGAACTGGACCACTGTGCCAATCCGGGTCGACCGATTCTGGTACGACTGTGGCCAGTCTGGGGACCAACACTCTGTCCCCGCGGACTGCGACCTCCGGTTCACCGGAAGCCAGCGCTGTTTGGAGCGCAGCGGTGTCGCTCGCACGCTCGAGATCGACCAATACGAATCGATTGGGATTCTCGGTCATGGCGGAGCGCATCAAACCCCATACCGCAGCTCCAGCCGGGTCCGCCGACTCCACCTGTGCGCCTTGGGTGACTATTGCCAGAGTTGATTCATCGAACCTGCTCTCGGACAGCCAGTTTCGTACTGAAGCAAGAACGCTGTGGACTGACGAACGCGCATCGTCGGCGATCGTCAAAGCCACGTATGCAGGCGAGCCCACAACGCTCGATAACGTGGGAGGGTTCACGACGACAGGAGGCAGCTGCGGTGAGTGGGGCGCATGTGGGAGTTCGCGCCACGTCAGTCGATGTAGTCCGCGCGAGGGAGCTGATACTGCGAGCATCGGGCGGAGCAGTAGTGCTTCGATCGATGCGACCAGCACATCACTCGGGCCGAGGAGGGAGACGGCAGCCGATAGAGAACCATCGCCACTGACGGCGACGGAGATATGTGCCTTGACCGCCTCGACCCCTGCGACGTGGAGTGTGATGCCGGAGAATGAAAACGGTAGAACCGACGGCCTGTCGTCGAGGAATAGCAGCGGATGCAACACCGCATCCAACAATGCCGGGTGCACCCCGAAAGCGGCAGCTTCCGCACGCAGGGGCCCGGACAGCTCCACTTCGGCCAGTAGGTCTTGTTCGCCTCGGTGCAGTTCACGTAAACCGCGAAACGCGGGGCCGTAGTCGTAGCCGTATTCGGTCAATGCATCGTAGTCGAACTCGAGTTTTTGATCCGCTTGCACGAGTAGTGGGATTGCATCCAAAGTTGGGACAAGCGTGCCCTCGGCATGAAGGGTCCACGCACCGTCTTCATCGCGGGACCGAACTGTCACCTTGCCGTTGTCGGGCGAAGCCGTGACGTGCACTTCGACCGATTCATCGGCTGAAAGCAGGACTGGAGCGCCGATCGTCAGGTCGCCGATACTGGGTAGTCCGAGGTCTTCCCCGGCGCGTAGCACCAACTCGATGAGCAACGCCCCGGGAAGCATGGTGCTGCCCTGAATTCGATGGTCGGCGAGCCATGGAACTCGTTGCAGCGAGAGATTGCTGATCAACACGATCGAGCCTCCCTCGAGCTGCACGATCGTGTCGAGTAGCGGGTGATTGTCAGTACTGTCGCGCGCGCGTCCCGTGTTCCGGATGCTCGCAGCTTCGGGAAGCCAATAACGTTTGGACCGAAATGCGTAGGTGGGCAACGATATCGAATTTGCCTGGGGTAGCGCGGCCGACCAATCGACATGCACGCCACGGGTGTTGAGCGCCGCTAGGGCAGAGAGGGCAGTGGCTGTCTCTGATCTGTTTGCTCGCAGCAGCGAGACTGCCGAATGTGCGTTGCGGGTAGTGGTTCCGTGGACCAACCCTGTTAGTACGGCATCAGGACCCAACTCGACGAATTCGGTGACCCCTTCGGTCTCCAAAGTTTGCACGCCATCAACGAATCGGACCGGACTACGCACATGTTCGACCCAGTAGTTCGCGCTCTGCAACAGTCCCGATTCGGCTATGCGACCCGTTACGTTGGATACAACCGGGATTGTTTGTTCACGAAAAGTGATGTCGGCTATGTCGGCTCGGAACGATTCGAGGATTCCATCCATGTGAGTGGAGTGGAAGGCGTGGCTGACCCTCAGGGATGTGGTTCGTCTTCCCTGTTCCCGAAAGTGTTTACCGACTGCTTCCACCGAATGCTCGTCCCCCGAGACCACGGTGGAAGTCGGGGTATTGAACGCGGCGACGTCAACACCCACCACCTTCTTCAATTCCGTAACGGTCTCGGCCTCGCTCGCTTCCAGAGACATCATCGCGCCGTCATTACGCGCGGTCTGCATTGCTCTGCCACGGGCTACGATGAGTGTGCATGCGTCGGCGAGGTCGAGGATCCCGGCTGCGTGTGCGGCGGCGATCTCGCCAACCGAATGGCCTATGACCACATCTGGTTGCACACCGTGATGTCCTACGAATCGGTACAGTGCAACTTCCAGAGCGAAGGTAGCCGCTTGAGTAAAGAGCGTCTGGTCGAGCATCTTGGAGTCCGAATCACCCTCAGCAGCGAAGAGGATCGCCAGCAGAGAGGTCCCCAGACGATGATCCAGATGGTTCAGTACCTCATCCAGAGCATCGGCGAACACCGTTGATTTCTCGTATAGTTCGCGACCCATCCCGACTCGTTGTGCACCCTGGCCGGTGAATAGGAACGCAATTTTTCCCAAACCTGCTCGCCTGCCAGTGAAAACCGAGGGCGAAGATTCGCCAGCGGCTATGTGTTCGAGACCGTTGATGAATTGCTCTCGATCCGCGGCGAGGACAAGGGCTGTGTGTTCGAGCTTGGCACGCGTAGTTGCCAACGAGAAGCCGATATCAGCAACGTTCAGCTCAGGACGATCGGCGACGTAAGCCCGCAGTTTGACTGCTTGGTCTGCCAGACCATCGGCGTCGCGGGCCGACAGGACCCACGGGAGGAGTTCTCGACTGCGTGGACGAGCCGCATTCTCGTGTCGTATCTCTTGCTCTGGTGCCTCAAGAATCACATGTGCATTCGTGCCGCTGATACCGAACGATGACACGCCGGCGCGAAGCGGTCGGTCTGCGGTCCATTCGCGCGCAGTGGTCAGAAGCTCGACTGCCCCTGCGTCCCAGTCCACCTGTGACGAGGGAGAATCGACATGTAGCGTGCGAGGTAGTACACCGTGCCGCATTGCCATCAACATCTTGATTACGCCGCCGACTCCCGCAGCTGCTTGTGAATGACCGATGTTCGACTTCAGGGAACCGAGCAGAAGAGGATGATTCGCGTCGCGGTCGGCTCCGTAGGTTGCCATGATGGCCTGCGCTTCGATCGGATCTCCGAGTCGGGTGCCGGTGCCGTGTGCTTCGACGGCGTCGACGTCTCCGGTGCGGAGCCCTGCCGCTGCCAGAGCATCACGGATGACCCGCTCTTGCGACGGTCCGTTGGGGGCCGTCAAACCGTTGGATGCGCCATCGGAATTGACCGCCGAGCCTCGGACAATGCCGTGGACTCGATGACCGCGGGCAATTGCATCCGATAGACGTTCGACCAGTAGTAGTCCGACGCCCTCCGACCATCCTGTACCGTCCGCGGATTCGGAGAAAGACTTGCACTTTCCGTCAGGCGAGAGACCACGCTGGCGTGAGAACTCGACGAAGGTGTTGGGACCGGACATTACGGTCACGCCACCGGCCAAAGCCAGGTCGCATTCCCCATTGCGCAAAGCCTGTGCAGCGAGATGCAAGGCAACCAATGACGACGAGCACGCGGTGTCGACGGTGATCGCCGGTCCCTCCAACCCATAGTTGTAGGCAAGACGACCTGAAATCACGCTGGAGGTATTGCCGGCGAGTAGAAAGCCCTCGTATTCGGCTGGTGCAGCGTTCAGGCGGGAGGCGTAGTCGTCGTACATCACCCCGGTGTAAACGCCAGTTCTACTTCCTTGCAACGCATTTGGGTCAATTCCCGCGTTCTCGAACGTTTCCCATGCGGTTTCCAGTAGCAATCGCTGTTGCGGATCGGTGGCGGTAGCCTCACGCGGAGAAAGGCCGAAGAAATCGGCGTCGAACAAGTCTGCGTCGTGAAGGAATCCGCCGTGTCTTGTATAGCTGGTCCCGATATGGTCGGGGTCGGGATCGTAGAGCCCGTCGACGTCCCAACCACGGTTGGTCGGAAATTCCGAAGTTGCGTCGATACCGTCAGAAACAAGCTGCCACAAAGATTCTGGTGAGTCGACCCCGCCTGGATAGCGGCATGCCATGCCGACTATGGCAATGGGGTCATTGATCGAGTGGGAGTTCGGAATCGATGTAGGTTCGTTCGGCGCGTTGACCACCAGTAAAGAAAGGAGATGGTCAGCGAGCTTTCGTGGCGAAGGATAGTCGAAGACTGCCGTAGCGTTCAGGCGTAGCCCGGTCGCTGAGGTCAGTCGATTGCGCAGATCCACAGCCGCAAGTGAGTCGAATCCTTGATCTTTGAAGGCAGCGGTCAAGTCCACCGTCGCTGCGGTGTCGTGTCCGAGCGCGGTTGCGGTCAGTTCTCTCACCAGTCGGTGGGCCGCCTCGACCCGAGCAGACTCCGGGAGCATCGCAGTACTGGTCACCCATGCAGAGCCGGCCGGCCGGCCGGTATTGCGGCGGGCGGGCCGAGCCAGTCCACTCAGGACGGTTGGAATGTCGATGCTGTCGATGGTCGAGGGCGACCAGTGAATTGGCGCGATAACTGCGGCATCAGTGCGCAGCGATGAGTCGAATAGTGCGAGCCCGTGCTCGGTCTCTAACGGAGCGAAGCCAGATCGTGTCCAGCGGGCCATGTCCGAGCTGGTCAGCGCAGAGCCCATGCCTGCGTTACCGTCCCACAGACCCCAGGCCAAGGATGTTCCGGGTAGTCCGGCAGCTCGGCGGTGTGCAGCCAGGGAGTCGAGAACTGTATTCGCGGCTGCGTAGTTGGCCTGTCCAGCGGTTCCGACCAGTCCGGAGACCGACGAGTAGAGAATGAACGCGACCAGATGGCGATCGAGGGTCAACTCGTGAAGCAGGAGTGCGGCGTCCGCTTTCGGTCCGAGGACATCGGCGAACTGCTGATCGGTCAGTGAAGTAGCGGCACCGTCAGCGAGAACGCCCGCAGTGTGTACGACAGCCGAAAGATGAGGGATCTCATCGATCAGACCGGCGAGGGATTCGCGATCGGTGACATCGACAGCAACCGCGCGGGCGGTTGCTCCGAGCGCAGTCAGCTCTGCGATGAGTTCGAGCGCTCCCGGAGCTTCTGGGCCCCGCCGGCTGACGAGTACCAAGTCGGTCGCACCATGTTCGGCGACCACATGTCGTGCCAGTAGTGCGCCCAGCCCGCCTGTTCCGCCCGTGATCAGAACTGTCCCCTTGCTCAGGTCGGGGGAGATCACGGTAGGCGTTGCCTTGGTGAGTCGAGGAACGTGTAGCGCCCCACTTCTCGAAACCAGTTGCGACTCACCGGTTGCGACGATCTCGGCAACGTCGTCCTCGCCGTCACTGTCAAGGAGGATGAATCGGTCCGGGTGCTCGCTTTGTAACGAGCGGACCAGGCCCCACACAGCAGCACCTGCCAAATCGACAGCGGTGTTGTCCGCAGCGGCCCCTCGAGTTCGGACAATGAGTCGTTCCTCTGGGGAATGATCTGCTTTCATCCACTCTGTCGCCCTCGCCAAGACTGAAGTGGCTGCAGCGAAGGGCGTCTTCCCTTCGGCGTCGAGAAGACTAACTGGAATGCCGGAAGGTGTCGGTTTGGGAATTGCGACCCAAGACAGCTGAAACAGACTGTCTACCAGCCCGTCCAGAGTGGACCTCTCCACAGGACGCAACGACAGCGACTCGACTGTCCCGACTGGCGCACCCATAGTGTCGGTGATGACTACGGTGGCGATGTCCTTGCCTGTGAGGCTGATTTTTACCCGGTATGCCGACACTTCCGGGCGGATGATGCGTACGCCCGCCCACGAGAATGGCAGTTTGACCTCACCGTGCTGGTCGGCGGCGGTAAGAACGAGTGGGTGTAGTACGGCGTCGAGGAGTGCGGGATGTGCGCCGAAGGACTTGCTGCTCAGTGGTTTCGGGAGGTGAACTTCAGCATATGTGTCGTTGCCATCGCGCCAGAGTGCTGTCAAGCCGCGAAAAGAGGGCCCGTACTGGTAGCCGAGGTCAGCTAGTTTGTCATAGATGTCGTCGACGGCTTGCGGATCGCCGGGTGGCGGCCAGTCGGTCAGCGGCTGGCCCGTTGCAGGCTCCTCGCCCAGAGTTCCGGAGGCGTGGCGGACCCACGTGTCTCCCTGGCGGGAGTGGATGGTGACGACGTGCTCGTCGGACACAGTGACCTGCACATGAACGTCCGCGCCGGTACTCATTGGAAGAGGTCTCTCCAACGTGAGCTCCTCTATGGAGGACGAACCAACGTACCGGCCGGCGCCAGCCGCAAGCTCGAGCAGTGCGGTGCCGGGGACAAGCAGGGTGCCGGCAATGGTGTGGTCTGCCAACCACGGTTGTTCGTCGATCGACAAGACCGAGGAGAACACCACGCTGTTGCCCTCGGCGAGGTCGACTGGATTGTTCAGCAGCGGATGTGCCATCGGGCCAACACCACGCTCGGCGATGTCTCGACGGCGACTGGACAGCCAGAATCGGTCTCGTTGGAATGGGTAGGTCGGCAAGCTGACCGGTTCGCGGGACGGTAGTGCAAACGATGCACCTCGGGAATACGCACCTGCAACAGCGCGCATGACGGTCTCCGGTTCGGAATGTCCTCTGCGTGCGGTCGCGAAAACTGTGGCATCACCGGGGAGTGCCGCAGAAGCGAGTGCGGTGAGCACAGCATCCGGTCCTACCTCTACGAAGACCGTGGCTCCAGCATGGGACAGAGCAAGAAGGGCGTCATGGAAGCGAACGCCCGCCCGAATTTGATCTGACCAATAGTTCGGCGTGGACAGAGTAACCGCATCGGCGAGCGCTCCGGTGACCGTGGAAACCATCGGCACCGTCGGCTCGAGAAACCGTACATTTGTCGCGGCCGCACGAAACTCGTCGAGTGCGCTGTCCATATGCGGTGAGTGAAAGGCGTGACTCACTCGCAATGGATGGATGCGTCGACCTCTAGCTGACCACTGCTCAGCCAACGCGCGGACCGCTTTCGCGTCACCCGCGACCACCACAGAGCTCGGGCCGTTGACGGCTGCGATCGTCACGCGACCATCGAACTCTGCGAGCGTCGGCAATACCTCGTGTTCGGCCGCGGCGATCGCAATCATCGCTCCGCCGGTCTGCGCCGACTGCATCAACCGACCACGAGTGACGACCAGCTGCGCAGCGTCTTCGAGATCCAACAAACCAGCTACATGTGCAGCGGCATATTCGCCGACGGAATGACCGGCGACGAGATCCGGGTCCAGGCCATGGGCCTCCAGCAGTCGGGCTTGGGCTACCTCGAATGCAAACAATGCGGGTTGCGCGTATTCGGTCCGCTCCAGAGTTTCGTCCGGACCCTCTGCGATGACGTCCCACAAAGGTCGATCTAGCTGCACATCCAGCGCGGCGATAGCGTCACCATAGGCCTGTGCGAATACAGGGAAGGCTTTTGCCAGCTCCAAACCCATGCCCACACGCTGCGAGCCCTGTCCAGTAAAAATGAAGGCAGTTCGTGCTGCTGTGGTTGCTGACCCACGAACGACAGCCGCGGACTCGTGCCCTTCGGCCAGTTCGGCCAGACCGGCCTGCCGTTCCTCCGGTGTACGACCGACAATTGCGGCCCGATACTCGAAGCGTGGCCGCGCCGCCAATGCTGCTGCAACTGCCCCTCCATCGATATCGGAGATGGCGTCGCCCAGCACGCCCGCCATAGCTTCGAGGGATGCAGGTGAGTTCGCGCTCAGAACCCATGGAGCTGGATACGAATCGGGCTCGGCAGCGATGGCGAACGGGGTGGCCTGCTCCAGGATGAGATGGGCGTTCGTTCCACTGATGCCGAACGACGAGACACCCGCTCGACGTACGCGGCCGGTTTCCGGCCATGGGCGATTGACTGTCACCAACTCGACCGCTCCCGACGACCAATTCACCCGAGAACTTGGATTGTCGGCATGAAGCGTTGCCGGCACGATGCCTCGCCTCATCGACTCGACCATTTTGATTACCCCGCCCACTCCCGCGGCAGCCTGGGTATGGCCGGTATTGGACTTGAGCGAGCCTAGTAACAGGGGAGTTGCGCGTCCCTGCCCATAGACGGCGGCCAACGCTTCGGCTTCGATCGGATCGCCGAGTGGAGTGCCGGTGCCGTGTGCTTCGACCACATCTACGTCATCAGAATTGAGCCCCGCGTCCGCCAGCGCACGACGGATTACTCTTTGCTGAGCAGCGCCACTGGGAGCTGTGAGACCGTTCGAGGCACCGTCATTGTTGATGGCTGAGCCGCGTATCACGGCCAGGATCGGTCGTCCGTCGCGGCGCGCATCGGACTCGCGCATCAAAGCCAAGATTCCTGCGCCCTCGGCCCACACGGTGCCATCCGCACCGTCTGCGAAAGATTTGCAGCGCGCATCCGCAGAGAGACCGTGTTGACGCGAGAATTCCAGGAACATGCCGGGTGCTGCCATGACCGCGGCACCACCAGCGAGTGCTGTATCGACCTCGCCGGAACGGAGAGATTGCACGGCCAAGTGCAGAGCAACCAACGATGAGGAGCACGCGGTATCGACGGTCAGCGCAGGACCCGATAGGCCGAATTGATACGCGATACGGCCAGAGAGCAAGCTGGGCGCGAGTCCCGTCAGGATGTGGCCCTCGGTCTCGGGCTGTGCCTCGTGCATACGGGATCCGTAGTCGCTACTGGTGCCGCCAATGAACACACCGGTACGAGCACCTTTTAGAGCACCTGGTTCGACACCGGATCGTTCGATGGCCTCCCACGCGGTTTCCAGCAACAGCCTTTGCTGGGGGTCCATTGACAGCGCCTCGCGTGGCGAGATGCCGAAGAACGCCGGATCGAAGTCGGCTACACCTGTGAGAAATCCGCCTTCTCTGACGCTGCTTTTTCCGGAGGCGTCAGGGTCTGGGTCGTACAGGTCGGCCGACCAGCCCCGGTCCGTTGGGAACGGACCAACTGCGTCGATCCTGTTGAAGACCAGATTCCAAAGGTCCTCCGGTGTGGAGACATCGCCTGGGTACCTGCAGGCCATACCAACGATGGCTATCGAGTCGGTTTCCGTCGGACGCCGGCATTTGTCGCCGTCGTTCTGGTCGACGTCGTTCGGTTTTCCCGTACTGACAAGGTGCTCGGCCAACGCCGCTGTGGTCGGGTAGTCGAAGAGAATTGTCGCAGGCAGTTCCTGACCTACGACGCCGGCTAGGGCATCTCGCAACTCGGTCAGCATCAAAGAACTGAAGCCAAGGTCACGGAGCGGAGTGTGAGCTGGAACGGCTTCCGGGTCGGTGATGCCCAGGACCGCTGCGACGTGTGCGCGTACCAGAGCGGCGGTGACTGCCTGAGCGCTGGCGGTGTGTGCGGTCGGAGTACCGCTCTGTGAGTCTTGCCGACTTCCTCGAGTCGCTTTAGTCGGGTGCGTCGATGCGACATGGTCGATCCAATGGCGCTCTCGCTGAAAACTGTAAGTCGGCAGGGCTATCGGTTTTGGATCAGCGCCTCGATAGAACGTAGCCCAGTCGATGTCGGCACCACGCGAGTGCAATCGGGCGAGAGCCATCACCGCGGAATCGTGCTCTGGCCGGTCGGATCGTTGAAGGGCTATGGCGCGGGTATCGGTGCCCTCCATCACGCAGTCAGGGACCATGCTCGTCAGGGCGGCATCGGGACCTATTTCCAGCAGGGTCGAAACGGTCAGCCCAGCCACAGCATCGAGAAATCGGACCGGCTCACGCACCTGTCGAACCCAGTACTCGGGGGTGGTCATTTCGGTGGTCACGAGCTGGCCGGTGACTGTTGATGCAATCGGTATACGCGGTGGATTCAACGTCAAACTAGCTACAACCAAACCGAACTCGGCCAACATGGGATCCATGAGTGGAGAGTGAAAGGCATGACTTACGCCAAGACGTCTTACCCGCGTGCCACGACGGCGCATCGTTTCAGCAGCTGTCAGAATCGGATCTACCGGTCCTGAAAGCACGAGCGAGTGCCTCCCGTTGACAGCAGCGATTACGACGCCGTCTTTGAGGGTGTCGGCCACCGCCTCTTCAGCTGCCTCCACTGCAACCATGGCACCGCCTTCCGGCAGCATGCCCATCAACTTTCCCCGTGCGGAAACCAGTGCACAGGCATCGACTTCCGACAAGACGCCGGCAACGTGAGCAGCGGCGACTTCTCCGACCGAATGCCCGATCAGTACTTCCGGGCTTACGCCCCAGGACAGTACGAGTGCATAGGCGGCAACCTCGAAAGAAAACAGCGCAGGCTGGGTGAACTCTGTTCGATCCAGGTCCCTGCCTGTAGCTATCACCTCAGCTAAACCATCGAACTTTCCGATCAACCGATGAAACACTTCGGCGAATACAGGATGATGCGCTGCCAGGTCAGCTCCCATGCGTACTCGCTGTGCACCTTGACCGGTGAAGAGCACACCGACTCCGGCATCCTGGACCGTGTCGACTACAACAGCAGGGTGCGGAATTCCATTGACCAGTGCAGATAGTCCATCATCGACAGTGGACCGCTCCGCAGCCACGATCACCGCCCGCTGTTCGAAATGCGTACGTGTTACTGCGGCCGCATAGCCCAGATCCGCGATGCTCCTTGTGTAGCCGAGGAGAGCAGCTGCTTGGTCACGTAGGGCTGAAGAGGAGCGGGCCGAGATCGGAATCGCCACCAGGTCCGAGCGGCGTTCGACGGCGTCAGGGTGGTCTCGAGGTGAGTCGGTGGGGGCTCGGAGACAACAATGTGACAGTTGGTTCCACCCATCCCGAAGGAGCTGACTCCAGCTACCAGCGACGCGTCGGCGGCCGGCCAGCCGGTGTACCCGGTTTGTACTCTCAGATTGAGGTCGGACAACGGAATTTTCGGGTTAGCGGTCTCGAAATGCAGCGTGCCGGGGATTGCCCGATGGCGAATCGCCAGGACAACCTTGAGCAGGCCTGCCATGCCCGCGGCAGCCTCCAAATGACCGATGTTGGTTTTCACTGATCCGACGGCGAGCGGTGTCGTGCGCGCGGAGGCAACGGCTGAGCTGAGTGCTGCTGCCTCTATGGGATCGCCCACCGGTGTTCCGGTGCCATGCAGCTCCACGTACTGAACTTCATCGGGGCGAACTCCTGCACGCTCGTGTGCCGCTCGGATGACTGTTTCTTGTGCGGTTCGGCTCGGAACCGTCAGCGCCTCAGTAGCACCATCGTTGTTCACAGCGCTACCTCTGATTACCGCGTATATGTCGTCGCCGTCGGCTAGGGCAGTCGAGAGCGGCTTGAGCACAATTGCTGCGCCTCCCTCTCCGCGGACGAATCCATTCGCGCGTGCGTCGAAGGTGCGGCAGCGACCGTCGGGGGAAAGGCCTCCGAAACGTTCTGCAGCGAGCGCACTCTCGGCGAGAATGTTGAGATTGAATCCGGCCACAATTGCCAGTGGTGCTTGTCCGGTGGCCACAGCTTCTGATGCCATGTGAACCGCTACGAGCGAAGAAGATTGAGCAGTATCGACCACCACGCTCGCTCCACGCAGGCCGAACACATACGACACGCGGTTCGCAATAACACCTCGGTGCAGACCTGCGTTACTGTGCTGGCCGATCACCGACTCGCCAGTCGCGTGAACCAGTTCTGCATAGTCGTCCCGCATCGCTCCGACGTAAACCGCAGCCGTTGTCCCGACGAGATCGGCCGGCACAATCTTCGAGTCCTCCAGAGCCTCCCAGACGAGCTCCAATGTCAGCCGCTGTTGAGGGTCGATCGCGGAGGCTTCTCGCGGAGACACACCGAAGAATGCAGCGTCGAAATCTGCGACCGAATCCAGGAACGCGCCGTGTGCAAGAGAACCCGATCGGTCCGTCAAGCCGGAGATGCTGATCCATCGGTCGGCGGGGACTTTCCCGACTGCGTCCACCCCATCGCGCAAAAGTGTCCAGAACGCAGTTGGATTCGGCGCACTCGGAAACCTGCATGCGACACCGATGACGGCAACCGGTTCCGATTGCAGGGTCGAGCTAGTGCGAGCTCGGTTATCCGTCATAGCATTCGACTGCTTTCTCGCGGCGGCTGGAACGTGATCGGTGGACATCTGATTCATACCGGTCAGGTGGTCACTCAGAGGTTTCTGCATCTCCGCTTTCACTTTTGACGTTTCCATTACCAAGCAGTGAACGCCGTCAGTTGATCCGCGGTTACGTTGACCGCAGCGGAGCGGGCCACCGCATCGCACGACGAACGGAAAAGTAGATGATGAAATCAGAGAAAATCACAGCGGACCGTCCGATTGGGCCTGTCGCCGACCCGTTGGCCATGACCGAGACCTACGTAAATGGCAGTAACGCCGGCGATATCGACGGCGTGCTGAGCCTGTATTCTGACGATGCCATCTCGGTGTGGGAGCCTGGGAAGCCAGTCCGCGGTATCGAGCATGAGGCGGTCGTCCGCGCGCACCTTGAGCGAAAGCCGGTTATGCAGGCGACAATTCGCGAGTCACACGTCACTGGAGATACAGCGCTACTAGTCGTGGACTGGACGATCGACATTCCCGGAGACGGCAAATTGGCCGGCGAACACCATTCCGGACTCGGCCTCGATGTGCTGCGGAAGGGCGAAGACGACCTGTGGCGCTATGTCGTGGACAACCCCTTCGGCGAAGCCTAATCACACATGCACTTCAGAACGACAACAGGGATGGAGAAGAAACATGACTGCTTCCAATACTGAGGTTGATCTATCCGAGCCACACATGCGCGGCATGCTGGCGAGCGTTGGCCTGGATGTCGAGTACGTTCGTGGCGTCGGCGATATACTATTCTATCGGACTGACAATGGTATCGAAGTACCTGTACTTGATCTGGTCGGCGGCTATGGGTGTCTAGTTTTCGGGCATAATCATCCAGCGCTGGTGGAAAAGGCGCGTCAGTTGCTGGCAGACCAGGTCCCCATTCATGCTCAATTTTCTTTCCATCCCTATGCCAACAGTCTCGCGATCGAGCTGAATTCAGTGATACAACGAGAATTGAAAGTCGAAGAACCGTATACGGCACTATTCGGGAATAGTGGTGCGGAGGCAGTCGAAATTGCCATGAAGCATGCCGAGCTCGATCGCGGAACCCGTATCAGCGATCTGCAGGCTCACGTGGTCGAGGCCTGGAGGGCGGCGGAGAATCTCGCGCCATTCATCGGATCGGATGTCTACGATCGCTTAGGATTGCCGAATTCCGCAGGATTCGATCAGGTTGCTCGGACTGTACAACGCGCGAACGAAGTCTCGCTATCCCGGGGCCCGGTGTTTCTCGCGCTAGAAGGTGGATTTCACGGCAAACTAGCGGGTAGTGTGCAGATGACTCACAACCCAGGCTATCGGACGCCGTTCAGCAGGTTAGCTACGCAGGCAAGATTTATCGCAATCAAACCAGGAGCCGTCCAGGCAGCCTTGGCCGCTGAGCGGATGGAGGTTATATTGCCTGAAATAATTGACGGCGCACTTCGGCTGACGGGAATGGCAGTTCCGCGAATCGCGGGCTTCTTTGTGGAGCCAATACAAGGCGAGGGTGGAATCAAAGTTCTTGATCCAGATTTCGCGGACGAGATTCGCAGCGCGGCAGATGCAGGTGGGTTTCCCGTGATTGTGGACGAGATTCAAAGCGGTATGGGTCGTACCGGTAAATTTTTCGCAGCAGCGCATATCGGCTTAATTGGAGACTACATACTTCTCGCCAAGGGTATAGGTGGCGGCATCGCGAAGTCATCGGTAGCAATGATCCGTTCTTCCCGATACAATGGACAGTTCGAGCTACTCCATAGCTCCACGTTCGCAAAGGACGCCTTTTCTGTCAATCTTGGTTTGTCTGTAGTCAGAATGCTCGAGGCTAACGGCGGGGGTGCCTACGCACAGGCCGAGGAGCGCGGTGCTGCGCTGCGGGCTGAATTTGAATCGGTGCGTGCTCAGTATCCCGACGTGGTGTCCGATGTTCGCGGTCTGGGCCTCATGCTGGGCTTCGAGCTCAAAGATCTATCGAATTCCGCTGACCCGATTCTTTCCCAGAATGCGGCGCAGGGCATCATTGGCTATGTATTCGCAGGGTATCTGCTGCGGGAATACGGAGTTCGGATATTCCCCACTGCCAGCAACCCGCATACGCTGAGGGCCGAGCCGTCGATCAACCTGAGCGATTCCGCAATCGCACAGGTAGGCGAAGCGCTTCGTGGTCTGTGTGTACTCCTACGAAAGGGAGATGGAGCCGCCTTGCTGACAGGTTGATACAGTTTGGTGATCTGTTGGATCGTATATTGAGCGGCTCGGACGAAGAAGACGTCTCCACGGAATGAAATACAGAGGGGTGCCCTATTTCTGTGCGCACTTGACGTAGGCCGTGAAGAACCGCCGACGCGGGATGAAGAATTTGGGAGAGGAGCCTACGTCAAAGCCCCTCTATCTCGCAGCTGAAACGGGTCGACGCTCGTGCGAGGAGGTCGACCCGTTTCTTGGCATCTTCAATCTATAGGATGTGAATCCAGAATAATTGGCCTGTCGATCGCCATCGACCAGGTGCCATCACTTTCGCGCACGAGAACATCTGTACAGATTCCATTGTGTTGCGTCACTTGGCCATTCTCGTCTGTGAGACTTAACTCGAATTCCACAACGATCAGAGACGTGTCGCCCGTAGTGTGCGAATATTTTACTTTTGAGCTGAGTTGGGGATTCGTGGATAGTAGTTCGGTTATCCCCGCTGTCCTATCAGAACCAGTCCGGGGAGTGCCGGTGAGATTCGAGATCGCGTCGTCGCGGTAGAGGCTGTCGAAAATTGAGCCAACTCCCGAATTGAACGCGGCAAGAAATACTGCGTTCTGCAGCTCTGGATCATCTGTCAGCACCAGATTGTTGAGGTCGATGTTTTTTACTTCAGCGGTCATGTTGTATTGTCTCCTAGTCGGTCCGTCAGTCTTGTAGTATTTAGAGAAAGTGGTTTTGAGGGTCGAGACCGAGCAGCATCCGGCCTTGAACTTCCAGGCTGGTGTTTGTTTGAAGAAGGCCGTGCTGTGCGAATCCTTGAATGTCTCTATGGAATCGCTGCAAAGGAATATTTTTGGAGATAACCGACGCGCCAGAGGCGCGATACAGTAAGTCGACCGCTTCACGAATGAGTTCGATGCCAAACGCAACTTGTCCGCGGATGTCGGCTTTTTCCTGCCAGCTGGGTTCGACTCCGACATCCGCTCTGGACTGCAGTAGTGTCGTCATCTTCTCCAGCAGTGCCTTCGCTGCAGCGATCTTGTTTGCAGCGGTTGCAACATGTATATGAGTCAATGGGTGGTCGGACTGGTCGTCCCACGACGAGTGCGAGATGGCCCGCCCCGGCAGACGATCGACAAACAGGTCGTAGGCCCCCTGTCCCATCCCCGCGACTGTCGCGAGGGATTGGGTTTGTACGTAAGAGTACAGACCATAATTCCGTCCTGTCGCGCCGGCATTCGAGCGGTTCGACAGTGTGCCCATTACCGCGGCCTCTGCGTCTGCAACGCGGTGAAAAGGGACAAAAATATTATCGGCTTTGCTTGTCACGCTCCCAGTGCCACCGGCCGCAGATACGTTCCAGTCGTCAGATAACGTCATTTGCGAAAGGGGCACCAGTGCAACAGATTCGCCTACAACCTCGCCGTCTGGATCTTTGACTAGAGCATCCATCAGATTCCAATCGGCACCGCGACTGCCAGTGTTGAACGGCCATGATCCTGAAAGCATATAGCCGTCTTCGACCTGCATCAATGTGCCACCAGGTGTAAATCCCCCCGACACACGCGCTCGTCCACCCTTGAAAACTTCTTCTTGTGCACGGTCTGGAAATAGGGACACCATCCATGCGGTACTGACCCAAACCATGGAAACCCAGCCCGCGGAGCCGCAACTTCGTGCGATTTCTGCGAGTACAGAATTCTGATCAGCTAAAGATTGCTCAAGGCCGCCAAATCGACGTGGTACGGCCATGGAGTACACGCCGGCTTCGGTAAGGGCATCTATCGTGTTTGGTGTCAGCCAACCTGCGTCCTCGGCGGCGCGTGCGTTCGATCGTATTACTGGCGCGAGTTCGCAGACCCTGCTCAGAACTGCTTCATCCATGGCTACCGTCGTGGTCACTTTGTCTCCCCTTCGAGGACCCCGGTCTAATGATTGGGTTGCCACTTACGCTAGCTATGAGCGGTCACGGCACGCCCTATGTACGCTCACGGGTCGCTAATTCTGGTAATTTCGGCGTCTTGCCAAGGAAGTCGACTCTGCAGTCGAACAATTACTGGATCTGGTGCTTCCGTTGGTTTACTTGATTCAGTACCGGCCAAGATGGTCGCAGCCACGAAGCTTCTTCAGCTGGGAGATACGTTGTTCAAGCGGATTGCAGTAGTCAACCGAGGCGAGGCAGCAGTACGGCTGATCCGAGCTGTCCGAGAGCTCAACGCCGAACACGATTACGGCATCCGCACCGTAGCGCTGCACACCGAGGCGGAGAAGCGGGCCATGTTCGTCCGCCAGGCCGACGAAGCGGTCACGCTGCGCAAGCCCGCGACCGGCTCGGCGTACCTCGACTACAGCGTCCTCGAGGCCGCGCTGGTCGAGTCCGGTGCCGACGCGGTGTGGGTCGGGTGGGGCTTCGTCGCCGAGGACCCGACGTTCGCCGATCTCGTGGCCGGACTGAACATCACCTTCATCGGCCCGTCCGCCGACGCGATGCGCCTGCTCGGAGATAAGGTGCAGGCCAAGCTCCTCGCCGAGAAGGTCGGCGTCCCCGTCGCACCGTGGTCCGGTGGACCGGTCGAGACCCGCGCGGACGCTCGTCGTCACGCAGCGGCGATCGGGTACCCGCTGATCATCAAGGCCCGCTCGGGCGGTGGTGGCCGCGGTATCCGCAAGGTCTTCCACGAAGACGAACTCGAACTCTCCCTCGAGCGCACCCAGGGCGAGGCCGAGCGCTCGTTCGGCGACCCGGTCGTATTCCTGGAGCGTCTGGTCACCGATGCCCGCCACGTCGAGGTTCAGGTCATCGCCGACAGCCACGGCAACGTCTGGGCTCCGGGTGTGCGCGACTGCTCGATCCAGCGTCGCAATCAGAAGGTCATCGAGGAGTCCAGCTCGCCGCTGCTGACCCAGGAGCAGGCCGATCAGCTGCGCACGGCCTCCGCCGAGCTCGTCAAGGCTGCGGGTTACCAGGGCGCAGGAACCGTCGAGTACCTGTACCAGCCCGAGCAGAAGATCTTCACGTTCCTCGAGGTCAACACCCGCCTGCAGGTCGAGCACCCCATCACCGAATACACCACCGGCATCGACCTCGTGAAGCTGCAGATCCTCGTCGCCGACGGTCAGGCACTGCCCGGCGAGTGCCCCACCGAGTTCGGTCACGCCGTCGAGGCTCGCCTCAACGCCGAGGACGCCGACAACGGCTTCGCGCCCGCACCGGGCACGGTCGAACTTCTCAAGTTCCCGCTCGGCACCGGCATCCGCGTCGACACCGGCATCGCGCAGGGCGACGTGATTCCACCCGACTACGACTCGATGGTCGCCAAGGTCATCGCCTGGGGCCGTGACCGCAGCGAAGCGCTGGCGAGACTGCGGAACGCGCTGCGTGAGACCACCGTCGTCATCGACGGCGGCACCACCACCAAGTCCTTCCTGCTGAGCCTGCTCGACCGGGAGGAAGTCATCTCCGCCTCGGCCGACACCGGCTGGCTCGACCGCACCGAGGCCGGCTCCCAGGTCGGCCCGACGGCCGTCGCGGACATCGCCATCATCGCCGCGGCCATCGACGCCTACGACGCCGAGGAAGGCCGCGAGCGCACCGCGTTCCTCAATTCGGCTCGCGGCGGTCGCCCGCGCGCAACCCATGCCATCGGCCGCACCGTCGAACTGAACTACCAGGGCCAGGCCTACAAGATCGAAGTAGGCCAGACCGGTACGCACCGCTACAGCATCGACGGAGATGCCATCGGGGAGTTGCAGGTCGATGTCGAACGCCTCGGCGCCTACGAGAGCCGACTGGTCATCGGTGACCACCGCTACCAGGTCGTCACCGTCGCCGGAGCCGCCCACTTCCTCGTCGAGGTCGACGGCATCAGCCACCAGATCTCCCAGGACGAGGCCGGTCTGGTCCGCGCGCCTGCTCCCGCCGTTGTCGTTGCCGTCCCGGTCGCCGTCGGAGACGAGGTCGAAGCGGGACAGACCCTGGTCGTCCTCGAATCGATGAAGATGGAAACTGCCGTCCGGTCCCCGTATGCGGGCACCGTGCGTGAGGTACTGGCCTCGGTCAACGGACAGGTCGACGCTGGAGCAGCCCTGCTGCGCGTCGATCAGGCCGGTGAGCAGAAGGTCTCCGAGCAGGCACCGCGCGTGCAGTTCCGCGGGATCGACGACGCCGCGCAGCGTACGCCGCAGCGCCGCGCCCTGGACCGCCTCGACGAACTCGCAGCCCTCATCACCGGTTTCGATGTCAGCGGAGCCCGCGCCCGAAACCTGTTGTCCACCTACGAGACTCTGCGCGCCGACGTGCCGCGGAACGACTCGGGACTGGTCTCCGCCGAACTGTCGTTGCTGAACACCTTCGCCGATATCTGCGAACTCTCGCGGAACCGGCCGACGATGGACGAAGAGAGCACCGACGAGCGCGTCCACTCCCCGCGTGAACACTTCCACTCGTTCATGCAGTCGCTCGACGCAGACGTTCAGGGGCTCCCGGAGTCGTTCCGCGCCAAGCTCACTCGCGCACTCGCGCACTACGACGCCGCCATCGACGAGGGCCGTACCCCCGAACTCGAAGAGGCCGTCTACCGCGTCTTCCTGGCACTGCAGCGCATGGAGAACCAGGTTCCGGTCATCGCGGCCCTGCTCGGCCATTGGCTCAGCGACTGCTCGGCGCAGCCCGAAGCCACCCCGGCCATGGCCGAGGTACTCGAGCGACTCATCGGTGCCACCCAGGCCCGCTACCCCGTCATCGGCGACGTCGCCCGCAACCTGCGCTTCCGACTGTTCGACGAGCCACAGATCCGCAGTGCACGCGAGAAGATCTACGACGGAGTCCGCGGTAGCCTGCAGTACCTCGCCGAGAACCCCGACGCCGCCGACTACTCGGCGCGTATACAAGAGGTCGCCGACGTCGACGAGCCGCTGCTCGATCTACTCAACGAGGATGTCGATCCGGGTGTGATGCTCGAAGTGATGACACGCCAGTGCTACGGAATTCATCAGTTCGAGAACGTGGCAGCATTTAATCGGGACGATTTAGAATTCGTGACAGGAGCTTTCCTGCTCAACGGAGTCCGTGTGCATGTCGCCGCAGTGCAGACTGATCGGTTCGTGGTGCACTCGGCGCTGGCTGCGATCGACGGGATCGTTGAGTCCACACCTGGGATTCGGGTTGCCGACGTGTATCTGTTTTGGCCGGATTCTCCGGCCGACGGAGACGACCTGAGTGCGGAGCTGCAGAGAATCCTTGAACAGTCGCCTGTAAGAGCATGGCGCCGAGTCACGTTCACAGTTTTCGGATCCGGAACTCCCCGCCAAATCACGTTGAGGCCAACCGGTATAGGAGCCGTGTTCGCCGAGGACACGATCATTCGGGACATGCACCCGCTGACCGGTCAACGACTGGACCTGTGGCGACTGAAGAACTTCGACGGAGTTCGGTTGCCCGCCAGCGCAGGAACGTACCTGTTCCATCTGACGTCGAAGGCCAACCCCTCCGACGAGCGACTGGTTGCCCTGGCCGAGATCCGCGGTGTCACAACACAGTTGGACGATGCCGGCAACATCGTCGCCGTACCCGAGATCGAGCGCACAGTCGCAGCCTGCCTCGACGGAATCCGCCGGGCCCAGGCCGGACGCGGCAAGAAGCGACTCGACGCCAACCGGGTGGTGCTCTACGTCTGGCCGGTACTGAACGTTCCCGCCGACCGCATCGCCACGATCGCCCGGCACATCGCGCCGCTGACGATCGGGGCAGGCCTCGAGGAGATCACCCTCATCGCACGTCTGGCCGAAACACCCGGCGCAACACCGCGCGAGGTCGCGTTGCGCCTGTCGTACCGATCCGGTGCAGGCATCGTCGCCAAGGTGACGCCGCCGCCGACCGAGCCGATGCGTCCACTCGACGAGTACACCCAGAAGGTCCAACGCTCGCAGGCTCGCGGCACCGTCTACCCGTACGAGCTGATTCCGTTGCTCAGCAGCAACGGCGGCACGTTCACCGAGTACGACTTCGGCACCGACGGCGTGCTCGCACCGGTCGACCGCCCGTACGGCCGCAACACCGCGGGCGTCATCGTCGGCGTGGCGACCACACCCACCGCCAAGTACCCCGAGGGCATCACCCGCGTCGCACTGTTCGGTGACCCGACCAAGGCCCTCGGCACCGTCGCCGAGGCCGAGTGCTCGCGGATCGTCGCGGCCATCGACCTCGCCGAGCAACTCGGCGCACCCGTCGAATGGTTCGCATTGTCCTCCGGGGCAACGATTTCCATGGAATCGGGCACCGAGAACATGGACTGGGTCTCGCGCGGCCTGCGTCGCATCATCACCTTCACCCAGGCCGGCGGCGAGATCAACATCGTCGTCGCGGGTATCAACGTCGGCGCTCAGCCGTACTGGAACGCCGAAGCCACCATGCTCACCCACACCAAGGGCATCCTGGTGATGACCCCAGACAGTGCGATGGTGCTCACCGGAAAGCAGTCCCTCGACTACTCCGGCGGCGTCTCGGCCGAGGACAACTTCGGTATCGGCGGCTACGACCGCGTCATGGGCCCCAACGGCCAGGCACAGTACTGGGCACCGAACCTGCGGGCCGCGTGCGACATCCTGTTCGCGCACTACGACCACGCGTACGCCGCACCGGGAGAACGCTTCCCGCGTCGTGCGGCCACTGCGGACCCGACCGAGCGCGACGTGCGTACCTACCCGCACGTGCACCCGTCGAGCGACTTCACCACCGTCGGCGACATCTTCTCCTCGGTCACCAACCCCGATCGCAAGAAGCCGTTCGACATTCGCACCGTGATGCGCGCCGTGGTGGACCAGGATCACTCGGTGCTCGAGCGTTGGGCCGACATGGCCGACGCCGACACCTCCGTGGTGTTCGACGCCCACCTCGCCGGGATCCCGGTGTCCGTCATCGGTATCGAGTCACGGGCCATCCCCCGCAAGGGCTGGTTCCCGTCCGACGGCCCCGATCAGTGGACCTCGGGAACCCTGTTCCCCAACTCGTCGAAGAAGACCGCACGCGCCATCAACGCCGCCAGCGGAAGCCGGCCGATCGTGGTGCTGGCCAACCTCTCCGGCTTCGACGGATCACCGGAATCGCTGCGCAACATCCAGCTCGAATACGGTGCCGAGATCGGCCGCGCCATCGTCAACTTCGACGGACCGGTCGTGTTCTGTGTCGTCTCCCGCTACCACGGAGGCGCTTTCGTGGTGTTCTCCGGAGCGCTCAACGACAACATGGAGGTCCTCGCGGTCGAGGGATCGTTCGCCTCCGTACTCGGCGGTGCCCCGGCAGCAGCAGTGGTGTTCACCCGCGACGTCAACGCCCGCACCGCAGCGGACCCGACCGTCAAGGAACTCGAAGCACGACTGAACGCAGCCGAGGACGACGCCACCCGCTCGGCCCTGCGCGTCGAGCTCGCGACCGTGCGAGCGAACGCCCGCAACGCCAAACTGGGTGAAGTGGCGGCCGAATTCGAGGCCATCCACAACATCCAGCGAGCACAGAACGTCGGATCGGTGCACCACATCGTCCCCGCCGCCGAACTGCGCCCGCAGCTGGTTTCCGCCGTCGAACGCGGAATGGCGCGAAGTCGGAATCGCGGTAGGTTCCCGGACCGTCCCACGCCGGACCGCAGACCACGACGAAAGAGGGAGCTTGTTCCGTGACGCTCAGAAACATCGACCTCGATCAGACAACGCTTCGCGATGCATATAGCCGGTTTCCTAGCGGCGTGGTTGCAATCGCCGCAGAGATCGACGGACGTCCCGTTGGAATGGCGGCCAGTAGTTTTGTTCCGGTGTCGATAGATCCACCACTGGTCGCAGTTTGCCTCCAGAAAAAATCGACAACATGGCCGAGGCTCGAGGTGGTGCCAAGCATTGCAGTGAGTGTCCTAGCCGAGTCGCACGACATCGCGGCTCGTCGACTCGCTGCCAAGACCGGAGATCGCTTTGCGGGACTTGATCTGATGGTCACCGCGGGTGGTGGGGTATTCGTGGGTGGCTCGGTGGTATGGCTGGAAACCACTTTTGAACAGAAGATTTCGGCTGGGGACCACCTCATCGTGCTATTGCGCATCCGGTCGTTGGAGGTTATGAGCGATCTCGAACCGATCGTTTTTCACGGCAGCAAGTTTCGCAGACTGCGGTTCTGATCTACCCTGCACGCGGAGGTGCACCATCTATGATGCGTGACACCGGGCACACATAGATTTGCTAGCTCGGGTGCCTCCGCAAGGGTGAAGGCGCGGTGAGGATTTACCGCTTGCGTCAAGTTCACTGTGCTACGTCTAGCGGACATTGGCTGAACCGTAAAACCGGATGTGCTCACAGAAATAGCGCGCCAGCCGGTGTAGGCGAAGCAGGCACGTTAGAGATCAGTGGGCGGCGTTGTATGCCTCGACGATGCTCTCCGGGATGCGTCCGCGACTACTGATCTCATACCCGTTGTCCGCCGCCCACTGCCGGATGGCCCGTGTCTGCTCCGGATCACGGCTCGTCGACGCCCCTGCCCTCGTTGTCGCAGGTGTAGACGCGGCCGCAGGGGAAGGCTTGCGCTTGCGGCCACCGACCCGTGTTGCGTAGCCGATATAGTAGTCGAGCTTTCGGTGAAATTCTGTGGCGTTCTTGGCTTTCAGATCGATCACATACTCGACGCCGTTCACTGCAAACTCGATTGTCTCGCCCGATTCATCGTCCATGACGGACTCATCGATATCGTCGACCATTTGAATCGTTACTTGTTTGGCCATAGCTGTAAAACCCTTTCATCGACAGGTCGCATGTGTTTACTTATTTACAACTAGCTTAACCCGTACCAATAGGCGCTTTCTCCATCGACACGGCGTCTTGAGTCTCGCGAACTCTGCACGCGATCCCCACCTCAATCCGAACTGCTCCCGTACGGCGCACTGGCCCGTGGAACAACCCTGCCGATCACCGGTGTCGGGTCGATCCTGGTCGTCGAAGTCAGCGGTCAGCCACCACGTCGCCCCTGTCGGGGTGATGTGGCCACGATTCATCCTTTAGGCAACGAAGACCCGCTTGACGCCGCAAGCATCTGCAGCAACGGCTTCAATCGGTCGTCAGTACCGAGTAGACGGTCATGACGTACCGCCGACTCGTGCGCGGTCGATCCTGGCACGGACGCACGCTGGAGTATTCGCAATCACCGACGGTCGCATGCCCGGTCTGGATCTGACGATCACCTCTCGGCCCGTTGCCTTCGGCGGCATCGAGGGAATTCGAGGCCGGTTGCGGTCGATCACCATCGACACCGCCGTCCACGGGCGAGGTAGCTCCCAGCGCCCCGGTCGGTTCACCCTCACCGCCCCGAGCTTCGGCGAGCAGGGCTTGCGGTGGTCGCCCGCTGCGAAGGCATCTCCGCCGGGACCGGGACGACCCGGCGGCTGGCAGCGGCGCAATGAGCGAACTCCACGAGAACTCGCCTATCACGTTCGACCCTTCCTACGCGCCGGATCGTCGATCCCCTCAGCGAGTTTTGGTCAACATTGCGCTTACCGTGGCAAGCTCGTCCGGAGGCAGCTCCTTCCTAGACGGGACACCGCTCAAGATCCGATCCGAAGGTCTCTAGCCAGTGGAGTGTTGTTGCAATCGATTTTGCTGGGCTCGGCGTCCAGAATCAGACGTACGGCCGCGTCAGCAGCTCGACCAAGTGCCCGCCCGAAGGGACTTCGTCGCTTTGAATCGGCCAGGCGAGGCCGAAAGAAGGACGGGTGGTTGGGTATCGTCCCAACCCCTATGGACACTTCGCAGAGCCTTCAGCTCGGCCGCACGGAAAGACCACAACATGAACCGCACCACCGCCCTTGCCGCCGCCTCTGTCCTGACGGCAGCGGTGTTTCTCGCCGCTTGCGGTAGCGACGATGACGCCAAGGTTGAAGCCAGCAGCACCACGCCTTCTTCTCCGAGTCAGGAAGCAGAGACCCCGGCCCAGCCGGTCTCCGAGTCGAAATCTGTCGTGCAGACAATTACCGCAGCTCTCGATAGCCTCGGCATCGAGCACACCGAGCCCGAGCGCACGGAGGTAGGACTGTCGGGGGCGCAGATGCGGTTCGATATGCAAGTGAACGGCTACAACGCGGGAATTAACATCTTCTCAAACAACGAGACGCTCGTTGTGTGGCAAGACACCAGCGATTCCTTCGGCGGCATTCACGTAGCTCTGCCCGATGCGAACGCCGTGCTGACATTGAACAGTTCCGAGGGGGTCGCTGACTCCGCGAAGATCGCCCCCATGATTGCCGACGCCGTCGGCGGCACCGCGCACGGGGTCTAGGCACGGCCCATCGAGCCGCGACAATCGCAGCGCTCTAGAGCACCTTCCCACGAGCCCGGTTCCGGGAACAGGGCCGGGTTCGTGCGCTGCGTAGGGGGAATGCCGTTCGCAGTGTCTTGAGAAGCGTCTGCCGCTTGGCTAGGTCACCGTGCGGGGCACGTCCTCGCCGGTCGCTCAACGCGGACAGTCACGTCCCAACCGTGATCGAACAGATGGTCATTCAGCTCTTCCAAGCTGTCCCGTGCGGATGGCAAGGTATATCCCGTCGGCCGCCCGATACCCCCTTCGTCCGAGAAGTGGGCTGCAGCCCAAGTCGAGCGAGACGCAAGCGGCGCCCGATGACCCCTGGAAGCCGAAATCGCCTGACGGGTCACGCTTTAAATGCGGAGCGGACCGTGGCAGCGGGGCGCCGGGAGCGGCGATCCGATGGACCGACCGCACCTAGCACTGGACGGCATGGACCGGCCCCGACAACTCGACCTCCGGGTTCTAGGAACGCCGCGACTCGGCCGAAGGCGCACTTCGCGACCTCGAAACCGAGGCTTTGAGTCATGAAGCGCTTCAGGCCAATCGAGACGTATCGCCGCTCAAATCCATGCTCAACCGGCAGCCCACCAAAAAGAACGGTGTCACCCGTCCGTCTGCGCCGGAACCGGATCGTCACCGCGACCACGGCCTGGACCGGTAGCACTGATCACGTGAGCGGCGGTCAGGGACGCAGCACCGCATCCCAGACGTCGGAGCTTCTCGGATCGACGGGCAGGTTGAACTCCGTCTCGAACCATTTCGTGAAGTTGTCGCTGTGATCAGGTGAGTTCATCCATTCAACGAAGGGATCGACCAGTTCGAGGGCTTTCCGGATCTGTGGGTGTTTCTGATTGACCGTGACCACGAGCGGGGGATCGACGTCGATCGACAGGTATCCGCGCTGCTCGGCGTCCTCGAACTCTGGGATCACGCCGTCGACATCGCGGAATCTGTCGGGCACCACCAACTCAAAGTGGGAAACATGGCAGCGGATTGCCGTGATCACGCAGCGAGGTATGCGATGTTCCTGGAAGTGCTTCGCTATCGCGTCGGCAAGATGCTTGAACTGCTCAATCTCGTCCTTTGGTAGAGCCGCCGCCGCGATCTGTTTCTGAGTCTTCGCTTCGTACAACTCGGCGTAGCGCTCTTCGAGCTCCGTGAACTTTTCGAGTAGATGGTTGTATCGTTCCGTCTTTTGGTCGAGTTCGCCTTCGATTTTGGCGACATGTTCTGCGGAGTACGTCTCGACCGTGCCCAACAACTCTTCGTACTTTGCGGCATTGACCAGCCAGCTGTCCCTTTGGAGGTTCCAATCTGCGGTGTTGGCGGTGAGGCCGAACGCTTTGATCACCCTGTCGTGCATCTCGTCGAGGTATTTACCGGCGGCGACGTCGTCGAGTTCCCCTATCAGCATCGCTTTCAGCGGTCCCGGCAAGTCCTCTCTGGGTAAACCAGGGGTAAGTACCGGAAGAAACGTTTGTTGTGCCCATGCAGCGCCCATTTCGGCCAGACATGTCGGCCGCGTGAGGTAGGTCGGGGAGACGATCGCGATGACCAGTGGCGACGCTGCTGCTTCTTTTCGCATTTCCGTAAACAGGTCGAGTCCGGATGCGATCCCTGTCCCGCGCTGTGAGCTGTAGAAGACCTGTTCACGAGGGAATCCGCAGCCGAGTCGGAGGATTTTTTCGACGAACTTGGTCACATATTCTTCATCGTTACCTGCGTGGCTGATGAACAGCTTTCCAGTCTTCTTGGCCATCGAACCATGCTAGTTGTCGCATAGGTGTCGTCACGGATTACCGCAATCTGGATGTGCCGCCGGGGGTGGCTGGGTATACGGTCCGAGCTACTCCGGGCTGTCTCTGCCTTCGTTTCGAGCAATTGCAGAACACGAACTACTGCCACCGTGGCCTGCGCGGCTGCATAGGCCTCGACGTGATCGATGCCCGTGTGGGTCACACGCTGCGCGAGATCCCACGTAGCTCTGACGAACTGTCGCAACGCCTTGTGCGAGCCTCCAGCGGCGTATCGCTCGAGGTACAGCCCTATCCATTCCTTTGCATCTGCCGCCTTGGGCGCGTCATCCCCGTCTGCGACCAAGTCAGGGTCTTGGATCACCGTCGCTGCGTCGATGAGGATCTCGCGGGCCCGCCGGCCTACGTCTTGGCGGTCGTCATCGGAACGTGCCTGCTCCAGCTCACGCGCCAGACCATCGACACGGTCTTGCAGACTTGCCCACGTCGGGTCGGCCGAGGCGAATGCGGTAACCAGACTGCCCGATTCCTGAATGCTCGCCAGCGTGGCCGCGGTGTCCGCTACGAGGGCGTTGACGAACTCAGTGCGGTGAACCCATTTGGGCAGATCGCCTTTCCTCCAGCGTCCGCCCCATTCTCCAAGCGTGCTGTATCGGATGGGGTTTGGCACCGCCAATTGCCGCAGCAGTCTGTTCAGCTGTTGGTGGCCTTTTTGGTACTCACTGTCGGCCTTTGCTGCCTTCGTGGATCCAATCATCGTATCGCTCGTCGAAGCCGAAACTAGACGAGCAGCTTGCAGGTCCAGCTTCTCAGCGGCTTGTCGAGCGATGTGCTGCCTCGATCGGGGGTTCTTATCGGTCATCAAACCAGGATGCCGGTAGACCCGACGTCGTCTGCGGTCGCGTGGCGATTCAACGCTGAGGGGCGCTGGGGCTACACCCCGTAGGTGAGATGCACCGCTGTCGTCTACCGCCTCGATTCGTGCACGCTTACGTCGACGAAACCAAAGGCAGAGGTCTCGTCGTCGTGGCCGCGATCGCCCATGTCCGCGACCTCCAGCCCTCACGCAAGGCACTCGTGGCGTTGCGACTGCGAGGACAGGAGCGCATCCACTTCAAGTCCGAAAGCGACTCGCGTTGACGAGCTACCGCCGACGCCATCGTCGCTCTGCCCATCCGCATTCACGTCTACGACGCAGCGGCTCTACACGATCGAGAAGGACGCACCCAAGCACTACAGATGCTCGTGGCCGACCTCGCAGGCATGTCGGCCACCCGCCTGGTCATCGGACAAGACGGCTCCCCAATCAGAGCAGACCGACATACGCTGTTCGCTGCGACTTCTAAGCAACAGATCCAGGATCGCTTGGCCTAGAGCACCTCCGCGCCAAACAAGAGCCCATGCTGTGGGTGCCGGACATGATGGCATGGTGCCTGGCCAAAGGCGGACATTGGAAGACGCGATTCGAGCCGATCATCACCGCCTACAACTCGTTGAAGTAACCGAGTGAACTTCCCTCCAACCCGTAGTCGCGTTTTGGGTTCCGCACTGAAACCCGTGGAGTTCCCAAATGGGAACCCGAAACGTATGATTGAGAAATGGAGTCCACACTCGATCCAAACACCGTGCTTATGGCCGGATCCGCCAAAACCATCTCCGACGTACACGTAGCCACGTTCGAGAAACTCGTGGAAATGCTGGTGCTCAACCCCACCGTCAAGCAATTGCTTGCAGCCGGCTACACGCACGCGCAAGTGGCGCGAACCGTGCACATCAGAAAACAGCAGGTCGGACTCCATGCCCGCACGACATTTGATCCGGTCACCCACGCGAAAGAGTTGCATTCGATCGACGTATGGGCGCTCGCCCTCTCACTGTGGGGGGACTCCGAACAACGGCTGCAGCTTGCGATCGACACCGCGTTCGAGTGGGATGCCACGCGGCTGGCCGACATCGCGCTGCCCGAACAGAATCTTAAGCAATACCGTATCGGTTCTGTAGCCGATGAACTCGACACGTACGGCTGCGCATTCGCCCGCTGCGAGGCAGCGCGGCCGTATACGCCGCGCCAGGAGGACTCGAACGCGGCACGAATCGGTGCGTTACGCGCCAGAGCAGCCGGAGCGAGCGAACTCGACCTGAGCGACCGCGAGGACGAAATACTCGAGCTTCTATGCACCCCCGTGGTCCCGGAAGTCCCCGACTTCCTGTTCCGAAACCGGCATCTGCGATGCACCAACACTTCGTCGAACAGTCAGCCATGGGCGGTCAAGTACGAACAGCGTCACGTACGCGAGCACACCGAAATGGAACGGTACGGCCAGCTACTGCCCACGCTGCCTGACAACTCCAATGACCCGCGCGTGCTCGCCCGCGACCTCGTGCTGTTAAACCTCGGCGATGCACGAGTGGTGTCCCTGCCCTCATCGGACACTGTCCCGCTCGCGAGCCGCAGTCGGGTGCTCGAGCGGTTTGCGGGTGTGCTCGGCGTTCGCTTGGATGAGTCGCAAACCTATGCCGAAGGCAGGACAGTCTCCGAGGTCGAGTCCGAGATTCTGGGTGCGTTGGACGAGTATCTGAGTGCTGAACTCGCTGCGCGTTCTAGCACGTCACAAACGCTGTAGATACGCAAGACCCGGCTCGCCAACCGTCCGGAAGGCTGTCGGTTCACTTCGACGAGGCTAGTGCCTCGCGTCGAGATATTGTCGGACTCGGCCCGCTCGGTTTCTGGCTCCGTGATTGGAGCGGTGCGATGGGGAATGCCGCCCCCCAAGGGCCCAATGGCTTGATCCACGTAGGTGAAAGGGCACGGACAGCAATTGTCGTGCCCTTTTTCGTCTGAGCTAGCTTCAATGGCAAACACTGAGGAGGGTTGCGTCAATGGGCTTTCCACGAATAGCAAGGCAGGGGAAGGTCGCGGGTGATCCACCTGGCCCGTTCGATCAGAGTGGTCGACGGCTGCGCATCGTCGTCGACTTCGCGCAGGACCAGCGCCGGGTCGAAGAGTGGAATGGAAACACTCACGCCCCGCTCTCAATGCCGAACCCGGAGATCTTTCTGTGGTCGCTGACAGAGGGCGAGAGTATCGACCGCTACTGGATCGGCACCGCCAACGACCCGGCCGACGTCGGCCGGGTCGTGATACCGTCCGGACCCCTCGACCCCAACGCCCACGACTACCTGGGGTTCTCGACCATCAACGGCCAAGGGCGAAGGACCGAATATTCGATCTGGCCCTACAGCACGTATGAAACGTTCGCTCAGGACGACGCCGGAGCCCCCGCAGGTCTATCCACTGAGCAGTGGCTGGCGGAACTTCTCGTTGCCCGGGCTAGCACCGAAATGCGCGCGGACCTGATGGTCACCACCAATCCGCGTGATCTGCCGCGAGGATTTCGGACAATGGAGATGATTAATCTCAGGCCGCGATCGCGGGCTGCCGATAACTGTAGTGGACGTCGTTCGGGGATCGGTACCCGATTGCCGAATGCCGGCGTCGTGGATTGTAGAACCCCTCGATGTATCTGATGATGTCCTGTCGCGCTTTGTCTTTCGTGGAATAGATCGTCCGATAGACGCACTCGTTCTTGAGGGCCGCGAAGAAACTTTCCGCCATACTGTTGTCCCAACACACCCCGGTCCGCCCCATCGACGACCGCATCCCCAGCGAGCTCACCAGAGCCCGGTAGGCCCGCGAGGTGTAGACACTGCCGCGATCGGAGTGGAAAATCGCTCCCGGCTCGATCAGGGTCGTGGATGCCGCATTCGTCAACGCCGCCGCGACGAGTTCGGTGCGCATATGGTCCGCAATCGACCAGCCCACGACTTTGCGGGAGTAGCAGTCGATGACCGTCGCGAGGTACATGAACCCCTGCCAGGTGTGAATGTAGGTGATGTCGCCGACGAACTTGATCCCGGGCCGATCAGCGGAGAAGTCGCGCACGAGCAGATCCGGCACTGCCGGCTCACTGCCGGAGTCGGAGTCGGTAGTGACCCGGAACGGGCGCGGTTGGCACGGCGCGAGGTCCTCGTCGCGCATGATCGACCGGACCAGTTCCGGTGAGCACTCGATGCCGGCTGCACGAAGATCTGCGTGGATACGGCGGTATCCGTACGTGCCGTGCGATAGATCGAAGAACACCCGAATGTGTTGCGCAAGAGTATCTCTGCGAATCTCCGTTGCTGATTGCGGCCGGCTTTTCCAGTGGTAGAAACCGGAGGTGGAGACCTCGAGCCAGCGGCAGCGGTCGGTGATCGGTACTACCGCGGAATCGTCCGCGACATAGGAATCGATGAACTCGTACTTCGCCACTACCGTGGCTCCCGCGCAAAGTACGAGGGTGCTTTTCTCAGGAAGGCTGCCTCGGCTCGAAGTTCTCGATTCTCACGTTCGAGCTGGGCGAGGCGTGCTCGTTCGGTGAGGGTGAGTTCGGTGTCCGGGCCGCCGCCGTGGGTGTCACGGTACTTCACCAACCATCGGCGCAGACTGTCGTCACCGACGTTGTAGGCCTTGGCGACTTCGCTGATCGGCTTGGAGAAGTCGATGACCTCTCGGCACAGTTCGTCCTTGAACTCGGGACTGAACGATCGGCGCGATCTGCTCATGCTGGACTGGCTCATTTCAGTAGATCCCTATTCTAAGCGGGTCCACTGTCCGAAATCCCTGGTCCGATCACAGTCAGAAAATCGTCGCTTGCGGACATTCTTTCGGCGAAAGAGATGCTCCGTGTTTCCGCCCAAGCGCTCTGGTCCGTGCTGGAAAGTGATTCGGCGTTTGAAGCTGCTTGGGACGATCTAGTCGCGGCAGCGAAGGACATAAGCACGTCCGCCTCGACTTTTGGTTTCCTCCGCGACGTCGTGTGGGCGGTCGCAGACAGGCGAAACCTGCCATGCGGAAGCCACAGTTTCGGACGCAAACTGGGTTCGATCTTAGGCGATAATGCGTTCACGGTCGCGCGTGCGCAAGCACAGTTGGGAGATCAACCGAGCGTGGATGTCCACAGCTTCGACCACGACGCAGATTCCGGCTTGTCCGCCGATGAACGCGTTGCTTTGTGTCGACGGGTGTTAGTCGCACCTGCCGAGATGGCTCATTGCGTTGTCTGGTTAAGGTTCGACAACGCATGCTTGCCGGAGCAGGAGTTGGCATATGGGCAGGTCACCTTCTATTGGGGGACATGGCTTGCCGCGCACGTGGGGGCGTCGCCGTGGTGGGAACACAACGCGAATTTCTCTGTGGTTCCCGTCGAAATGATCAAACCGATGGAGTACCGGTTCGGTTTCGACCGTGAAGAGGTGCCAGACGTCGAGGACAGCACGACGGTAACGTATGCCCGAGTCGACCTCGGACTGTTCGCGACAGACAGAGCAGAAGAAGCCGCTCGAAATCTGGTGCGTGACATCATCGAAGCCAACCATCCGATCGACGACGGTTGGAAGATGTTCCACAGCTCCATCCTTGTCAAGAACGGGAACCGCTACCAGGGGTGGGGGCATGACTACTCCCGCAGCCACTATATGAAAGCGAACGACGACATGGGGACATCCTTGATGTTGATGTCGATGTCGTCGCTCTCGCACACCATCGCTCCGGACTCTTCGCCCATGCTCAGAAGTGCGCTGTCGATGCGAGCGGACCTAAACCGGGCCCGGAAGGACGACCCTGTGGTCAGAGTGATGGCCTCGGTGCGAGCGATCGAGCACGCCAATGCTTGGAGCAACGGCGGGCAAGATCAATGGTTCGACTTCGCCAGTACATTCCTCGCCCATCGATACGCACGGATCCATGCAGTAGATGCCCTCGGTCACGTAGTCCAGCAGGCACTGCACGACGTGCCCGACCCCAGACCAGGCCATGGTCATTCCGCGGAACGTCAACTGCGGCGGATTCGCGAGGAGTTGACTAGGCACGTGTGGCCGGCGAGGGAAGAGACTAACCGTCAAAAGGCGATCAACTATTTGCCGCAGTTGGCTGATTTGTTCGTCGATCACCCGTTGGGGAGGATGCTTCGCGAGATGAACATCGCCTTCTCTTCAGGAACAGCAGCGGAGAAATTTCTGCAAGACGTTGTCACGGATTTCGCGATTCTCTTGAGCCGTCTCCGTCGACAACGCAATTGCGCAATTCATGGCGGGCCGTCGTCCTTCGGTGCCTCGGAGTCGGTGGCCAGATTTGCATTCGATCTTGGCCACCAAGCTGTCAATGCAATTATTGACGCCGTTTTGGAGAATCGACCGGTTTCGGATCATTTCGTTGACATGCGGGATGACGCCCGGCTTCGTTTCGATGATGTCGGAATACGTGGTGACCTTGCGAGGCTCTTCGTGCCATCGCCTGGACCGCCGGTACCGCCCAACCGGTGTTAATGAAGCGTGGATTTAATTGCCATAGAGGCAGAGTATAAGCTCCAATCGGCCTTTGCAGGGTTTTCCACTCTTGGCTGCCGGCCGTGATCAAGGCGCAGCGTGCAGTCCGCTTAACGGCATCGACCAAAGATCCCGCGAAAACCAACCGTGAATGGGGACCGATCCACAATGACCCAGGCGTCGACAACCAACGATCAAGATAGGCCGACCTTAGCCAACTTTGCCTGGCTGCTCGGATTGCTCCCTGTCGTCTACGCGGGTTCCAGAATCCTTGTTGTTTCTCGGGGAAACACTGAGACAATGCGAGCACTCGTCCAGGACCTCGACGTGACAGCCCTTGTTCTGGCAACGCTCCTCCCCGTTTGGTCAACAGTAGCTCTTTGGTGGTTCATTTCCTGGGCAGCCAATGTCAGCAACAGAAACAAAAAGAAACTAGATATCCGTCCAGGCGCGACATCGGGATATTTATTTCTCCCGGCAATCGTCGTCTTAGTTCTGACGCTGGCAACAATGCCAGCCGCGTATCTTATCGGTAATTTCGCATTTCTTTTGGTATTAGTGGTCTGTGGTTCTATTGCGAGGCTGACTGGGAATCAGCGGGTGAAGGCCGCTGCTGCGGCATCTGTAGCGCTTTCTTTGATAGTCGCTCTGACAGGCGTTGTGGTCCTGTTGGTGCTGGGGTTCGGGCAGACTAATTGGCTTCCGAGAGAAAATGTGACAGTGGCGGGAAATCCTCCGACACCTGGGTACGTTGTGTCGTCGGACGTTAGGTGGACACGAATTCTTGATGAGGACGGCACGATCGAGGTGGTGCCGTCAGCGGACGTGACGGCGCGTCAGTCGATCGACGAGCAGGTCACTTGGTCCGACCGTCCGTTACTCGACACGGACACCAACCCCTCGCTCGTCGTCATTACAGTGGTGTTCGCGGGCCTTGTCATTCTCCTGGCCATGGCGTCTGTCGCCGTAATCAGAGAGGTTCAAGCGCAGAGGCGTCCGCGCTCTGGCTAGGTTTGCTGCAAGCTGAGCCGTAACGTCCATCGTCATGGAGGCGAACGAATGCTCAGGACCATGCTGCGGCTGTGACGCTGCCTGCGCCCTTGTGCTCGTCCAGGAATCGCGAAGCGCCAGGCAGTAGAATAGGAACGGACTCAAGGAGGTGTCGGATGTCGATACGACGACCGTCGGGTGATCGTGCGCGGGCGATCGATGCCGCCCGCACCAACAGCGCTCTCGAGGGTGCCCGCAGTACCGACGCGACCCGTGCGGACCAGGATGCCTATGTTCGCGGCGAGATCGACATAGCCGAGCTCGGGCATCGGGTGCGCAGCCGGTACAACCTTTCCTGATCAGGATGGCCTCGCGGTGGATGACGCACCCCCATGGGATACCGGCGATTACGACCTTAATTGGGCCGGGTATTTCATTCCGGGCTCTTCTGTGCTGCGTAACCGCGTGGGAGCGACAACGAGGGAAGCATTGGCCGCTGCCGAGAACGATCTCGTTGAAGTGCGGGTAGCCGAACTGCGGAACAACCCCATCGCCGTGATGCGAACGTACGACCTTGATCACTTGAAGGCGTTGCATAAGTATCTGTTTCAAGATGTGTACCTGTGGGCCGGTGAACTGCGGACGGTAGGTATCGAGAAAGAAAATGAGTCCTTCATGACGCCGGGCGACATTGGGCGGCCGGTTGCCTACATCGCTGAGCAGATCGCCGAGACGAAGCAGCTTCGTTCGATCTCGAACGCAGACCTACCCGGCCGTCTCGCGGAGATGTACGACTTCGTGAATTTTGCCCATCCCTTCCGGGAGGGAAACGGCCGCACGCAAAGAGAGTTCTTCGATCAGTTGTTGTCCGAGTCGGGGCGTGGTACGGCGTGGGATGCGATCGAGCTGACTGAACTGCACCGCGCATGCCATCTTGCGCGGGCCGAGCAGAACATTCAACCGCTCCGAACGATGTTCGCGAAGATCGTCGACGACGATCCGGCCTACCGTTTCGGCCGTGATATTTCGTGAACGGCGGTCATCTGTATTGGTCTAGCTACGGATCGCAGTCCACGGCAGTGGGCACTGCATGGGCAAGTTTTGTTCGCTGTGACGTATCTGGGAGCGGATCGTCGTCCCGATTTTGGGGGTGCCAAGAACGTCGAGGGAGCTCATCACTTTGAAACGTGGTGGAGTCGAATGTCCACGGCGGTCCGTTTAGACGTTGCAGGATCTGACGGGACGCCGGTGGACTGGGAATGGGTCACCGGAGGTCATCTCTTACTCATCACTTTGGGGCGAACTCGCATGGACACGGACGGATACAGGTGGTCACTCGAGTCGCCGAACACCCAGCTCAGTGGGTCAATGATGGACGCGAGTGCATCCACTTGAATTGTTATCTCTTGTACAGCGGGTCCGGGGTTCGAATCCCTGATGGCGCACACCGAGTGCCCCTGAACAGCATGATTGCTGGTCAGGGGCACTTTTTGTTGTCCGGGTGCGTGTAGGCGACCGCAAGCTTCGCGAAAATCGACAACTCCCTGACCTGCAGGTTTTCAAGCGGCGGAGGGCGTTTCGGAGACTTGACTCCCAATCGCCGATACTGGGAGTCAAGTCCGGTGGTTCAGCCGCTGACCACTGATATCGTGCGTCAGCTTGGATGATGGAGTGCAAAGCGGACTCGCGTGGTCGCTTAACTCATTACTTACTCATCTCTTTGACCGTTGATCCCTCCGAACGGTGATGGCTTTCGTCGCACTTGTCGCACGAACCGGCAAAGCGGGTAGTGGAGGGTAGGGGGAGGAGCGAAGGGCCCTGCCGTACTCACCGGCTCATGAGACCTGCCCACCCTGCGCGCACGTTCGATGTGCTCAGGTCGTGGCAGCGTTCGACGTCGGTATCCATCAGTCGGTCATCCGGCTGCTCCGGAAGGCGATCGTTCGACGAACACATGTGTCGTGGGGGAGTACCCAGTACGCGCATCCCTGTTTCGCTCGGTCGTGGAGAACGGCTATCTCGGCTGTACTGCGCTGACCGGAGCAGGAATCTGACGGCGCTCAGTGAAAGTGCCCAGATCTGATCTCTGAAAGTGCTCACCCGTGTGGCTCCGCCAATGAGGGCGGGCCTCCTCCGATGCTGATGGTCTCTGACCACACACCAGCGCCCCGAAGGAGACCCGCGATCTCATGCTTACATGGGAAGAGGACATGGAGATATCCGCACTGCACAAACGAGGCATGTCGATCTCGGACATCGCCCGCCATACCGGCCGCAACCGCCGCACCGTCCGCAACTACATCAACGGAACCACCACCCCAGGTGTGCGACGAAAGTCCACGACGGACCCGTTCGAGGACTTCATCGACTACATCCGCTACCGATTCACCGAGGACCCGCACCTGTGGGCGGTCGCCCTGTTCGACGAACTGTTGGCCCTGGGCTTCGCACTGTCCTATCCGACGATGACCCGCAAGATCCGGCAGCAGAAACTACGCCCGATCTGCCTGGCCTGCAGGACCGCAACCGACCGAGCCAACGCCATCATCGACCACCCACCGGGCGAAGAAACCCAATGGGACTACGTCGATCTACCGAACCCGCCGACTGAATGGGGTTGGGGCAGAACAGCACACCTGTGGGTCGGCTCCCTCGCACACTCGGGGAAATGGCGGGCGGTACTGACCCCGTCGATGGATCAACCACATCTGGTCGACAATCTCGACCGCGTTGTCCGCGCTCTCGGCGGCACCACCCGAGTCTGGCGTTTCGACCGGATGGCCACTGTCTGCCACCCCGAGTCCGGTGCGGTGACCGCCAGCTTCGCCGGCGTCGCGAAGTACTACGGGGTCTCGGTCGCGATCTGCCCACCGCGGAGAGGGAACCGCAAAGGTGTCGTCGAGAAAGCGAATCACACTGCAGCACAACGCTGGTGGCGGTCGTTACCGGACATGAGCGTCGAGCAGGCCCAAGCGCATCTCGACAACTTCTGTGCCGCCATCTCCGACAGTCGCACCCGCCACACCCCGGACGGAACCAGCACTGTCGCCGACCTCGCAGCGGCCGAACCCCTGCAGGAACCGCCGGCGACGGCGTATCCGGTGATTCTCGGCGACAGTCGGACGGCGTCGCGGCAAGCGTTGGTGTCCTACCGCGGCAACCAGTACTCCGTCCCGCCGGAGTTGGCGTCCGCGCAGGTCACCGTCACCCGCCCCGTCGGCGGTAGTCATCTCGACATCGTCACCGCCTCCGGCATCACTGTCGCCAGGCATGCGGTCGCCGCCGACGGTCTCGGCATGATCGTCCGCGACAGCGGTCATGTCGTCGCACTCGAACGGGCCGCGATGGCGACCGCGAACACCGGCAAACCGCACCGCCGCAAAGAACGGATACCACCCGGGCCTGATGCGCTCAGGGCGGCAGAAGTATTGCGTGGCAGCAGTTTCCATAGTACGAACTACTCGACAGGAGCAGCTGAAACCGATTCCGCGGCAGCATCATCGGATGTCATCGACCTCTCGGCCTACGAGCGGGCTGCACGGGGAAGGAACACTCTCGCATGAGTGAAACACCGAAAGGAGGTGCCGCTGCCGATCGACTTCCCGCACCGAACACCGCGGAAGCAGCGAGCCTTTACCAACGTTTGCGTGGCCATCTCGGGGTCCTCAAACTCGCCGACGCCGCCGAAGCACTGCCGGCGGTCCTCGACCAGGCCGCGGCGGAGGAGCTGTCGATGACGGCGGCGCTGGAGCGGTTGCTCTCGATCGAGGTTGCTGCCACCGAAGCGCGGCGGTTGGCAGGCAGGTTGCGGTTCGCGTGCCTGCCGACCCCGGCATCGCTCGAGGACTTCGATTTCGACAACGCCGCCGGGGTCGACAAGAAGCTGATCGACGAGCTCGCGACCTGCAGATATTTGGAGACCGCTACCAATGTGCTGCTCATCGGCCCGCCGGGGGTCGGGAAGACGCATCTGTCGGTCGGGTTGGCGCGGGCTGCTGCGCATGCCGGGTATCGGACGTATTTCACCACCGCCGCCGATCTCGCCGCTCGATGTCACCGGGCTGCGATCGAAGGCAGATGGGCGACGACGATGCGGTTCTACGCCGGGCCGACACTGTTGGTGATCGACGAACTCGGGTATCTTCCGTTGCCGGGAGAGGCGGCTTCGGCGTTGTTTCAGGTTGTCTCGCAACGGTATATGAAGACATCGATCGTGATCACCAGCAATCGTGGTGTCGGATCGTGGGGAACGGTTCTCGGTGACGACACCGTCGCAGCAGCCATGCTCGACCGTCTCCTGCATCGATCGGTAGTCCTCGATATGTCCGGTGATTCCTACCGGCTCCGCGATCACAACGCACGATCGGAGAAGCTCCGCAAAGCCGTCACCGGGACCCGTCAACCGCTACAGTGATCACCGCTACCGGGTGAGCACTTTCGCTGAGCGAAGTTGAGCATTTTCGATGAGCGCCATCAAATCCATAAGACCACCCGCTGCGCGCCCGCCAAAGCTGGGTGGGCACTCTCTCCATGCCGGTTTCGTAATACATGGCACCCGTAGCGGCGCCGACGGATTTGTCTTCACCGGCAGACAGGACACACCAGCCTGGATTCCGGCGTGGTCTACAGCCGTGTACGTGCACCACTCGTAGGGGAAACCGTCGCCAACACCGGCCTGTAGTAGGGCGCGTACCTTCTCATCCAGGTCGCGCGACCCCCTCTGGGGGTGTGGTGTATTGCAGCCGTGCACTAGACGACGTTTTGTTAAGTCCACTGATGTATCTGTGCTGTACCGAAATTGGCCACGAACCCTAGCAACGCCAGGGTGGAGCGAACTGCCGGTGACGCGCTACCGTTTGCTTTGTGCCCATGACTCCGTCAGACAAGTTTCGTTTAAAGTCCCAGATACTGCAAGAACTGACCGAAAGCAACGAGTGGGATTTGCCGACGACGAATCTGCTGCTGTCAGAGTTTGGCTTACCGACCATGGAAAGCTGGGGGTCGCCGCCGCTGGACGGCCTTGTTGCGGCGTTGACTGAAGACGTCCTGACTGAGATCTACAAACTGGTCTTGGGAGCCGATAATCACGAGCTCGACGAAATGATCAATGGGTCTGACAGTGAGGTCGGCAACTGGAATCGTGGCTACGTACGCGTCTTTATCTCACACTCCGCCGAGCACAAGCCGTTCGTCGGTGGAGTGGCCGAGGAACTTGCCATCACCGGTATACACGGCTTCGTCGCCCACGACACTATGACGCCGACAGTTCCTTGGCAGGAGCAAATCGAGCAAGGGCTCCGCACTATGGAGGCGTTCGTGTTGCTGATACACCCAGAGGTGAACGACAGCTTCTGGTGCCACCAAGAAACTGGGTGGGCACTTGGACGCGGTGTCCCCTACTTAGTAATCAGAATGGGTGCAGATCCCGTCGGTTTCCCGAGTCGTTATCAATGGTCCAACGGCCGCCAAGACACCGCGAGAAATATAGCTGCAAGTATCAGTACCTGGATCGCCAGCCTTCCTCACCTGGGCGACTCTCTTGTGAACGGTCTCTTACAAGCCCTTGCCGACGTGCGAAATTACGTTGATGCTGGTGCGGCGACAGAAAGAATGGCCTCTCTCAACACTCTCACCGAAACACAGTACGAGCGCCTCGCCGAAATTTGGTGGAGCAACGACCAACTCCATGGCAGCGTCTTAGCGCACAAGGGCCTCAAACCGTTGTATGACCGCAACAACCGAGACTGGCCGCCAACCCCTCGCCCCAAACAAGGATGAAGTTGGGTGCTGAGAGTGCGGTCCCAGGCGACCTCCAGCGCGAGTCGACCGTAGTGTCGGACACGCCCGGTAGCGTCTGACTGACACCAGCTACGAAATTCGACAATTAGGAAGAATGCCCATGAGCTACCGCAACAAGACCTACGTCGCTTTCGCCAGTGAGGACATTCGGAGCTATCGGCTTATGCAAGCCTGGCACTCAAGCGACAACATCGATTTCGACTTCTACGATGCGCACGCCTTGTATGTCTCTCGCGACACCAGTCTTCCCGAGACGATACGTCGGAACCTCCGGCAGCGAATGAGCAACGCCAAGCAGATTGTCCTCTTGGGTAGCCCGGTTGGACGACGAAAGGGCAGTGACGCAACGTCCTTTCTCGCCCACGAAGTTAAGATCGCGCGGGAGTTCGATCTACCCATAGTTATCGCGAACCTCAACGGTAGCCGCACGGTCGACGAGACCGTCATCCCGCAGCCCCTTCTCGACAGCGGCCATTACACAGTCTCCGTGTCCTTTCAACCTCGTATCATCATGCACGCTCTTGATAAGTACGTCCCGGTGTATCTCGACGCTCCCAAAAAGGGTCCACACCAGTACGGTGCGCCCGTCTATAGCTCGCTCGGACTATGAGCGCGGCGCTGCGGCACGACCTTCTGACCGCCCGTTTCCTTAGACAGACCGCAACGTTCTTCTTTGCGTGGACTGGTCTTGCTTCCGTGGTCGGGCAATTGGCAGACTGGGTGTGGGGACTCGCCTCGCATAGCTGGTGGGCACCTACGGTGGCAGTTGTTGTGCTCGCGGGACTCCCTCTCGCCTTCTACCGATCATGGCCACGTCCGATCGAAGAGTCCTACGACATCCCCAGAACCCGGATTTGCATCGTCAAAGGTGACCTGTTCGCACAGGACAGCCACCTTGTGATTGGCACCTGCGACACATTCGACACTGCCATTCCCGACATTATCGAAAGAACCAGCGTCCAAGGAATCGCACTTGATCGTCTGTACAACAACAGGATCGACGAACTGGACGACGATCTAGTCAGAGCCCTTCAGGGAGCTGGCCATCCAATCGAGTCGGTCCCGAAAGACGGGAAGACCGAGCGCTACGCTCTCGGAACTGTCGCAGTGGTGGACCGTTCTACGCATAAGTTGTTCTTCGTTGCATACACAACGATGGACACCAACAACAATGCTCACGGCACCCCTGACGGCTTATGGACCAGCTTGAATTCTTTGTGGGCTAGCATCTATCAGCACTCGAACGGCCGACCGGTCAGCATGCCTGTCATCGGTGGCGGAATGTCTAGGCTTTCAAGCATCGTTCCGACACAGGATTCGATTCGTTTCACAGTACTGTCGTTCATGTTCGCATCCCGTCACAAAAAGATCTGTGACGAGCTACGAATCATTGTGCAACCAGCGGAGTACGAACGCCTCGATCGCCTTGAGCTCCAAGCCTTCCTAAGTTCACTTAAGCCGTCATGAGTACGGCTATCGAGGTACCCTCCAATTCGAGCTGTGCGTTCTGTGACTACCTCGCGGGCAGAAGGCCATTCACGATCGCTGCGCGCAACCGCCAAGTCGCAGTCCTGGTGACGCGAGAGCAACGCGGCCTCCCTCACTTACTTGTAGTGCCCACAGTTCACCGCGAGACACTTCTTGACCTCACAGACGAGGAGACTGCAGCTCTTTCGCTCGGTGTCCGAGCAGCCGCACAAGCGATTAACGACGCCTATCGCCGACCAGGAATCGCCGTCTGGCAAAACAACGGAGTACCAGCCCACCAAACGATCGCGCATGCACATTTTCACGTCGCCGGTACTCTCCCGGAAGGCGGTACCGACTGGGGTGTCATACCGGAGGCTCGAATCGGAGAAACAGACGCCATCGCTAAAGCTATAGGCCCGTACTTGTCCCTTGACTAAGCCAAGGAGAATATGGTGGGCGGTTGTGTGATCGACTATTTTCTGTCATGTCATCGCAGACACAAGGATTGATCGTGACGACTCGGCTGCAGACCGCCTCGGCGACGACCTCGACGTCGCAAGCCGACTCGTCCGGCGAAGCTAGCGTTGCCACCACCGATTCGCATCATATTCGCGATTTATCTGTGTGGCAATCCTGTTGTAGGCGCACAGGACTCGGATGTCGTACATGCGTCCCGGCTTGCGCTGACAGCGGGGGAGTGATTCGAGTGTGTCCAAGATTCGGACACTTCTTTCACCGCTTGCAGCCACACCGTTCTCGGCAGCGCATGTGGTCCTTCTGGCAGGTCCCCGAGTATCGGGGACCTGCCAATCTCGCAGACGTCTACCGGTGGGTGTGCGTAGGTCCGACTATCGGGGACCTGCCACACCCACGTCAGTATGCTTTGACGGTGCGTTAACTGCCGATTCTATCGACATTAGAACTCAATGCTGCAAAGAGCAGCGGAACTTGTGGCCGTGAGGAGAAAAATGATTGCGGACGACTCAATACACGTCAAGGTGGATGAGGAAACTCAAACAGCCCGGCTCAGGCTTTACAACAATAACGGTCTGCGTGAGGAGCACACGCTGCGTAAGGCCAACCCGGACAAACCTCTAAGAGTGGCCGTGGGCAAGCCCGGAGTTCGATCAAGCGTCTGGCGAGTTTGGGGCAGCAAAAATTCTCACGACGTCTACGCATGCATCCGAAGCAGCGCTGGCGTGATCAAGTACAGCTTTCATCAGAGTGGCGAGTGGATTCATCATCTTGTGAACCCCGATCATCCAAAGGCGAAGTTCGTGACCCTTCCTAGTCCCGACAGTAAGAGGCTCGACACTTGGTCACGCCCTGAACCGTTCTATAAAGGGTGGACACACATGTTGTCCATATTTGTTCCGTTAGAGGACTTGCCGGTGGTCCCTGGCGACGACACTAATCCGAAAGGGGTTCGATGGATCGACCACGGCGACATGAAGACGGATGCGATTGAGATCCGGCTGCTCCTCGCTTCAGGACAAGGTCCAGCGCTTCACCTCGACGGGCACCACCGAGGAGCGACGCGCAGTGCTGTCGTGGACGGTTTCGTCCTGACTAACGGTGAGGTGGTGATCGTCACCGCAACGGAAATACCGCTTAGGTCTGAGCAGCTGCGGCAACTGGCGGCGAGGCGTGAGGAGCAACGGACCGCTGTCAGCGAAGAATTCAGCCTGGCGCCGAGTCTGGGGCCGAGGTTCGCGGTGCCAATGGTCGATTACGCGGGTAACCGCTGCATTTGGGATATGGCATTCACCTTGGAATAACCATGGTCATTAAATTTCGACACGGCGGAGGCGCGAAGCGAAAGCTGGTCGCGCTGTCAGCGCCGGAATTACCTTGGTGATCGCCTGGGAGAACGATTGGAAAGATCGACGTTAGGACGTCGAGAACGCACTGACGGCAATTGTTTTCGGTGAACCCGGACCTCTCTGGATGGGATGCGCAGGATAGTGCGGCTCGAACCTAAAGCTATCCAAGGCTTTTTACCGCAGCACTCAACGTCTCGGTAGATGGGCGTGCACATTCCGTTTTGGCTTGCATAGCCGCTAGCGGTCGCTTCCGAAAGGGCACGCACCGGTTTGCAGTTCTCAGGGGGCTTCAACACAAAGCCGACAGCCTGCAAGGCGGAGGGCTTCTTGGGTTGTATGAGATCTATCGTTGCGTCTGGTCTGGGTCAGGATCCATCCTGTCAAGCTATGGCAGACGTTCTTGATGGCGTACCATGATTGACTGATCATGAGAGCTCCCTTCGTTGTTTCCTGCTGACCGGTCCGGTTTGGGGTTACGTGCCAACCGACAATTGCATCCAGTGCGGGGAAAATGACGAATACTACAAGAACGCTGCACGCTGCCAAAGCCTGAAGCACCGAATCGAACGGTGCCCCGGACCCGTACCACACGCAACGAGCGTTCAACGCTGTAAAGTTGTGGTGGAGCAGATCTGGTTGCCCTACCTGGGTAGCCGAACTGCGCAAAAACCCGGTGCCGTGATGCGACCGTACGACCTGCATCACTTGAAGGCGTTGCGCCAGTATCTGTTTTAGGATTTTTACCCGTGTGCCGGTGAACTGCGGACGGTAGATAGGTAGGTAGATAGGTATATAGGTATCGAGAAGGAGTTGAGTCCTTCATGACGACGGGCGACATTGGGCGTCCGGTCGCCTATGTCGCTGTGCAGATCGTCCAGACGAATCAGCTCCGTTCAATCTCGAACGCAGACCTATCCGGTCGCCCCGCGGAGATGTATGACTTCGTCATTTTTGCTCATCTCTGTCGGTAGGGAAACGGACGCACGTAGAGAGAGTTCTTCGATTGGTTGTCGTCCGAGTCAGGGCGTGGTCCGGCGTGGAATGCGATAGTGCTGACTGGACTGCACCGCGCATGCCATCTTGCGCCGGCAAAGCAGATACAGAACCGTCCAAACGATGTTTCTTGAAGATCGTCGACGATGATGATCTGGCGTACCTTTTCAGCCGTGATGTTTCGTGAACGGAGGCTATGGGCGCAGGCGCCGAATCAAACGCAACGCTGTCCGTGTTCAAGGCCGTCGCGCGGACAAGTTCTATTCTGTGAGGCGTGTCCGCAGCGTATCCTTGGCCCCATGCTGGGGGTTCCAAGCACTTCGAGGGAGCTCATCACTATGAAGCTTGGTGGAGTCTATTGTCCATGGCAGTCCGTTTAGACGATGGCGGACTGTACGGGACGCCGGTGGACCGAAATGCAGCCGTAGGTGGTCATCGTTTACTCATCACTTTGGGGCGAACTCGGGTGGATTCACACGGATGCCGATGGTCACTCGATTCGCCGAACATCCAGCTCAGCGGGCCGATGGTGGACGTGAGTGTATCCACTTGAATTGTCATCTCTTGTACAGCGGGTCCGGGGTTCGAATCCCTGATGGCGCACAACGAGTGCCCCTGAACAGCATAATTGCTGCTCAGGGGCACTTTTTGTTGTCCGGGTATGTCTGGGCATCCGTAAGCGTCGCAGAAATGAGCAAGTCTGTGACCTGCGGATTCGTAAGTGGCTTAGGGCGTTTCGGAGACTTGACTCTTAATCGCGAATACAGGGAGTCAAGTTTCGGCAGTCATGCCGCTGACCTGCGAGTTGTGTGCCGGATTCGCACCGCAGGGAAGCTGATGGACGTCTGTGGATGCTCGAGTCATCACTTACTCATCTTTTTGAACCTCGCAATCGAACGCAAGTGAACCGTGCAAGGGCGACTCACCCAGGTGGACCTACAGCCCATTCGGACTACTCCCACCGATCCCTCCACGTGCGAGTGCGACGGAGTGAACCCGCCCGCGCCCGGACTTTGATTCGCCTGCCACCACCAAGGCAGCAGCGCGGCAACTGACGAGGGCGAGCTGACCACGACGACTCGGGCCGTGCTTGTGGAGAAATGGCGGGGCGTTTTTACTGGCGTTCGGTGACCCCGCTCCCGTCGGCTTCGTCTGGCGGTCCTCCTAGTTCGCGGGTTTTCATATGTGGTTGCAAGAAGTAGAGGGTCGAGTCCTCGAACAATTCATCTACGACGGTGTCTCGTTGGCCGACGCGAACGCGATGCGTCGCTTACCGCCGGTGCACCGAGATCTGTTCGACAACTTCGTGTTTGCCGCCACGGCCGTAGCGGTGGGGGAGAGCGACTGGAGCAGATTTCCCATCGCTTGCTTGGGCTACATGTCGGCCGTGCACGGTGCCCTCACGTCGGTGCCGCCATTGATACCTCCCGACACCGCCGACGTGGTGGCGGACGTGCTCTCACGTTTCACACCGTTCAAGTCCGGAGATGAGCGCGTTGCGGATGGGTCGCGCATCAACGAAGGACAGTACCGACTTGCGGAGGAATTGTTCACCCGTCTCGGGGGTGTGGATCGGGCGAGCCCAACTGCTTTGCACGCCAAACGTTTCGACATGCTCATTGTTTTCACGAGTATGTCGACGGCGCGGCGCTTGTCAGCTGGGCTCAAAATTTTCCAGTCACTTCCCGCAACGCGTCCTTCTCCAGCTCGGCGTCGGCGAGCAGGCGTTTGATTCGCCTGTCTGCTCGCGAAGCTCCATGAGTTCTTTCGCGGCGTCGGTGTCCATGCCGCCGTATTGGCGACGCCAGCTGTACAACGTCACTGCCGACATTTCGAGTTCTGCCGCGATCTCCTCCTGCGTCTTGCCCGCTGCGGTGAGCTCGTCGGCCCGGCGCAGTTTGCGCACGATGTCCTCGGCAGAGTTCCGTTTCGGTCCAGCCAGGGTCTCCATCGTCCTACCCGCCCAGCTCATGGGCAACAAGACTCTAAAACAAGATGGCACCGTTCACCGGGGACACGCCAGAGTGGTTCAGGCCGTGTCTGCGGCCCGAACCACTCGGGGTTCAACGCGCGAGACCTGCGCCGCACTCTCCGGCGAAGCCCCCTAACCACCACCGCGGCGTTGATCGCAATGTCCAGCCGCCAGGACTCGTGGCGAATGGTGACCGAACATTTAAGGGAAATGGCGTTCGTGAATCATTTCAGTTTTTGGATTCTTGGCCGACTTAGATTTGGATGGGCATCCAACCGCCGCCTCAGGGGTCGGCGGTACCTTGGTCGCATGTCCGATTCGATTCCGTTCAGCCCCACGATCGCGCTCCTGGCCGTCGGACGGACCTGGGAGTCCATGCTCGCCGACGCGCTCGAACAGTTGGACCTGACTACCCGAAAGTACGGGCTACTCGGACACATACAGAAGAATCCGGGTATCTCGTTCAGCGAACTCGCGCGACGCTCGCGCATCACTGTACAGAGCACACACACAGCAGTCGCGGCATTGGTCGACAAGAACCTCGTCGACGACGGCACCGCCCAACCAGGGGCGGCGTCCACATTGCAGATCACCGAGCCGGGACACGCACTGCTGGCACACGCAGCTCGAGCCCTCGGCCGTCTGGACGGGGAGTTCGCAGAACGACATCCGGAGCTGACCGAGGCGCTTCGAATCCACATGATGCAGGTGATGTCGGCTACCGACTAGAGCACCCGCGGCGACCATCAGTTAGGCTGAAGGTTATGGAATCGCTGTTACTGACCATCCACGTGGTGGCAGGCATCCTCTTCGTCGGCCCCATCGCGGTGGTCACCAGTCTCTTTCCCCGGTACGCACCGAGCATCGCCGCCCCGACCGGCCGAAGCCTGGATGTTGCTCACATGCTGCACCGCATCACCCGTGTCTACGGCCTACTGGCCATGACGGTCCCCGTGGTCGGCCTCCTCCTTGCTGCCGTCCAAGGACGAATGGGCGAAGTCTGGATCAGTGCCGCCCTGGTGCTGACCATTCTGGCGGGAGGCCTTCTGGCACTGGTGATCTCGCCGATGCAGGGTGAGACCCTCGAATCGCCGGACGGTGGCGTGCGGCTGCGACGAATCGGGATGACCACCGGACTGTTCAACGTCCTGTGGGTGAGCGTCGTCGTATTGATGATCGTACGACCCGGATCCAGTGGCGCATGAGCTTTCGACAATACCTCAGGCGTCCACCGGCGATCTCGGCACCAGAGGCCGTCCGCCTCCTCGACAGCGGCGTATTGGTCGTCGATGTACGACGCCAGTTCGAGTGGAACCGAATCCACATACCAGGCGCGGTACACGCACCGGGACTGCCCCTGGTTCGGTTGACATCTGATCTGTGAGGATCGCTCCTCACGGTGGAAGGATGTTCCCCATGCCGAAAGCATTTCCCGAGGAGTTCCGCCGCGACGTCATCGCCGTCGCACGCAAAGGCGAGGCCCCCTGCGCCAGACCGCGAAGGACTTCGGAATCTCCGAAGGCTGCCTACACCGCTGGCTCAAGATCGCTGACCGAGACGACCGCGCCAGCACCGCAACCTCCAGCTCGGACGAATCCGCGGAGCTCCGAGAAGCCCGAAAGCGGATCAAACTCCTCGAGCAAGAAGCCGAGTTCATGCGCCGCGCAGTTGCCTACCTCTCCCGGGACGTCAACCCAAAATGATCTTCCCCCGGCAAGCGGGAGGTGCCCCCACCGCTGGTCCTCGACCTTGCTGCCGACGGAGTCCCCGTCACAGTGACCTGCCGGGTTCTCGGATTCTCCACCCAAGCATTCTACAAATGGAAGAAACAGCCAGTAACGCAACGTGATTGGGACGACGCGCATCCGATCAATATCGCCCGCGACATCCACACCGACGACCCAGCATTCGGCTACCGCTTCATCGCAGACGAGCTACCCGATCGCGGCGTCACTGCCAGCGAGAACAGGGTCGCGCGGTTGTGCTCACAGGAACGAATCTGGTAGGTGTTCTCGAAAAAGCGCGGGCTGAACAGGAAAGCCGGCCCGCCTGTCCACGACGACCTCGTCGACCGCCAATTCGCCGCACAGGAACGCAACCAGATCTGGCTGACAGACATCACCGAGCATCGCACCGCCGAGGGCAAGCTCTATCTCTGCGCCATCAAGGATGTCTACTCGAACAAGATCGTCGGTTACTCGATCGACTCCCGGATGAAGGCCTCGCTCGCGGTTGCCGCCCTACGAAATGCAGTCGCACAACGAGACCCGGTCGGGACCATTATCCATTCCGATCGCGAAAGTTCGTACATGAACTGTCCTGCAACGGATTACAAGGATCAATGGGACGCGTAGGGGCATGTGGAGACAACGCCGCGATGGAATCTTTCTTCGCCCTTCCGCAGAAGAACGTCCTCGACCGACAATGCTGGTCGACGCGCGAGCAACTGCGGCTGGCAATCGTGACGTGGATCGAGAAGACGTACCACAGAAAGCGCCGCCAACGACGACTCGGCAAACTCACCCCCATCGAGTTTGAGACAATCAACCAGACCGCACACGCGGCCTGAATCACTCAAACCCGACAGTCAACTGAACTCGGGGCAGTCCCGAGTGCTTCGGCCTGCCTGTCGACGAGTCTCGAGCGCGGTTGCGCCGCATCTCGACTCGTGGGACCACATCCGGCCTGAAATCCGATCTGCTTCGGCGTCTCCTCTGAGGTACGCGGCTACCCGATGAGTGATAGGTGGCGATACTGACTGTCCCGTACTGCAGATCTCGTCGTCGGCGACTCGGGTTGGCTGAAGAGGGTTCGCCGAGCGGTCTTCCTTGGCGGTGCGAAGGTCGATCTGCTTCAATACCCACATGCCTGATACGCGCGGTAACACAAAAATTGGACTAGAAATTGGTGACACCGTCCAAGTGCGTCGAGGTGATGTCTTCGTCGCTGGGACAATTGTCGAGGACTACGCGGAATTTTCGGGCCTCGGAAAAGGGCTGGGCCGCACCTGGGCGCATCCGCATCGTTGGGCAATCGCGCTCTCTACCGGTGTGCTGGTCTTCGTAGACGACGGTGATCTCGGGGCCGAGGAGGCCGAAAGCGAATGACGACGGGTCGGCACAGGCGGTGCGTCGAGGTAAGTGCATTTCTTTGCCTTCGGTGAGAGATGGAACTACCGTGACCGCCTGTGAGCAGCGTGAGCTGGTCGGACTCGGAGCTCGTTCCGCATACAACCGACGGATTGGGAAACCGTAGGTCTTGTGATCCATCCCACTGAGAAGTCGGAGTCGACCCCCATGGATCTGCCGGACAATCGAAGTGCCCGACGCCGTCCGATTTTTGGAGGAGCAGTTTTGACGCCGGTTCTCGTCATGCCTTGGGGTACTCCTGTACAGAGCGAGCAGCCATGATCGGCGCGTCTGTATTGGCCGGGACGGCAAGTGCAGTACTCATGATCGGTGCGTACGTCATAGGAGATCTCTATGCCCGTCGGCCCGGGCATCAACGCTTGCACACCATCTCCGTTGCGTTGGCAGGATCTTCGGCTGCAGCCGCCGTCATTTTCGCCATCACTGTCGATGACATCCTCGTTATCGCTGGAACACTGGCCTTCGTCACGCTGGCTATGCGCACCCTCAACCGTTCTCTCCTGGAAGTCGATTCAGGTCGGCCGCCTGGTTCGAGCGTGAAAGGCAATGATTCGAGTGCCTTCTCGTCGACCACGGAGGCGTCGAGGCGCGACGACCTGTGAGTGCACCGAAGCTCGTCGCACGCTGGTCGGCGTCGGGACATCGCGCTGTAAGCAACGGCGTGAGCGTCTGCCTGTGGTGAGAAGTCGGTGTCTACTCGCCGTTCGGCAGCGCGTTCTGGGATACTCAGGGTCGGGTCGGCATCCATTCCAGTCGCAGATCGGGAGCCGACATTCGGCACCGACCCCGGCATTGACGTCAGTGGGTGCGGGATACTCACTTGATGGTGTTCGTCCGACCGAGAACTGCGGCTGATCTTCCAGGGTGTATCGAGGCGCTGAGCTAGGTCCACGAATCCGATGACTATCCGCATCGTTGGCCGAACGATCCGGCGGAGTGGTTGACGCCCGAGAACATGACAGCTGCGTGGGTCGCCGAGTACGAGCACCGCATCGTCGGACACGTCGTCGTTGTCGACCGGCTCGGTGCACTCTGGGTGTCCCGACTCTTCGTACGACCGGAACACCGGGGCTCACTCGTCGGAGATTCGCTGTTACGGCAGGCGCGGATAGCAGGTGCGTCGATGCTCGACGTCATCGAGCATTCCAACAAGGCAATCGAACTGTACGAACGCACCGGCTGGACGCTGGTCGACAGGCGTCCGGCAGAGTGGACCATGTCAGACGGCCATAGGCCAGTGGAGCGAATTTACCGCGCAGATCCGCAGTCGAGCGAGCTCAGGTAACCGGCTCGAACACGCCGGTGATCGGCTTTCCGATGCCGCGGATCTGCCGAACGTGCAGACTCTCGGAGAACCGGAAGTTAAAGTCCGGACACAATCCAAGGGAGATCGAAGCAGTGCGCAGTATGAAGGTTCTACTCGGTGTCTTCGGCTTCGGCGTCGGCCTTGTTGCCACCCTGGTGATTGCACTCTTCTCCAGTGCGCCGTCGAGATCGACGTATGCGCTTGTCGATGGTGGCAGCTCGAACCCGCTCAACTTCATGGAGACGCCGAGCTACTTCATCATCGGAATTCCACTGATCTGCGCGCTGCTGGGATGGATCACCGCGTATGTCCTGATCAAGCGAGGGTGGGAACTCTCGCGCACGGTGAAGTGAAGTCGGGTGCGGCGAAACTCGAGCTGCACCGAATTGGATACCCGACAACGGATGCACCGACCGACATCGACACTCTTCAACGACGAATCGTCGAACTCGAGCAACAGGCCATCACCGTCGGGCGACAACTTCTCTATGTCTCAATTCGGTTGAACCGAAATGTTTTTCGAATAATTTGTCATGTCCGCCCTGCAACGCCCAGCACTCTGCGCGAGACGCCGATAACCCGCCACTCAGGCGACTCGAAGAACGACTATGCCGGGACCATGGTCGACGAGGGTATCGAAATAACCGCCCCTCGATGCAGCAGTGATACTCCCTACGGATTCATGAGTCCATGCTCGTTGTCGCTTCTGCGGCGAAATGTGCGAAGCCCGGTCAGGATTGCGGTCGCAGCAAACAGGCAAGTAGCCACCCAGGACCAGACCGGAAACTCACCGCCCTGAGTTCGAGACACCGACACAACGGCCCACAGCAACGCCAGCGCCGACCAGAAGAAAACCCACCTTTTCCCGCTCGGAAAATTCACCGTCAAATCCTCGCATTCCACAGGGAACTCGTGCACCGGAAACACTGAATTGTGGTCGTTCCAGCTCTACTCATCACGGTCGGCGACAGTACAGGCCGGACAATTTCGGCACCCGGCAACGCGGTCGTCAATCTTGGCCGGTCGAATGACGGGCAGCCGAGGCCCTCCATGCCGATGGCTGTTGCCAAGACCCTCTCGAAGTTGGCGGTGAGCCTCGACAGATGAGGTCACGGTCGTGCAGTGATCCACCGTCGACGGTAATCACACCGACCCGTTCGGCGTGTAACGCAGCAGTGCACACAACCGACCAACGGGAATGAAACCTACTCTGATCGCCCGCGCCCTCGCCGTGGCGGCGACCTGTTTCGGTGTTGCGCTGGTCTCGGGGCCGACCGCGTCGGCCGAGGTTGTAGACCTCGATATCCTGCCCGGGCTGAGCTTCGGACCGACCACACCCTACGGCGTCGGATGCACGTACATCGCGGTCGCACGGACCGAGCGAATGAACGAACCGCGAACCGACATCGGGGCTCTGGACCGGAACTCGATCATGCCGATCGAGGAATTCGTGTGGCAGTTCGATCCCTACTTCAGTGTGCCCGCCATTCTCGGCCACAAAGTCACCCTGTGGACGCCCCTCACAGCCGGCGAGCACTCACTCATGGCGTACCAAACCTCGGCCGGCGGTCCCGTCGCGACAGTGACAGTCAATCCAGCGACGTCTCTTGGGCCGATCTGCTTGGTAGCGCCCTGAAGTCGACAGCAGCCGGCGGATGGTCGTTGGCCGAGGAGTCGATGAGCGGTGAGGTCGCGGCACTGCCACGGCGGAGTCCGGAATGCGAATCTGCCCTCGGGGCCGCATAATTGCCCGCGAGATGAGACTTCCTTCCGTCACCTTCGCCCTGCTCGTGCTGGCCGTGTCCTGCGTCCTGTCGCCCGCACCCGTCTCGGCGGACCCCGCTGGCGTCGACTTCTACGACGCTCCCGTCGCCGACCTCGATGCATACGCACTCGGGGCCATCGTGCGCCGAGAACCCGTGCCGCAGCTCGACGTTCTGGGATCGCACACCGAGCGCATTCTGTACCGGTCGGCCGATCCCCGTGATCGTGTAGTCGCGGCGTCGGGGCTGCTGATCACACCGACCAGTGCGTGGACCGGTCCTGGTCCCCGGCCCGTGATCGCCTACGCGCCAGGCAGTTACGGGATCGCCGACCGCTGCTCGGGCTCGTCCGTGCAGGGAATGGCAACCACGATCCCGGCGCTGCTGCCGCTCCTGGCACAGGGATACCAGGTGGTCACGACGGACTATCAAGGACTCGGAACTCCCGGCGAGTACGAGTTCCTGGGCCGGGTTGCCGGCGCACGTGCGGTGCTGGACTCGGCCCGGGCCGCGGCAGGCGAGACCGACGCGCCCGTCGTGGTCTACGGATATTCAGCCGGTGGCGTCGCCTCGGCCGCCGCTGCAGAGCTCGCCACCACGTACGCGCCCGACCTGTCGGTGGTCGGTGCCTTCGTCGGTGCCGCACCGACCGATCCCGTACTGCGCGTCGAAGGGCAGGACGGCACCGGGACCGCCGCGACGATGCTGTACACGATCGACGGCCTGATCGGCGCGCACCCCGACCGGGCCGGCGAGATTCGCGCACTCTTCAACGACCGCGGACGGGCGGTTCTCGATGCGGTATTGGATTTCTGCACGTTCGATGCGTTCGAGTACGGGAAGCTGCGGTCGGAGGATTTGACGGCCGACGGCACGTCTTTGAGCGCACTCATGACCGGCCCCGTGCTGGGTTCGCTGACGGCGGCGAACACCGTCGGGTTCACCGCGCCGGTCGTGCCCGTGATGATCGCGCAGGGAGTCCACGACAGTTCCGTCGGAATCGAGCAGAGCAGGCTCCTGGCGCAGCGATGGCGCGCCGCCGGTGCCGCGGATATCACCGTGCGCGAGTTCGACTTCGGAACCGAACTCGTTCCTGCATTCGACCATACGGCTGCGAACGCCGCTGTCTACCCCGAGGCGATCGGGTGGATCGACCGACTCGTCGCACGGCCCTCGGAATAATTGAATCTTCACTGATGCTGTTGCTGTCGTACATCCCGAATCGAGAGGTCCAATCATGCATCTGGGCGTAGACAGTTTCGTCTCATCCGTGACCGACCCGACCGATGGCCGGGTGATCGCTCCGGAGGAGCGCATGGGTCATCTGCTGGAGGAGATCGCCCTCGCGGATCAGGTCGGGCTCTACTCGTTCGGCATCGGCGAGCACCATCGCAGTGAGTACTACGACTCGGCCCCATCGATCATTCTGGCTGCCGCCGCCGCGCGAACCGAGAACATCCGACTCGGAAGCGCAGTCAAGGTGCTCAGCGCCGACGATCCGGTACGTGTGTTCCAGGAGTTCGCCACCCTCGATCTGATCTCGAAAGGCCGGATCGATTTGGTCGTCGGCCGCGGCTCCTTCACCGAGTCGTTCCCGCTGTTCGGCCTGGACTTGGCCGACTACGACTCACTCTTCGCCGAGAAGCTGGATCTGCTGCTGCAGATCCGCGACAACGTCGAGGTCACCTGGTCCGGCAAGCACCGCCCGGCGCTGAACCGTCAGGGCATCTATCCGCGCCCATTGCAGGATCCGTTGCCCATCTGGGTCGGCGTCGGTGGAACACCCGAATCCTTCGCTCGTGCAGGGCTTCTGGGGTTGCCGTTGATGATCGCCATCATCGGAGGGGAACCACGCCAGTTCGCTCCACTCGTAGACCTGTACCGGCGCGCAGGAGCGCAAGCGGGTCATCCGCCGGAGCAGTTGAAGGTAGGGCTGCATGTGTTCGGCTTCGTCGCCGACACCACGCAGGCCGCGGCAGACACCATCTATCCCGGCTGGAACGAGATGTTCACGAAGATCTCGCGCGAACGCGGATTCGCCCGACCGAGCCGGCAGCAGTTCGACGCCACAGCCGGCCCCAATGGTGCGTTCTTCATGGGCGATCCGCAGACGGTGGCCGACAAGATCCTGCGAGTCGGCGAACAGCTGGGCGGCGTCGATCGACTGTCGCTGCAGATGACCAATCCGCGGTTGGCTCACAGTGATCTGCTTCGCGGAATCGAACTGCTCGGTACCGAAGTCGCACCCCTCGTCGCCAAGTGGTAGCGCTGTCGGGGCACACCCAGGGCTAGTTCGAGGCCCATTCCATCTCGTCGACGCCGGCTACCGGCGTCAGGAGCGAACGGACCTCACTCGCGTACATCGTTCGCTTGATCTCCCGTAGAACATCGCCTCGCGTTCCCACCAGTGCACTCGCACGGGCCAGGGCGTCGTCGCTCAATCCATCTGCTGTCGACACCGCGTCGACCAGGCCGAGCGTCATGGCGTCGCCACCGCCGTAGCGGCGGCCGGTCGTCAGCGCCTCGTGAAACGCATGTGGAGCCAACCTCGCTCGCACCATGTCGACGGTTCCCGGGCTGTAGGTCGCGCCGATGTTGACGCCGGGGAAGCACAGGAAGCCACGATCGGACCGCATGATGCGGTGGTCGTGAGCCATCACGAAGAATGCGGCACCGCCGTAGGTGTGTCCCTGCATGGCGGCGACGGTCTGCATCGGGAATGTCAGGAAGCGCACCAGCATCTCCTGCACCGAGCCGATGAACCGGTTGATCTGGTCGAGGTTGTCGGCACCCCATGACAGATCGACGCCGGTGGAGAAATATTTGCCCGTCGCAGTCGTCACCAGCGCAGCCGGGCCGGAGGACGACTCCACCTCGTCGAGCAGTGCATTGATCTCGGCAACCCAGTTCGGGCCCATGCGGTTTTCGCTGTCGTCGACGCCCCGAGTTCCGAGGTTCAGCACGAACACGTCTGCAACGCGATCCAGGTATGGCATATCCCGAAGGTACCCAGTTTTCCTTGTTTTAGCTCACAACGCGGAGGGATCGAGGGGCCTCACGACGACGACGTGGTCGCCGACTGTCGACGAATCAGCTCGCGGTGGCCGTATGTGGCATCGAGTATGTCCTCACGATCTGCGACCGAGGAGCCGACTGCGCCGGCAACCGTACCGAGCGATGCGGCAAGCCAAGCAAGAGAGAAATAGTCGCCGCTGGACGCGGTACGACCGATCTGCGCTGCCAGAAACTCCGGTGAAATGACGACCACTGCCGACGCCAGTACAACGGCGAACAGCAACGCATACATGCACAGCGCACCGGTCAGAACGGTGCCCAAGGTGGCCGCGTTGTACATCCAGCGATCGATCGTGGAGCTTCGGAACGTCCGCTTCTCCCACAGGCCGTTGGGAAAGATGACCCACACCGTCATGGCGATCACTGCGGTGACCCCGATCATGGTCAAGCGCCCCAGACTCATCGACGCTGCCATCTGCCAGATGCTCGCATAGAACACGCCGAAGGCCGACGCCGCGCTGGCCGCAGCAAGCGCGCTCGACAGCGTCGGTACCAATCGCCACGGCCGATTGCACCGAATCATCCCCGACACCAACCTGATTCGGCCGAAGATGCTCGACGTCAGCAGCACCTCGTCACCCTCGCCGGAGTCACTGGACGCCCAGCGGGACTTGAAGTACCTCCTCGGAAGCCGAGACGAATCGTCTGCTTCGATCAACTCGTGCAGTACGGCCAACGCAGCCGCTACAGCGCGTCGTCGGACCGCGAGGGTTCCGAAGGAGGGCACGTACAGCGCTCCGGTCGTACCGTCCCGGGTCTCGGCGATCACCGGGCGGGAACCCTGGCGGCGAGGTACCTCCGAGACACACAACACGATGTCGTAATTGGCGTCTGCCTTCACAGATGCAAGCCACTGGCCCAGCGGGGCCGCACCCGTCGCTGTGGGCGGGAGTGGAACCGACGCCCCTGATACGCGTATTTCGCGCCGCTTGCCGTCGATCATCGCGTGGTCGGGCAGCTTCGCGACGACGGCAGACGCGACCGTCGACGCGAAACCGTCGTCGCTGACCACTCCCACGGAGAGCGGTGTACCGGTGGCTTCGGCCGTGTCTTCCTCTGCACGGGTGGCTCGGCCTTCGGACTGCCGTCGATCCAATTGCATCCCGTTCGCATACCCGATGGAACTCGATGCACACCACCGATCTGGGCTGCTGGGCATGATTCGTTGCCGTGCAGAGCGGGTAGCGCTTCGATGTCGATTCAGTGAAAGGAAGTTTCTATGCCGGCGAAGAAGACCACGACCGATGACCAGGCTCAGCTGAAGGACCAGGGGTTGTACGAGAAGCTCCGCGAGGAAGGCAACTCGAAGGAGAAGGCCGCCCGCATCTCGAACGCCGCAGCGAAGAAGGGGCGAGATCAGGTCGGTAGAAAGGGCGGAGAATCCGGATCCTACGAGGACTGGACGGTCGATGAACTGACCGACCGGGCCAGAGAACTGGGCCTCGAGGGCTACTCGACACTGAACAAGAAGGAGCTGATCGACGCTTTACGCAACCATTGATTCACTGCGGGCGGAGCGATAGGTAGTACTCCTGCTGCGACGGGTAGTAGTGATCGAAACTCGGCAGCAGGGTGCCGTCTCTGGATGCGATGAGCATGTCCAGGTAGTACTCCCAGCCGGGGCCGATGTCGCCCAGACCGTCCGTGCTCTCGCAACTGTGCACTAGTACGACAACAGTCGAGCCGTCCCTCTCGTCGAGCCGAACCTCGAGCGGCCACTGCATCTCGTCGATCGTTCGCACGGCCAGTCGGCTGGGCGGTTCGCACGCTTCGATCGCCATATCCGACGCGGGCTCGCCCTCCTCGAAGCGCATCGTGACACGAACGGTGCTCTCCGAGATGCGCTCCCAAGGCCCGAACCACAGCGCGGTTCGGGGCGATTCCGTGAGGCTGGCCCACACGTCCTCGCGCGAAGCGGCGATGGTCCTGGTCAGCTCGAGAGCGAAGCCGGTGTCGGTGCTGCGCAGCGTGCCCGTGGGTGTCGGTTCCATCAAAGGAGTATGCGACTCCGCATCGCTGCCGTCGAGTGAGACTCCGCCCCACGCAAGGTATGCGATCAACTGCGGTCGTAGAGCTTCTGCACCAAGCCGAGGGTCCACAGCGCGGTCAGTGGACCTCCGTCGTTGGTGAACTTGTCCGTCCGGACGATGCGGTCGCTGCGCACGGCCGGCAATCCGGTCCAGAGCGGGTTGGCGTTCATCGCCTGCAGATCCTGTTCCGACGTGATTGCGGCAATCATCGCCACTGCGTCGGATGCGGCTGTGACGTTCTCCGGTCCGTATTCGATCTCCGGAGTGGCAGCGGTCCAGGCGGAGCCGAAGCGGGCTCCCACATCCTCGAGCGCGATGGACGTCACCCGGTCACGTCCTATCGAGATACCACCTTCCTCCGAAGTGCTGATCGGCAGGACTGCGGTATCGGCGATCGCATCGGCGTACTGCGTCGTGAGTTCGTCTACGCGAGTGGAGTATTCGTCGATGATTGCTCGGGCCTCGTCCTGCTGATTCAGTGCCTCGCCGATCGTCGTCACGTCCTGCTGCCAGCTGACACCGGTGCCGGTGGAGCCCACCGGCAACACCGGCGCGATCGAACTCAACTGGTCGTAGATTTCTTCGATCACCTCGTCGCGGCCGATGATCAGGTCGGGATCGACGCGTGCGACGGCTTCGAGGTCGACGGTGTTTCGCGGATACAGCTCGGGCACTCCGTCTGCCAGCAGTATCCTGGTGGGCTCGGTCAGCGGGCCGGGGATTTCCGGCGGAGCCTCGGTTTCCACCGGAATCCCGACGATGGGCAAGTCGAATGCCAGGGCGATGTCCAGGTCACGTCGTCCGTCGATCACGACGACCGACTCGATTCGATCCGGTACCTCGACGGTGCCGAACTGCGTGGTGACCGAATGGGTCGCCGAGTCCGTCGTCGCCGGTTCGGTGTCGACACCGCAGGACGAGACCAGGGATGCAACAAGGACCGCACCGAGGGCGACGGACAAGTGGGGGAGTGTCTTCACAACTTAAGTAAACCAAACCTAAGTCGATTGCGAAGAACTGGTCAATCGTCGTACTCGACTCGCACCGACACCGGGTCGGTCTGCAACGCACGGAAGCCTGCGCCGATGAGGCGTCCGAGCACCGGATTGTCGGAGAAGGATCGCGCACGGCGGGCGACGTCGTCGTCGGGCACGAACGTCGCTGTGCCGGTGCGCCATCGGCTGCCCACCCGAATTCGGATTCGGGGCTCGTCGGTGATATTGGCTCCCCAGCCGGATCGGGTTCCATGCTGGGAGATCAGCCAGGCTCCGGTGTCGTCGAACACTACCGACACCGGAACCTGTCGGCGTAGGCCGGATTTGCGGCCGACGGTCTCGATATCGGTGACGAGGGAAGTTCGGACGCCGATCGAGGTGAGCCCGTTGACGACCGGATTCGCGATGTGTTTGCCGATCCAGCGTTCGCGGCGAAACTTCGTCACGGCAGCAGATGTGTCCACCCGAGCAGAACTGCGGCGGTTGCGGAACGCGTCCCAGCCGTTGCGCTGCATCATCGTGGCCGCTGTCTTCCATGCCGGACGGCTCGAATTCGGTTGATGCCCAGCGCCGATGAGCTGCAACTGATCGGTGTGCCATTGCAGGTCGAGAGCGCCGTTGATCTGCTTGAACGCGCTGGACTTCGACGGGACACGCAGAGCCACGCGCGGCGATTCGACGCGATCCAGTGTGCCGTCGACCAGGGAATTCGCGACGGCCGGGGCGAGGGCAGTCGGACGGCCGAGGCCGACCATGTCGCACTCACCCGACTGCACTGCCGCATTCATCACCGAACGGGTACGGAAGCCGCCGGTGACCGCCAGCGGCACGGTTCCTGCCGCGTCGCGCACCGTCCGCGCGTACTCCAGAAAGTACGCCTCGCGATCGCGGGTGCTCGCGGTGCCCATCATCGCGGGTGATTCGTAACTGCCACCGCTGATTTCGATCAGATCTATGGATTCCCGAACGAGATGCTCGACGGTGATGCGTGATTCTTCCTCGCTGAACCCGCCGCGCTGGAAGTCCGCCGAATTCAGTTTGATTCCCACTGCGAAACTCGGAGACACCGCTGCTCTGATCGCGCGGACGACTTCGAGTACGAATCGCATCCGTCCGTCGAGGTCGCCGCCCCAGGCGTCCTCGCGCCGATTGGACAGCGGCGAGAGGAACTGCGACACCAGGTAGCCGTGCGCCCCGTGGATCTGGACGCCGTCGAAACCGGCCGTCTCGGCCACGGCCGCTGCGGTGGCGAATCGGCCGATGATGTCGTGAATATCGTTCTCGCTCAACGCCCGAGGTGCTGGAATCCCCGGGATGTTGGGAGCGATGGCGGACGGTGCAACGGGCTTGGTGCGGGTGACGAGCGGGTTGGCCTGTCGACCGGGATGATTGAGCTGCATCCAGATGGGGGCACCGCCGTCGGACGTCGCTTTCGCCCAACGGGCGAGCGCATCGCGGTCGCGACCGTCCTCGATGACGACATTGCCCGGTTCTCCGAGATGGGACCGGTCGACCATCACGTTGCCGGTCACCACCAGGCCGTAGCCGCCTGCGCCCCACTGGCGGTACAGCGTTTCGAGGCGGGAGTCCGGGCCGTGCTCGGCGGTGGACAGTCCTTCGCTGAGCGCTGCCTTCATCACACGATTCGGCAAGATCTGCCCGCAGGCGAGGGTGAGCGGGCTGCTCAGATCGATCACGTCGGTGTCAGGGGACATGCGTTGCTCCGGTTCCGGGACTGCGGTTCCAGCTATGATGGACAACATAGCTACAGAACGACTGTAGGTGTAACGAGACGTCACGTCAATCATTGTGGCGTCCACGGGAGGGGTTCGGATGGCGAATCGAAGCAGTGCTCGGGACGACATGCTGCGCAGCGCTGCGCAGCTGTTTCGTCGACGCGGCGTTGACGCGACCTCGCTGGCCGACGTCATCGATCTTGCGGGCGCGCCGCGCGGCTCGATCTATCACCACTTTCCTCGCGGCAAGCCGCAGTTGGTGGAAGAAGCGACGCGAACTGCGGGAGCCGCCATGGGCACGATGATCTCGGCCGGCCTGACCGCGGCGGGACCCGCGGCCACCGTCCGGGCAATCATCGAGGGCTTTCGCAGCGAACTGCTGGCCACTGGCTTCGTAGCGGGGTGTCCGGTCGCTCCCGCTGCGCTCGAGGGGCTCAATGCTCCCGGTGCCGTGACGGCGGCGGGCGAGTCGTTCTCCTCTTGGGAGGACACGATCGCCGCGTCCCTGTGGCAGCGCGGCGTCGCCCGCGAGCGGGCTCACGCGTTGGCCACCTTTGCGATAGCGGCCATCGAAGGTGCGCTGATCATGTCCAAGGCGCAACGCTCGACTACGGCCCTGGATCGGACGGAGGGGGAGTTGTCGGCCCTGCTCGAGGCGGTCCTGGAGGCTTCGGCGGGCCGCTGACACCGACCTCGTGGAGGTACTCGATATTGCTATAACTGTCAGTAACAGCTAACTTCCCTTCAGGCACTATGCCGATCGTCATAGTCGAAGGGATTCTCATGTCGCTACCCACCACCTCCCGTCACTCGGTGGACGTCCCGCAGTTCCGTCGGCGATACCTCGCGCTGATCGTGATCTGCGCAGCCGAGCTGCTCGTCGTGTTGGACAACACCGTCGTCAACGTCGCACTGCCCTCGATGGGACTGCAGTTGCGTGCCGACATGAGCGGACTGCAGTGGGTGGTCGACGCCTACACGCTGACGTTCGCGGGATTGCTGTTGGCGTTCGGTCACCTCGGCGATCGCTACGGCCGCAAGAAGGTCATGATTTTCGGACTGGCGGGTATCGCGGTGATGTCGGTCGGCGGCGCTGTCGCCGCCGATCTGGGACAGGTGATCGCGGCCCGTGCGGCCATGGGAGTGTGTGCGGCCGCAGTGTTTCCGGCGACCCTTGCCCTGATCATCAACATCTTCACCGACGCCAAGGAGCGAGCGCTGGCCATCGCGGCCTGGACGGCCATGGCCGGGTTCGCCATCGCGATCGGCCCGACGGCCGGTGGATTCCTTCTCGAGCATTTCTCGTGGCACTCGGTGTTCTGGATCAACGTTCCTGTCGCCCTGCTCGTTCTGGTGGCCGCGCTGGCCTGCGTACCGGAGTCGAAGGCAGAGCACGTCGGCAAGTACGACCCCCTGGGCATCGCGTTGTCGTTGGCCGGCATCACAATACTGGTCTGGGCGATCATCGAAGCGCCACACAACGGTTGGTTGTCTGCAACGAGCATCGGAGCCTACGCGGCAGGATCGGCAGCCGTCGTCGCTTTCGTCTGGTGGGAATTGCGAACACCGTCTCCGGTACTGGACTTGAACCTGTTTCGAAACCGGCGATTCTCACTGCCCGCCTTGGCCATTGCCGTGGCGTACTTCAGTATGTTCGGCTTCCTGTTCATGATCACCCAGTACTTCCAGGGTGTGATGGAGTTGACCCCACTGCAATTCGGCGTTCACTCGCTACCCTTCGCGATATCCATCGCAATCGGTGCGCCGCTGGCGACGATCATCGCGCAACGCATCGGAACCACGGCCGTGATCGTCTTCGGATTGGTGGTAATGAGCATCGGCATGTTCATCGCAGGTCAGGTGGAGGTCGAAACGCCTTATCTGGGGCCGGTTCTCGTCTCGATGGTTCTGATGGGCCTCGGCTTGGCGATCGTGCAGGGTCCTGCCACCGAGTCGATCATGTCCTCGGTGACGCTCGACGAAGCAGGTGCGGGCTCCGCGGTGAACGACACCACCCGAGAGGTCGGCGGAACGCTCGGAGTTGCCGTGCTCGGATCGATCGTCGCGTCGATCTACACCACACAGGTGAGTCCGAAGATCGACGCGATACCCGACGCGATCATGGAGCCCTACCAAAAGGCGTTCGCTCGCGAAACGGTCGTCAGCGTCATCGAGATCGTGAAAGCGCCCACCAACCCGGTCTTCGCGACGCAGAAGGCCGACCTGATCCACGCGATGAAAGCTGCGTGCCTGGAAGGCTTTCAGCTCGCGTCGTTCGTCACCGTCGGAGCCGCTATGACTTGTGCGCTTGCCGTCGCGCTGTTCCTGCCGTGTCGACGACCGGAGGGAAACGGTGTGCTGCTCGCGTGGCGCGGATCCGAGGACGCCGACGAGATCAGTTGAAGGGCGTGCCGCCGGTGACCGCGATGGTCTCGCCGGTGATGTAGCTCGATTCGTTCGATGCCAGGAAGACATATGCCGGTGCCAATTCCGCGGGTTGGCCCGGTCGTCCCAGCGGGACGGTCTCGCCGAACTTCTCGTACTTCTCCGCAGGCATCGTCGCGGGAATGAGCGGTGTCCATATCGGTCCGGGCGCAACAGCATTGACGCGAATTCCGCGCCCTGCAAGATCGCCGGCAAGGCCCTTGGTGAAGGCCACGATTCCCGCCTTGGTCGTGGCGTAGTCCATCAGTTCCGGAGAAGGGTTCGATGCCTGAATCGAGGTGGTGTTGATGATCGTCGAGCCTGCGTCCATGATCTCGGCAGCGCGTTTCGAAATCCAGAACAAGGCGTACAGGTTGGTCTTGAGCACCCGATCGAACTGCTCGGTGGTGATGTCGGCGATGCCGCCTATCTGTGCCATCTGAAACGCGGCGTTGTTGACGACGATGTCGAGTCCGTCGAGGACCTCGGACGCGGTGTCGACCAGTTGCACGCACTGCGACTCGTCGGTGAGATCGCAGGCGATGGCTCTGCCTGCGCGGCCTGCTCCCTCTATGAGGTCGACGGTGGTCTGCGCGTCAGGACCTTAGGACTCGAGGTGTGCGATGACGACGTCGGCACCCTCGCGCGCAAATGCAAGTGCAACAGCGCGGCCGATGCCCGAGTCGCCTCCGGTGATCAGAGCTTTGCGGCCGTGCAATCGACCAGATCCACGGTAGGAATCCTCACCGTGATCGGGAGAGGTGACCATGTCGCGGGTCAGTCCTGGGTGCTCGAGGCGTCCTTGCTCGGCCCGATCGGGCATCGGAAACGCGGTGGTCGGGTCGGATTTGCTGAACTGGTCGGACATTGTCGATCCTTGCCTCGGTGTGCGTGAAATGCTCCACGCGGCAAGTCGAACGAGCCGCTTCGATTCAGTGGAGACGACTCACGGCGCACGTGCCGTCCGGAGTCGCTGTCCTCCTGGGGTTTGCCGAATCGGGCGTACCGCAAACCTCAACCGATCATGCAGCGCGCGGATCCGCTCCGATGGTCACTGCGCCCAATGCGTCGAGAACGATGCGCGCGGGCCGCGTCGGAGCGTAGATCTCAAGCCGGCCCACACTGCGCGTGGCAGCGTCGACGATCACGCATGCGGACCCCGAGTACATGAAGGTGACCGCCGACAAGTCCAGCAGCACAACCGTTTCGCCGCGCAAGGCGTCGTCGAGCGCTTGCAACAGATCGGTGCGTGCCCGCAGATCGAGATCGCCCGTCGCTCGGACGACAGTCAGGCGAGGGGAGTAGAACTCGGTGCCGATGGAGTAACGAGCATTGCCGCGTTCGACGGGTGCGAGGCGAGAATCGAAGTGGTCGGTGACAGTCACGGTGCGAACCTCTCAGTTCGGATGGCCTAACGACCGACGTGCACGGGGTGGAACCCGAGGGCTACAGGTTCCGGTGCATGCCGTGCGGCAATCCTGACAGCGCAACGTCACCGAACCGAGGCCTGACCATCACGGACCGATAGCTAGTCGGTAACGAAAAGGTAACGGCAGATGTGACGCCGCTGAGCGTCGTTCAGGGCAATGTGTGGCCTGCCGCCCGGAACAGGCGGTACCACTCCTGCCTGGTCAGGCGTAGGTCCGAACCGCCGGCGGCTTCGACGATTCGCTCGGGATTCGTGGTTCCGAGCACAACCTGAATATCGGCCGGGTGCCTGGTGATCCAGGCCGTTGCCACCGCCGACGGGGTCGAGCCGTGTACGTGGGCGATCTCGTCCAATGCCACGTTCAGATCGGGATAGTTCTCGCGGTCGCCCACGAACACACCGGAGGATGTCCCGCTCTGGAACGGTGACCACGCCTGCAGGGTGATGCCGCGCGTTCGCGCGTAGTCCAGCAAACCGTTGTCGCGGTCGATCGACTGATCCTCGGCGCCCATGTTGGCGGTCAGGCCCGCCGCGATCAACGGCGAGTGCACGATGCTCAGCTGTACTTGATCGAACAGAATGGGTTGATTCACAGCAGTTTTCAGCAACTCGATCTGGCCGGGTGTGTGATTGGAGACGCCGAAGCCGAGGACCTTGCCCGACGCGTGCAGGTGGTCGAATGCTGCTGCAACCTCTTCCGGCTCGACGAGGGTGTCCGGTCGGTGCAGTAGAAGGGTGTCCAGGTGGTCGACGCCGAGGGCCGCGAGTGACGCCTCGACCGTGGTGACGATGTGATCCTCGGAGAAGTCGAACCAGCCCTCGCGAATGCCGACCTTGCTCTGAATACTGACGTGCTCGCGCTGCGACGAAGTCAGGGTGACCGCATCTCCGAATCGCTTCTCGCACGTGTGCGGGGCACCGCCGTAGATATCGGCATGGTCGAACACCGTGACGCCCACGTCGAGGGCGGTGTCCACCAGTCTCCTGATCTGGTTGTCGTCCAGATCGCTGATGCGCATGAACCCCAGCACGATGCTCGAGACTGCTGTTCCGGTGTGGGGGAGGGCGAAGGTTCGCATGTCGGTTACTCGAACTCCAGACGCATGGATTGGGTGGTTGCCTGCAGCAGCAGGGCGAAGCCGGTGAAGGAGACGACGATCGGAGCCCACAGCACCACCGCCACGAACGTGTCCACACCCCGCTCGACGACGATATAGACCGCGACGACGGTGGTGCCGAGCAGGCAGAGAGCGACGTGCGTGGCCAACCGCCACTTGTCGAAGAAGAAGCCGGCAAGCATGCCGATCGGGATGAGGAACGCGCACTTGCCGAGCGTGACCTCGGGCGCGAAATCTGCCGTGATGGTGGCACCGAAAATTGCGAAGTTCGCGATGACGACGAAGGCGAACGCCTGTCCGAGCGTCGGCCACGGACCGAACCACCAGAACGCGCCCATGATGTACGCGGCGATCATGCACGTCCACTGCACGATCGACGGGATCGTCGTCGTGGCTCCGTAGCCGAAGGCGAGCTCGAAGGTCACGACCACGGCCATGGCCAGGGCGGCAGCGGAGACGATGCGTTTGACCGCGGTGGTCAACGCGAGGCTGGTCATCACGCCGATACACCATTGATAATGCTCGTTGGATCTCGTCATGGCGCGAGTCATGTCAGCCCCCATCGTTCCAATCGGGCCCCGATTGAAACACAGCCGTCTGCGCCGGGGTTCGAGTTCGTTCATTTTTCCTGGCCGGCGACCCGCTCGCTCGGCACGTCGGTCAGCTGATGAGACGGTGCAACAGTGCGGGAAGTGTCTCGGTGATGTCGTGGCGGACGGCGACTCGGTGCCTCGCGGCATCCCCGAGGGTCCGCCGCCGATCCGAATCGGCCACAACCGTCGAAATGGCCGCAGCGAGGGCTGAGGCGTTGCCGGGCTCGACCAGTATCCCGGCACCGTCGACGAGGAACTCGTGGGTGCCGCCGTGGTCGGTTCCGATCACCGGCAGCCCGTGTGACATCGCTTCGAGAACCGACAACGGACCCGCCTCCGGCGACGTGCTTGCGGAAACGACCACGTCCCACCTCTGTAGCGCAGATTTCGCGTCGGTGTGCCCGAGGAACTCGACACGACCCGCGAGGTCCGTTCGAGACGCTCGCTCGTGGAGTTCTGCGACATACTCATGATCACCAGGGAAGCTGCCGCCGGCGAGTTCGACACGGATCTCGGGAAGAGTGGCCACGGCGTCGAGCAGAACTCGGTGGCCCTTCCACGGTGTCAGCAGAGCCAACATACCGATTACCGGCGGGGTGTGGAGTTCGCCGCCGAAGCGGGGCACCGGCCACGGCACTCCGTTGTGGGACACCACCACCGGAAGGCCGGCCGCGCGGAGGGGAACGGCCGTTGCTTCCGACACCGACACCGCGACGCGAACGGCGGGCCGCGCGAACCGCACCACCACGCGCTGCTTGGCAGAGGTCATGGTGTCGTGGACGAGCCACGACGCACCGCGCGCGGGACGGGCCAACCGTGCGACCGGGAGCGCGAAGAGTGAGTTGACGACGGTAGTGGTGCCCGGTGCACGGGCAATCGTACGTACCGCGCGGGCTGCGGTGACCCACCTCGCCAGCATGCGTGCCGCCGCGACGCCTCGGGCGGCTCCTCGTTCACCGCCGAGCCCGAGCTCGCCGATGGCGATGTGTCGCGTCGTCGCGGGTACTCGATCGGCCAGAGGGCCGGTGGGACAAGCGATCACAGTGTCATAGCCGCGGCGCTCGGCCTCGTCTATCAGATCCAGTAGCACCTTCTCGGCACCGGAGACCTGCCCGGTGTGGGCGAGGAACAGCACTGTCGATCCAGAGGTCATGATCGAGCTCCGTCTGTTCTGTGAGGGTGATTCGACATCGGTATTCCTACGTCAGAATGCATCTCGGAGTAGCGCGACGGGGTCATCGCACATGCGCCGCAGTGCTGCGTCCACCACATCGACGTCGATCATCTTGCTGCAGAACGATGCCGTGTACGTCCGCCCACCTGCAATCTCGGCAATGAGCATCGTGCAGCCGTCCGGGCCGTCGGGCTCGAGTGATGCTGCCAGCTGTGGGGGTCGCCCGTCGTCGGCCCAATCGAGGTGGTCGAAGACGCGCAGTCGCCCGAGGTCGCTGACGGCCAGCCTCAATGTTTCGGGAACCTCGACGACAGAATTGTTCTGCGAGGGAGCAGAAGGCCGAACTCGCGACGCAGCATCGCGCAGCAGTGACATTCCCAATACCGCTATGGGCCATCCCGATTCGATCACCTCACGCATTGCTCCAGCGATACCGGCGGGCGTCGTGCCCGAAGGGAGGCGAAGTGGAATGCCGACGGCAAAGTTCCCGTGCGAATTCTGTTGCGCCGAATCGAGATAGCGTCGACTGTTGAACAAGACCATGATGTGCTCGGCGACGTCGACGCCCTCGGCCCGAAGAGCCGCACTCCACAGCGCGATCGAGATCGACGCGGCGGTCGCTCCTGGCATGTGCTCGGCCGTCCAGTGCTTGAGTTCGTCCACACGGGCTGAGCTCATGTATCCGGCTCGGCTGACTTTCGCGGCTTCCCAGTTCTCGATTCTGCGACGGGGAGCTGACTCGCTGTCGGCCTCGGTTCGGTGGCGACCGCGCAGCTTCCAGAAGTCCGCCAAGGTCTTCGGGTTTCGAGAATAGTGTCGCCACAACGCTTTCCATGTTGCGCTCGCCGGTAGTCCTACCGCGAGCCCGGGGACCAGTGCCCCGTCGGCATCGTCGCAGAATGCCGCCAACATCATGACGCCGATCTGGCCGTCCCCGATTCCATGCGAGTAGTCGATCGCGAGATGGTCATCGAACACGACCACCTCGAGAGGACTGCGTTTCCCGTCTCGGGATCGAATGTCGGTGAGCATCTTGCCCAGGTCGTCCGTGGGATCGGTGCTCGCGGAGACGTTGTCACCTGCGATGTCGGTTCGGTAGCGCCACTGCCGTGCGTCCGACCGCGGTTCCACGGCGAGGTGTGCCTCGGTATCGACCTGTTCGGCGGCCGTGAGCGTTCGTCTCGTGCGTCCGACATCGAGACCACGAACGGGGCCGACTGCGGTGACTATTCGGGTATCGGCGAAGACACGATCCAGCGCAGTTGCGCGGTATCGACGCTCAGCGGACGGCATCGACTACCTCCTGCATTCGACTGCGGAAATTTGCCCGTGAAAAGCCCTCCGCCCACGCGCGAATGGCAGCGCGGTCGTAGTCTCCGGGGTCGAAGGAGCGCATGGCCTCGGCAAATCCGGCGATCACTTCGGCGTCGGAGCCCGGAGCCACGTGCACCCCGGTCTTTCCGGGTACCACCGAGTCCATGGCACCGCCGTCGCCCAAGGCGATGACGGGTGTTCCGGTTGCCATGGACTCGACGGGGACGATGCCGAAGTCCTCCACTCCCGGCATCAGCAGAGCACGTGTCGTTCGATGAAGCTCGAGAAGCTTCTCGTGTGAAACTCGTCCCAGGAAGGTCGTTTTGGGTCCGGCCAGTTTCCGGCAGGCGTCCATCGCCCGGCCGTCTCCGGCCACCACGAGGGGAACGTCGGCCTCGGCGGCCGCGCGCACCGCGATGTCCGGACGCTTGTAGGGGACCAGGCGTCCCGCGAGCAGGAAGAAGTTCTCTCTCTCGACAGACGGATCCGGTGTGAATCCCTCGGTGTCGACGGGAGGATGGACCACCAGGGCGTCGTCTCGGCCCCACCAGTCCTCGATGCGACGTGCAACTGCAGTCGAATTGGCCACCACGGTGGTCAGTTTCGGTGCGGCAGCGATCTCGCATCGACGGGCAACGGCCGACAGTGCCGTCAGTATCGCTGCTCCGGCTCTACCGCCCCCTTCGCCTGCGCGTAGTTCGGGGTCCCAGGCCCACCGTGCCGGGCTGTGCACGTATGCGATCACCGGGGAGTCGGTGGCGAACACCGCTTGCGTCGCAAAGGCGTGATGGCTCACGACGACTGCATCGAAACCGCTGAGGGGCATGCGCCGAAAGGCCAGCGGCATCATCGGAAGGACGGGCGCGTAGGACCGCTGCCCCAACGCGTCGTACACCCGATTCAGGCTCGACGTGTGCACCTCGCGGCTGATTCCTGCCGGAACCCCGGAGGGCCGAGAGATCGGCGCGAACACCTCGGCCGCAGGCCAATGCAACGCGAGCTGTTCGATGACGTGCTCGGATCCGGCGATCTCGGTGAATCTCTCGTGTACGACGGCAATTCTGTCAGCTGGCATGGCTTCGGCCTTCCGGCGCGATCGTTTGAGTGGTCTGTTCCACCCGTCGAGTCGAGTCCTTTGTCTGCAGGACCAGGTGCACGGGAATGTCGAAGTCGTCGAGCCGCCGCAGTGCGGCGGTTGCTGCCTTCTTGTCCCGTCCACGTCTCGACACCAGCACCACCACGGTCTCGACGTCGCCCACCTCTGTGTGCTGCCACCACTGCTCCGACAACCCGAATTCTGCGGTGGCGCGGCGATGTTCGGTTGTCCGATTCTGATCGTGAGTCGACTCCGACACGGCACCCTCGCCGACCAACAGGACGATCACGCTGTCGCCCTTGGGTGCTGCGTGTCGAGCCCCCTCGAAGCGGGTCGATCGCCGCGCTCGAGTGCTGCGATCCGCGCAGCTACGGCGGGCGGCACCGTGTCGCCCGCCGTCGGGTCGAAGTGCGCTCCGTATTTGCGAGACACCCGACGGGCCCAGGAGCGAGAGGGCCTGCGTCCGAGACGTCCTCGCAGCAACACGATCAGTTCGGCCGCGACGATGAGAGCAGCGAGCGCGGCGACGAGTGCCTCCGAGACCGGTTTCGGCGACACCGGCGTTGTGCTCTGCTCGGGGTTCGACAGCACGACCAGTCGATCTCCTCCCGCAGCAGCCTCGACTTCGCTCAGGCGGGTGCGTAGTTCGGCCAGTTCGGACACGGCCGCGGCCCGGCTCGGGTCGTCGGCGGGGAGAGCGTCCACTCGCGCCTGTTGCGCGTCGATCGAGGACTGCGCTTCGTCCGTTCGCTCTCGAGAGTCGCGGATCGCGTTGGCAGTGCTGGTACTTGCCATGGTCGACACCATCGTTCGAGCGAGATCTGCGGCGAGCTCGGGAGAACGGGTCGTCACCGTGACGGTCAGCAGTGCGGGCGAGGTGCCGGGGGAGAGTTCGACGCTCGACGCCAGCTCGGCAGCGTTCAGTCCGGAGTCGACCTGCGCGAGGACCTCATCGAGCACACTGCGGTCGGTCGCCAACTCGACGAACGGTGCGCGCATCTGCTCGATGAACGCGTCACCGGGAACGAGGCTTTGGACCGGTTCGATCTCGGCCACGACCGACGCGGCGTACTGCTTGTCGGTGAGTTCGCTTCTGAGGTAGAACACGCCTGCGCCGACCAGCGCAGCAATGATCACGGCGGGCAGCAGTGCCCGGCCGAGTTCACGCATGTGTCCCGCCAGATCGATAGGTGGGGGGACGTCACCCCGGTGTACGGCATCGTGGACGGACATCAACCGCGTACCCTTCCGTCGTCGATGCGAGCGGACGTACCGCTTCGGAGATTCGTGGAGCCGACAGGCTCGATGATAGCCGGGCCCGAGTGCCGTCCGCTTAGCCGTGCCGCCCGTGAATGGAACTGCACATCAACAACATTCGAAGAACAAGCACGACGGTCTGCTGCATCGACGAAACCCGACTGCGACTCCGCAGCGCACGGTACGAATCGGGCGATGTGTCCGTTGTGCCGGTGGTCATTCGGAACGCGCACGGTGACGTCCTTTCTCGGCCGAACCCGGCACTGGTGACTCGACGAGTCCGATGGCGACGAACACGTAGAGCACGCTCGCGACCAGCAGCGCTGCCGCGACCGAGACGAGCAGCCACAGGCCGGGATGGTGTTGCACCAGGAACCAGCCGCCGACCGTAGTGCCTGCGGTGACCACGACTGTCACCGAAATGGACTGCACTGGAAGCAGTCTCGATATGGGCATGCTTCGAGAGATCACGATCCACAGCAGGACGAGAGTGACGCCGATCGTCACGACGGTGGAGATGGCAGCCCCGTCGTACGACATCCGCGGGATCAGGAACAGGTTCAACCCGACGTTCAGGGCCAGACCGACCAGTGCCACCACGGGGTAGTGTCGCTGCATTCCGGCCGACGCGAGCAGAAAAATTCCCAGCATCACCAACGACATCAGCGCCGCACCGATGACGAGCAGACGGGCTGCGTGAGCTCCGTCGACGAACCGTTCGCCGTACAGCAGGCCGATCAGCGGCTCGGCCGACGGTACGAACGCCGCGACAGCCATTGCGCCGAAGAGTGCGAACAGCAGTGCGGCCGAACGTGAGCGTGCGCGAAATGCGGTGGTGTCGTGGGGCCACGACGCGACGAGTAGGGTGCTGATCGGTGCCACCGCCGCCAAGACGAACGTGTCGATCATGTCCGAGAATTTGTACCCGATGGAATACAGTCCCACGGCCTCGAACGTGTCGAGCAGGCTCAGCATCAGCATGTCGATCTTGAGCATGGCGATGGTGAGTGCGAAGCCGATCGCGAGAGGCACGGCCTCCCTCAGATAGGGCCCCCAGCGATGAATTTCGATGTGGCGCGACGGTCGCAGGCCCATGGAACGGTTGCCGATGCCGAAACCCTTGGTCACCAACTTGAACACTTCGTTGGCCACGGCCGGGAGAACGAAGATCAGCAGGGTGGGGGCCAGCACGGCCGCCAGCACGGTCAACGCCAATTGGATTGCTTGTCCGGCGCTTTCGGCAACGGCCACGAGTACCAGACGGTGGCGACTCTGGAAGAGCACGCTCAATGCGTGACCCGGCGTTGCGAACACGACCACCAGTCCGCCCACCACCGTCGCGAGGACCACTTCGCTCGGATACTGCAGCAACAGAACGTATGCGACGGCCAGCACGTACCCCACCAACCCGAGGACGGTACGCAGAGCGAGAAACGACGACGCCGTTCGACCGATTTCCTCGGGATCGTCGTCCATCAATTTCGCGAGCACGACGCGTCCGACCCCCAGATCGGTCACGACGGACATCAAGCCGAGCAGCGCGAAGACGAAGCTGAACTGGCCCCACTCGTCCGGTCCGAGGGACCTCGCGACGACGACGCTGCCCACCCACCCCAGCGTCGCGATGATCACTCTGCTGATCAGAACGGCAATCGTCGCTTTGGCTGCGGCTTTCGGATCCGCTGCGATGGCGCGGTAGTCCGGGGGCTGCTCGGTGCCGTCGAGCGCAAACTCCTCGGCCATCAGACCATGCCCGCGGCTCGATACGCGTTGGCGGTGAGCTCCGCCGTTCGACGCCAGCTGATCTCGCTGGTGGCAACGGCCGCCGCGTCGACGAGAGCTGCGCGGGCAGCCTCGTCGAAAGCGATGGGTTTCATCGCCTGTACCCAGTCGTCGACGTTCTCCGACTCGACGAGAACGGCACCGTCGCGGACGACGTCGGGGAGGGCACCGACGGCACTGGCGACGACCGCACCGCCCGAGGCCATCGCCTCGACGGGCGGGAGCCCGTAGCCCTCGTACCGAGAGGCGTATGCAGTGACTGTCGCGGCAGCGTAGAGGGCAGGCAGATCCTCGACATCGACATACCCGAGCCCTCGGGAATTGCGGGGAGCGAGGGGACCGGTCGAGCCCGCCCCGGCCAGCAGACACGGCATTCCGAGACTCTCCGCTGCGTCGGCCACCAGCTGAACGTTCTTGCGAGGCTCAACCGTTCCGACCTGCATGACGAAACGGTCCGGCAAGTCGTATTTGGATCGAACGACGTCCACCCGGTTGTCGGTGGGGACGGTGGCCCACGCTGCGGGTGCCAAACCGACCACTGTGGCGTCGCGCCCGCTGACCGCCTTGATTCGATCGGCGGTGAACTGCGAGACCGCAATGAGCAGATCTGCGCGGCGCAGTGCGCGCCGTACCAGTCTCTGTTCACCGAGCGCGCGAAATCGACTCGAGGCCGACGGCATGTCGATGACCGAAAGGTCGTGCACCGTCGCGACTGTGAAGGCCTTGGTCAGGAACGGCAGGTCCACGTCCAGACCGTGCACCACATCGCAACGACCGACAGGAAGGGCCCCGAGCAACGCACGAGCTGCACCGCTGGTGACAGGCCGCTCCATGGCCGTGACCGAGGGCGGGAGCTCACCGACGGCGTCGCGCTGCACCGACGCGGCGAGATCGGCATCGGGTAGGCAGTGCGGTAATTCGTTCAGGAGCTCGCGAATGTAGGTTTGTACTCCGCTTCCGCCCGGCCGGAGGGCGAGCGCCCCGAAAACGATTCGTGTTGCGCTGCTGCGCATCCCACCACTCCTAACAAGAGCCAGAAATAGACATCGATCGGAAATATCTCGAAATACGTCGAGACGAGACTGGCGAACATGGCTGCGACGATCGAGGCACCGACACCGAGTGCCAGCGCACCGTCGTTGCCCGGTAGCGCCCGGGACAGGCGGGTGCACCACAGCAGCGACGTCACGAGCAAGGCGACCACCGCCCACAGGCCGATCGGTCCGAGTTCGAGCAGTGCCTTCACGTAGTAGTTGTCGGGCTGGTAGTTGGTCGAGAGCCCCGATCGCGTGAACGCGACACCCTCGGCGGTGGAAATGCGGTCTGCCGCAGACCCACTCGATCCCAGCCCCGTCCCGAACGGATGAATCAGGATGCTGGCGATGATGTTGGCCCATCCGTCACCGCGCTGACCGAGGCTGCTCGACGAGAAGAACACCGATGTGATGTTGGGGACGAACGGAACAGCCGCGGCCACCGCGACCGCGGCCACCGCCAGGGGTGCGGCGAGATAGCGGAAGCGGACCGCGATCAGGTAGATCGCCCCCACTGCGAGCCCCAGAATGGCTCCGCGCACGATCGAACTCGACATGGCGACCACCATCATCGGAGTAGCCCACAGGAACAGCATGTTTCGCCGCCGGCGCGGATCGGCGAGTGCGACCGCACCGCCCACGAGCAAGGCCAACATCACATACAGCCCGAACGGGAACGGCAGGTTGAACGTGCTGAACGTGCGGAGCAGTCCACCCGAGGTTCGGACCTGTGTGCCGTATTCGTACCCCAACGACACCAATGCGGCCGGTCCGGCCAGGAGTTGTGCGATGCCCACCGCCGAGGTGAACACACCCATCCCCATGAGAACGGAGACGAGGTGGTCGCGGTCCATGGCGTCGAACGGTGCAAGCCACATGACGACCACCAGCAGGATGTAGAAGAAGGTCACCTTGATGCCGAACACGCCGACGATCCCGAACGTGGCGAACGCAGACACGCTGCCGAACACGACGAAGACGACGGCCGCGGGCCACCACGGCATGAACACCCGAGGCGTCGAGCCATGAACGTGTCGGGGTCGGCGCAACCACGCGCACAGAACCGTGAAGACGACCAGGCCTTCCTTCCAGCCGGACACCACCCCGGGGAGGGGAATCAGAACCAGAAGGCCGTGCAGTGGAACCAATCCCGCCAACAGCAACACTCCACGTTGCGGCCGACGGTAGATGGCCGAGGCGACCGCGCAGCCGAGCGCGAGGACGACCGCTGCGCCGAAAGCGAGCGCAACGTACGTGATCACGGGGTGATCCGAACGTGGTCGTGTTCGGCATGGACCACGATCAGTCCTCGGCGCGTTTCAGCACGGCCAGAACGGTGAGGAACAGGATCTTGACATCGAGCCACACCGACCAGTTCTCGATGTAGTAGTTGTCCCACTCGGCGCGGTCCGCGATGGACGTCTGGCCGCGGAGGCCGTGAACCTGAGCCCATCCCGTCACGCCCGCCTTGACTCGGTGCCGCTCCCCGTACCGACGGATCTGCATCTCGAACAGGTCGACGTATTCGGGTCGTTCCGGGCGCGGACCGACCAAACTCATGTCGCCGCGAAGTACGTTGAGCAGCTGCGGAAGTTCGTCCATCGAGGTCTGTCGCATGATCTTTCCGATGCGCGTTCGTCGGTCGACACCCTCGACACCGCCGGGTGCGTCCCCTGCCTTTCGCTCGAACTCGGCGTCGGACGCACGTGGAGGCCGCATGGACCGGAACTTCAGACAATCGAACGGCAATCCGTCGCGGCCGATTCTCTCCTGTTTGAAGAAGATCGGGCCAGGTGAGCTCAGGCGCACGAGCACCATCAAGGTCAGGAAGACGGGGGAGAGCAGCAGCAGCCCGAACGCGGTCAGAACCCGATCCAGAAGTCCTTTGACAGCGAACTGCCATCCCTTGGGGTCCACATGCGGTAGCACCATCAACGGCAGTCCGCCGATGTGCTCGACGCGGGTGTTGACCCCGACTGCGTCGTACAACCTGGGTACGACCCACACTCGCATATCGAGTCGATGCGCAATCCTGATGGCGGCGATCAACTCTCGGTCCTCGGTCGGTGCGAACGCGACGATCAACTCCTCGGCACCGGTCCTCCGCGCAACTGTTTCGAAATCGCTCGGGAGTCCGAGGTGAGGCAAGCTGGACACCTCGCTGCTCGAAGGGATGTCGGCGACCGGTGCCTCGCCCACATATCCGATAGGTACGAGTCCGTACTCGGGGAACTGGCGCATCCGCGCGGCGAGTTGATGGGCGATGGGATCGTTACCGACGACGATGGTCGGTGCGGCACATCCGTACTTGGCACGCATGACGCGCTGAAGCACGACCCGGGCGAGACGGGCGAGGGCTATCGTGACGGCGCTCAGCAGCCACAGTCTCAGCACGATGGCGCTGGGTCGATAGACGGTGTCGGACAGGAACATCGTGACGAGCAGAGCCAGTGACGCGAAGGCGACGGCTGTTTCTGCCGGCCCGATCTCGTCGAGAAAGTTGCGCCGGAGGCTTCGTCGGTACATGGATTTGCCGGCGAGGACGCCGATCAGCAACGGTACGAACAGCCAGGGAAGCAGCCCTGAATCGGTGAGACTGCCTGCGTGCCACAGCAATGCTCCGACCACGGCGACGATGGCAGCGAGCGAATCCAGTGCAACAGTGACCCCGGTGTGCCATGGATCGACTCGGAGTCGGTCGGCAATAGCTCGCGGTACGGCAGACGAATCGGTTGTCACCGGACGAGGCCGAATTCGCGCTGGTTCCAATATTTGGGGCACAACCACTTCCGGGGGGGCTCGGATCGATTCGGATTCGGATTCGGATTCGGATTCGGATTCGGTAAAGATATCCCAATCAATTCATACCCACACAGGTGCGTGCTAACAATCGAGTCACGCAAAAAAGACCGAGAGTTTGTTGAGAGTCCCGATCAAGGAACGAATATTGATTCGCGCTGTTTATCCGAGTATCCGCTCGCGAATGATCCAGGCAAGGTCCTGAAGAATCTGAACGTGACCGGTCGTCCATTGCCGTGGTCGCTGATCCCACACGCACACAGTGCCAACCGAATGACCGTCGTCGTCGGTGAGTGGAACGCTGAGGTAGGAGACCAACATGTTCGCCTGTACCGAGGGATGGTCCTTGAGCACGTCGTGCAGTCGCACGTCCTCGACCACCAGCGGCCGACCGGTGTCGATCACGTAGCGGCAGATCGAACCTTCGAGAGGAACCTCCTGCGCGCCATCGAGTTCCGACGGAAGCCCGACGGCGCTCTTGAAGTACTGACGCCTGTCGTCGAGGAGCGAGAACGCAGCCGAAGGGGCACTGAGGGCGTCGGCAACCATGGTGACGACTCGGTCGTATGCGGCGTCGGAGCCGGTGTCCATCAGCCCTGTTCGAGCCACTGCAGCAAGCCGATCCGGGTCGTCGATCGGAGTGCCGAACTCTCTGGTGGCCTCGTCTGTGCCGACACCGTTCTCGGTACTGTCCTCCAAAGCTCTGAGCAGCGCACCGACCTCGGAATCGGGATCCTCGGACAGTTCCCGCACGATTCGATCGACAACAGCTCGCCGAATGTATGCCTCGGGAGACTGACCTGATCTGTCCGCCTGTCGGGCGAGCACATCGTTCAGGCGGTCGTCGAAACCGGGAAATCCTGTCGTCATTGTCCAGATGGTAGTACAGGAAGAGTTGTCATACCGACGCTCGAGTCGGTGGATTCCGCTATTCGGATTTCCGGGGATGTTGCGCAGCGAGGAGTGAGACAAAGTAAGCAACAATAGAGTTTTGCCCGTACCCGATTTCTGAATCAAGGCAGTTGCTAGCATCTGCCGATGAAACGGAGTTCACCGCGGCGAGTGATTGCGGCACTGGCGGTCGTGTTGTTGTCGCTCTCTGCCGGGGCGGTGCCCGCTTCTGCATCTGTCCTGCGGGAGCAACAGGCGTCGGTCGGCAGCCCCCCTTGTGCGCAGCAATCGGACGCGGTCCGGATCGGAGTATCACCCGGAGCAACCATAGGTGCTCTGTCTGCTGCGGATCTCGATCGGGAACTCACGCTCGCCCGTGACGCCGGATCTTTCGCGGTTCGTCTCGACATCGATTGGTCTGCCATCGAGTCGACCCGGGGCAGGTTCGATTGGAGCCGAACGGATCGGGTGATCGATGCCGTTGTGGCCCATGGGATGTGCGTGCACGGCATCATCGCGTACACCCCGAGATGGGCACGAGTCGCTGCTGCCGTCAATGATTCGCATTCCCGTCCTGCGAACCCCTCCACCTTCGCTGCGTTCGCCAAGACCGTGGTTCAGCGGTACCAGAGCCGAATCAAGATCTGGGAAGTGTGGAACGAGCCGAACATCGTGACGTTCTTCAAGCCCGTTCCCGATGTGGCGGCGTACTCGGCGCTGCTTCGGGCGACCTACACCGTGATCAAGCAAGTGCAACCCGATTCCACCGTGCTCGCCGGCGGGATGGCACCAGCCGAGGACAAGGACGGCAACATCGCCGGTACGACCTTCCTGTCGAAGATGTACGCGCAAGGAGCCAACAAGTACTTCGACGCCTTCAACGTTCACCCGTACACGTGGCCGTACCTACCCAACGACCCGGACACGGCGTCGTGGAACACCGCCATGAAGATGTGGTCGATGCGGGACACCATGATCGCCGGCGGCGACCGTGGCAAACAGATCTGGATCACCGAGTTCGGAGCGCCCACCGGGACAGCCCCCAACAGTGTCAGCGAGCAGGTGCAATCGGACAGCATCGGGATAGTCCTCGATGCTGTCCTCGGCAACGACTGGCTCGGACCGGCCTACGTGTACAGCCTGCGCGACGCCGGTGCCGACACCGCCGACACCGAGCAGAACTTCGGTTTGGTGCGGCGCGACTGGACGCCCAAGATCGCCTACGGACGCGTCGACGCCTACGCCGCCGAGCACTCCGGCCGTTGATCGACCGATAGGGCCGGCGCTCCCGGCCTGGTGAGCTATTGTCTGCGCATGAACTCGCAGCCGGGGGCTCGATCCCAGATCGCATCGATGTCACGTTCGATTCTCACGGAGACGCCTGCGTGGCGTGGCTCTATCTTCCGGCCGGTAGCGGCCCCGCTCCGGTGATCGTCATGGGGCATGGTCTCGGCGGAACTCGGGAAATGCGGCTCGACGCCTATGCGGAGCGCTTCCGCGCCGCCGGGTACGCCTGCCTGGTGTTCGACTATCGCTACTTCGGGGCGAGCGGCGGCGAGCCACGGCAGCTGCTCGACATCGGATCGCAGCTGCAGGACTGGGCCTCGGCCATCGCCCATGCCCGCTCGCGTGCGGACGTGGACAACTCCCGAATCGTGTTGTGGGGCTCGTCGTTCGGCGGCGGTCACGTCATCGTCGCCGCCGCCCGAGATCAGCAGGTCGCTGCAGTGATTTCGCAGTGCCCGTTCACCGATGGGATCGCCTCGGGACTCGCGTCGAACACCTGGACATCGCTGAAGCTGTCCGGCCGGGCGCTGGGTGATCTGGCCGGATCGGTGGTCGGTCGACCGCCGCTGATGGTGAACACGGCCGGACGACCTGGAACGACCGCACTGATGACCTCGCCCGACAGCTACGACGGTTACCTGGCGCTCGCGCCGGACGCCGACGAGACGTTCCACAACCGAGTCGCAGCCAGAGTCGCGCTGCATATCGTGCGGCACCGGCCCGGGCGTCGGGCAAAGGACGTTCGCTGCCCCATCCTGTTCGTCGTCTGCGAGACGGACTCGGTCGCCCCGGCGAAGGCCACTCTGCGCTACGCACGGACGGCACCGCACGGAGAGATCAAGACCTACGACGCCGGTCATTTCGAGATCTACCTGGGTGAGGCGTTCGAGCAGGTGGTGGCAGACCAGGTCGAGTTCCTGACCCGCACGGTTCCACCGACTCAGTAGACGTCGCGTACGTAGCGCTTCTCTGCGGCAAGGGCTTTGACGTAGGCCTCGGCGCTGCTCGGGGCGAGCTTGCCGTGTTGTGCCACCACGCCCTTCAGTGCGGCGTCGACGTCCTTGGCCATCCTGGACGCATCGCCGCACACGTAGAAGTGGGCACCGCGGTGAATCCAGTTCCACAGTTCGGCCCCGTGCTCACGCATCCGATCCTGGACGTAGACCTTGTCCTTCTGATCGCGCGAGAAGGCGACGTCCAGGCGGTTCAGCGAACCGTCGCTCAGCATCGCCGTCAGTTCGTCGCGATAGTAGAAGTCCGTGTCGGCGTGCTGTTCACCGAAGAACAGCCAGTTGTGGCCGGTGTGCCCGAGTGCGCGACGCTCGTGCAGGAAGGCGCGGAACGGGGCCACACCGGTACCCGGGCCCACCATGATCATCGGGGTGGTGGGATCGTCCGGCGGCTTGAAGTGCGAGGTTTTCTGCACGAATATCCCCACATCGTGGTTCGACGCATGGTCGGCCAGGTAGGTCGAGCACACACCGCGCCGCGGAACGCCGTGCACGTTGTACCGCACCGCCGAGACGGTCACCTGTACCTCGTTGGGATTCTCCTTCGGACTCGACGAAATCGAGTACAGCCGCGGCTGCAACGGTTTGAGAACTCCCAGCCAGTCGTCCACCGAGGCCCGAACCGGATGGGCAGCAAGCACATCGATCGACTGACGACCCCACATCCAGTCGGACAGCGCATGCTTGTTGTCGGGATGCAGCATCGCCTCCAGGTCGTCGTCAGCGGTTCGTCGGTGGACGAACTTCAGTAGATCCGGTGTTGCACGGGCGATTTCGAGGTGCCGGCTCAGCGCCGTGCGCAGCGGCATCGAGCCGAATCCAGCGAGATCGACGGCCGCATCGCTGTCCAGGCCGGTGGCGGCGAGCCATTCGTCGACGTAGCCATCGCTGTTGCGCGGCCACACTCCGAGCGCGTCGCCGACCTCGTACTCGAGGGTCCCGTCGGGCAGATGGAACCCGAACTGGCGGACGTCCTTGACGGACCCGCGAGCGGTCAGTACCCGATTGCGTACGAGGGTCGTCACCAGCGGTGACTTCTTGCTGTATCGCTCCGGCTCCGCTCGGGTCTGCGGAACGGTGCGCGCGGACTCCACCCGTGTTTCGTCGGCGGCGGTGTCGTCATCGCGCCGAAGCAGATCGGCCACCGCATCGAGCCACGCTGCCGCCTCGCTCTCGTAGTCGGGCTCGCAGTCGACCCGCTCCAGCAGTCGCCCGGCACCCAACTCGGTGAGACGCTCGTCGATCCTGCGTCCGTGGCCGCAGAAGTCCGCATAGCTCGAGTCGCCGAAAGCGAGTACGGCATAACGGATTCCCGAAAGCTTCGGCGCGGACTCGGCTACGAGGCTGTCCCAGAACGTCGCACCGTTGTCGGGCGCTTCGCCGTCACCGGTGGTACTGCTGACTATCAGCACATCGGCCTCGGTGGGCACACGATCGACGGTGAACGTATCCATCGAGTGTTCGGCGATCGTCAGGCCGGCTCCCTGCAGGTGGGCCAGGCAGGACTGGGCGTAGTCCTCGGCGGTGCCGGTCTGCGAGGCCCACAGCAGCAGCACCGGGCGTCGGCCCGGATCAGCGGTATCGGCCGGTACGCCGGAGGTCGCACCGTCGGTGTCGGGTCTACGCGAGAACAGGCCCGCGAGAACGCCGTCGAGCCATGCGTGGGTTTCGGGGGACAGGGGAGTCTGCGACGGCAGTGTGGGCGTTCCGGCGGCGCTGCGGCCGGCCTCACTGCCCAGACCTTCGAGAAGGCCTGCGATGTAACGCTGCTCGATGGTGGTCAGTGGTTCCGAAGGACGCGCAGGCCGGCCGACGATCGTGGCGAGTGCATCGACCGGGTCTTCGGAATGCTCGCCGCTCTCGGGTGAGAGTGATTGAGCTGCAGCAACTCTGGTGAGTGTGACCGCACACGCCTTGAATTCGGGTTGTTGAGAATACGGATCGATGGCGTCGTTGGTGACGGCATTGATGGCGAGATACTCACCGAATTCGTCGTTCCAGTGGAAGGGCGCGAAGCAGCTTCCCGGAAGCACTCGATCGCTGACGACAGCAGGGAGGACGGCTCGGCCTCGGCGGGACGCGACCTCGACGCTGTCGCCGTCGATCACACCGAGCCGGTCGGCGTCGAGTGGGTGCACCTCGACGAACGGGCCGGAATCGAGTTTGTTCAGTTTGGCGACCTTGCCGGTCTTGGTCATGGTGTGCCACTGGTGTGGCAGGCGTCCGGTGTTGAGCAGAAACGGGTAGTCGTCGTCGGGCATCTCCGCAGGCACCATGCTGGGCCTGGCGAAGAACTGGGCCCGACCGCTCGGGGTGGGGAAGGACAGTGCGGGGATCGAACCGTCCTCGGACACCCGTTGTCGTTGACTGACTCCGTCGTTGAGGTAGCGGATCGGGTGCCGGGTGGTTGTCACCTCGGGCGGACACGGCCACTGGATGGGACTCTCGCGCAGGCGTTCGTAGGTGACTCCGCGAATGTCGTAGCCGGTGTTCGGATTCCAGAACTGTTTGATCTCCTCGAACACCTCCTCGGCGCTCGCATAGGTGAAGCCGTCGGCATACCCCAGCGCGCACGCCATGTCGGCGATGATCTTCCAGTCCGGCAGCGCACCGCCCGGTGCCTCGAGCGCCGGTTGGAACAGCGTGAGGTTGCGTTCGGAATTGACCATCACTCCGTGCGCCTCCGTCCACAACGCGGCGGGCAGCATCACATCGGCGTAGTCGTTGGTTTCGGTATCTGCGAACGCATCCTGAGTGATCACCAACTCGGCGCGCTCGAGACCGTCGATCACCGTCGTTCTGTTGGCCACCGAGGCAACCGGATTGGTGCAGATGATCCAGCAGGCCTTGATCTCACCGGCAGCGAGCTTGGAGAACATCTCGATGGTTCCACCGCCGACGTCGGTGCGCAGCGTTCCGCGCGGAACGCCCCATCGATCCTCGACGAATTCGCGGTCGGCCTCGTTGACCACTGCTCGCTGTCCCGGCAGCCCGGGGCCCATGTACCCCATTTCCCGTCCGCCCATGGCGTTCGGTTGACCGGTCAGGGAGAACGGGCCGCTGCCGGTCTTGCAGATGGCACCGGTCGCCAGATGGAGGTTGCACAGCGCGTTGGTGTTCCAGGTTCCGTGCGTCGACTGGTTCAGGCCCATCGTCCAGCAGCTCATCCAGTTCTCTGCGCCGCCGATCATCGCGGCAGCGGCTCGCAGGTCTTGCTCGGCGAGACCGGTTGCGGCGCAGACCTTCTCCGGGGTGTAGTCGTCGAGGAATTCCGGCATCGCGTCCCACCCGTCGGTGAACTCCGCGATGAACTCCGGGTCGATGTCGCCGTTTTCCACGATGAGCGCCAGCAGACCGTTGAGCAGCGCCAGGTCCGAACCCGGCTCGAGTTTCAGATGTAGGTGGGCCTTGTCCGCGGTGGCGGTGCGCCGCGGGTCGACGACGATCAGCTTCGCGCCTGCCTTGACGCGGTCCATCATCCGCAGGAACAGAATGGGGTGACAGTCGGCCATGTTGGAGCCGATGACGAAGAACACGTCGGCGTGGTCGAAGTCCTCATAGGACCCGGGTGGGCCGTCGGCTCCCAGTGATTGCTTGTATCCGGTTCCTGCGCTCGCCATGCAGAGTCGGGAGTTGGATTCGATCTGGTTGGTGCCGATGAACCCCTTGGCCAATTTGTTCGACAGGTACTGAGCCTCGATCGACATCTGGCCCGACACGTACAGCGCGAGCGCATCGGGGCCGTGTTCGTCGATGATGGTTCGCAGTCGCCGGGCGGTGTCGTTGATCGCCGCCGAGGTGTCCGTGCTCTCCGGGTGCTCGCCGCGGCGGTGCCGAATCTGGGCCTTCTCGAGCCGTCCGGGACCGGCGAGCATGTCCGCGGTGGTGGTTCCCTTGGTGCACAGCCGGCCGAAGTTGGCCGGGTGAGACTTGTCGCCGACCGATTTGGTGACGACAGGCCTGGTCGGAGCGGCATCGGAGGACGTGGGCGGGCCGCCGATCTCGAGCACCATGCCGCATCCCACGCCGCAGTACGCGCAGAGTGTCTTCACCGTGGTGACCATGGATTCCACAGTGCCCGGCCCAGGGTGCGCCGTCATTACACGTCAGTTAGCCGGATATGACGTTGTCCTCACCGTGCTGCGCAAGGGGCGGTGATGTCCCGCCCGGCAGCTCGTGGAAAGCGGACGAGAGGTAACACGAACTTCCCGGTATGCGATTGGTACTCGAACGTTACTCATCGAACGGGCTGTCGAGTGGAGTGTCCGATTTTCCGCTGGCACAATCGTCCGAGTCGGGCTCGAAGTGGGAAGTGGTGTGGTTCATGAGGGTGTATCGCGGATTCGTACTCGCCGCGGTGGGAGTGGTTGCTTCGGTGGCAGTCCTGTCGGGATGTAGTCCTGCATCGGACATCTCCGAACCGTCGGTGCCGATCGATTCCAATCCGATGACCGAGCTGATGAAGCCGAAGCTGACCTCGAGCGTCCTCGACGGTGCCGTCGGATTCTCGCCGGCCGACCCGGTGACCGTCTCGGTCGCCGACGGCAAGTTGTCCTCGGTGACGATGCTCAACCCGGAGGGCGAGCCGGTCTCGGGAGCGATTTCGCCCGACGGATTGTCGTGGACCAACACCGAACCGCTCGGCTACGACCGCGAGTACCGCGTCCAGGCCGACGCATACGGACTCGGGGGAGCGTCGAGCACGGTATCGAGCTTCACCACCAGCCAACCCGGCAACTTCACCAAGCCCTACGTTCTGCCGAACCCCGGCGCAGTCGTCGGAATCGGTCAGCCGGTCGCGGTTCAGTTCGACGAACCGATCACCGACAAGGTTGCCGCGCAGAACGCCATCACCGTCACCACGACGCCTGCCGTCGAGGGCGCGTTCTACTGGGTCAACAACTCCGAGGTTCGCTGGCGTCCGCAGAACTACTGGGCACCGGGGACCGAGGTGGATGTGGCGGTGAACGTGTACGGGCGCGATCTCGGTGACGACATCTTCGGCCAGGAGAACGCCACGACGTCGTTCACAATCGGTGACGCCGTCATCGCCACCGCCGACGACAACACCAAGCAGGTGACGTTCAACGTCAACGGCCAGGACGTGATCACCATGCCGACGTCCATGGGCAAGGACAGCACCCCCACCGACAACGGCGTCTACATCATCGGCGACCGCTTCGAGCATCTGGTGATGGATTCCTCGACCTACGGTGTGCCGGTGAATTCGTCGAGCGGATACCGCACTCCGGTCGACTGGGCCACGCGGATGTCCTACAGCGGCATCTTCTTCCACTCCGCACCGTGGTCGGTGGGACAGCAGGGCTATTCCAATGCCTCGCACGGGTGCCTGAACCTGAGTCCTACCAACGCGAAGTGGGTCTACGACAACACCAAGCGCGGCGACATCGTCGTCGTGAAGAACACCGTCGGTGGAACGCTGTCGGGTACCGACGGCCTCGGTGACTGGAACGTCCCGTGGGACGAGTGGAAAGCCGGGAACGCCACGACGGTCTGAGCGGACTCGGTTCGGCCGATCTAGCTTCGGTCGCGAGTCTGGTACAGCGAGGGATCGATGCCCAGGGTCTTCAGGTACGCCACCGGTTCGATACTCGAACCGTTGTTGCGTACCTCGAAGTGCAGGTGCGGTCCGGTCGAATTTCCGGTGTTGCCGACTGCGCCCAGGACGTCGCCCGGTGCCACTTCGTCGCCGACTGCGACGGCGATGCTGGACTGGTGGCCGTAGTAGGTCTCGGTGTTGCCACTCTTGACCCGGACGAGCTTGCCGTAGCCGTCGCCTGCGTCTCCGGCCTGAACGACGGTTCCGCCGGTCACCGCGTGGATGGGGGTACCGCTGTCCGCAGCGAAGTCGACGCCTTGGTGGAACTGCGATCCGTTGCCGGTGGGGTTGTTGCGTCCGCCGTAGCCCGAGCTGATGCGGTACTTGCCTGCGTCGATGGGGAGCACTGCCCCGCCCAGACCCACGGTCGGAGGCGCGATCGGTAGTTCGATCTCGGGCAGGTCCGCGGTGGACGGTACGTCGGCTGCGTCGGGTGCCGTGAGCACGTCGCTGTCGAGGACGATGGCTGCGACCTGGTTGATGAGGACGCCGGTGGCGTCCAGAACGGCGGCGAGAATAGCGGCCCGTTGCTGCGCGTCGGGCTGCGGTATCGGGATCTGGGGGAGATCGATCGTGGGTTGAGCGGTGGCCACCGCCGGGCTGAGCAAGCCGGTTGTGCCGATGCACAGTGCTGCCGACAAGATCGAACCCGCTATGACTCTGTGCATTCTGCGACCCACGAAAAGCCTCCTCGTCTGCGTCTTCCGCGCACCGTCGGATGGGTGCGCGCAGGACGTAAGAACATGTTCGGTGACGCTTCGGGGCACGCTGAACTCACGTAGCAAAAAACACATGAATCACATTGGTACTTTTCTTCCCCAAAAGTGCCATTGGTAACCGTACGTCACATTAACCCCACAGGAAACCTGAAAGTTGAATTACAACAACGTAATTCGAGGTCAAGGCAGGTGTGTCAGTACCTCCGGCCGCTCCGTGACGGGTGAAATGGACGCACAAAAAAGGCCGGTCTCGCGAGGAGACCGGCCTTCTTCGTATGGGGTGAGCGACGGGACTCGAACCCGCGACATCCAGGATCACAACCTGGTGCTCTACCAGCTGAACTACGCCCACCATTGCACGCGTCCGCAGAACCTTTTGTGGCTCTGCATCAGCAGCGTCGACAATACTAGCGGGTTGAATCCGAGGTTGCTAATCCGCCCCCGATTGCGTGTCGAGTTCGGCAACAACTGCTGCGATGTCGCTGGTAGAGGGCCCCGGCGAAGCCACGAAGGCCGTCCGGCGGTAGTACTGCAACTCTTTGATCGACTCCTTGATGTCCGCCAGGGCGCGGTGCGCAAGGCCCTTGGCCGGCTGCCCGTAGTAGATCCGTGGGTACCACCGTCGGGAAAGTTCCTTGATCGAGCTGACGTCGATCATTCGGTAGTGGAGGTAGGTGTCGAGCGCGGTCATGTCGCGAGAGATGAATCCGCGATCGGTCCCGATCGAGTTTCCCGCGAGTGGAACGGTCCCGGCCACCGGGACATGCTCCTTGATGTACGCCAGCACGCGCTGCTCGGCTTCCTCCAGCGTCACCGTCGACGCACGTACCTCGTCGGTCAAGCCCGATTTGGCGTGCATGTCGGTGACGACGGCAGGCATGTTCGCCAACGCGTCGTCGTCGGCGTGGATGACGATGTCGACACCCTCCCCGAGGATGTTGAGCTCACTGTCGGTCACCAGCGCCGCAATTTCGATCAGCTTGTCCTTGCTCAGGTCCAAGCCGGTCATTTCACAATCGATCCACACGAGTTTGTCCTGCACTCGCACCACACTAGTGCGAGCTGCGATGCCACTAGGGTTTGCGGTGGAGATCGAGCCAGTTCAGCATCAGCACACGTTCATGGAGGACGCGGACATGACAGTCGACCCGACGCAGCCGGCACCCACTCTCAGCCCGGCAGAGAAGGCGAAGGCTGCCAAAGCCGCTGCCGTCGAAGCGGCACGGGTCGCCGCCGTTGCCCTGGCCGCCGCCGACGCCGCCGAAGCCGAGGCGCTGGCTGCGGAACAGGGGCAGCCGCAGGCATCGACCGGCAAAGCCGCCGAGATCGCCGCCGGATACGCGTCGGAGGGCGCCGCTTTGGAATTGGGAACCGTGGTGCTGGACGGCGTCACCGATCCGTCCGCCCGTATCCGAATTCCGTTGGCCACGTTGAACAGACACGGTCTCGTGGCCGGGGCCACCGGAACCGGAAAGACGAAGACGCTACAGGGCATTGCCGAACAGCTCTGCGCCGCAGGCGTTCCCGTGGTCATGGCCGACGTCAAAGGCGACTTGTCGGGCCTGTCGAAGCCTGGAGCAGACAACGAGAAGATCCGCAGCCGAGCAGCCGACACCGGTATTGCGGACTGGGTACCCGCCGGCCATCCGGTGGAGTTTCTCTCGCTCGGCACCGACGGAATCGGGGTACCGGTCCGCGCCACCATCACCGCCTTCGGGCCGATTCTGCTCAGCAAGGTGCTGGGGCTGAACAACACTCAGGAATCGACCCTCGGCTTGATCTTCCACTGGGCTGATTCTCAAGGTCTCGCCCTGCTCGATCTCAAGGACCTGCGGTCGGTGATCATGCATCTCACCAGTGACGAGGGCAAGGCCGACCTGAAAGGCATCGGCGGCGTCTCCTCGGCCACCGCAGGCGTCATTCTGCGCGCGCTGGTCAACCTCGAAGCCGACGGTGGCGACACCTTCTTCGGCGAGCCCGAGCTCGAGACCGAGGATCTGCTGCGCGTCGGGCCGGACGGCCGAGGCGTCATCACGCTGTTCGAGCTCGGGGCGCAGGCTACGCGGCCGGTGATGTTCTCCACCTTCCTGATGTGGGTGCTGGCCGATCTGTTCCAGACGCTGCCCGAGGTGGGCGATGTCGACAAACCCAAGCTGGTCTTCATCTTCGACGAGGCGCACCTGCTGTTCGCCGATGCTTCGAAGGCATTTCTGCAGCAGGTGGAGCAGACCGTCAAGCTCATCCGCTCGAAGGGTGTCGGTGTCTTCTTCTGCACGCAGCTGCCCACCGACGTTCCCAACGATGTTCTCTCCCAATTGGGCGCGCGAATTCAGCACGCCCTGCGCGCCTTCACACCCGATGATCAGAAGGCGTTGAACAAGACGGTGCGCACGTACCCCAAGACCGACGCCTACGACCTCGAGAAGGCACTGACGTCGTTGGGTATCGGCGAGGCCATCGTGACGGTGCTCTCGGAGCAGGGTGCCCCGACGCCCGTGGCCTGGACCAAGATTCGCCCGCCGCGCTCGTTGATGGACACCATCGGCAACGACGCCATTGCGGCGGCCGCGTCGTCGAGCACACTGTCCGCGAAGTACCGGGAGACGGTCGATCGCGAATCGGCTTACGAGCGGATGAACGCGCGTGTGGCGAACGTGCCCGCTCCCGCCGAGAAGTTCGACATCCCGCCCCTGCCTGCGGATCTGCCGGATCTACCCCCGAGCGAGCCGGAAGGCCCGTCGGCTGCGGAGCGCATCATGGGCAACCCGGCGGTCAAGAGCTTCCTGCGATCGGCCGCCTCGGCTGCCGGGCGGGAAATATCGCGCAGTATCTTCGGAACCGGACGACGACGCCGGCGCTAGCCGCCGAGCTTCTTGTAGAAGCTGCCGATGATCGGTGCGGAGATGCTGCGCGGGCTGTACTGCCCCGCGACCGACATACCTTTGCTCAGCAGGCCCGGTACGACGCGCATCTTGTTCTTCTCGAGGCCGTCGAGGGACAGCTTCGCGGTGTAGGCGCTGTCGATCCACAGAAAGTCGGGAACCATCCTGTCGACGATCGAGGCCTCGGCGGGATCGGGTGTCTCGGTGCGGACGGGGCCGGGAGCGAGCAGGGTGACGTTGACACCGGTGCCCGCGAGCTCACCGCGAAGCGATTCGGAGAACGTGTTGACGAAGGCCTTGGTCGCGGCGTACGTCGCGTTGTTGGGGATGGCCATGTTGCCTGCCGCCGAACCGGTGATGAGGATGCCGCCTGCTCCGCGGCCGATCATGCCGGGCATGACCGCCAACGTGAGGTCGTGTACCGCAACGGCATTGAGCTCGACCTGGTCGCGCTCGTACGCCGGATCGAGACCGGCCACCGGCCCGAACGTTGCAATACCTGCGTTGTTGCACAGGATCGAGATCTCCCGCTCGGACAGCTCGGTGACCAGTTCCTGTCGCTGCTGACGATTCGACAGATCCGACTGACGAACCTCGACGGCAACGCCGTGCTCGGCCTTCAGCTTCGCTGCCAACGCCTCGAGCAGCTCGCCGCGTCGAGCCACCACGATCAGTGAATATCCGCGGGCGGCGAGTTCGGTGGCCAGGGCTTCACCGATTCCGGAGGAGGCTCCGGTGACGACGGCGCGGGCATCTGGGCTGGGCTTGGGCAGGCTCACGGTGAGACAGGCTAGCGGACAGATCAGATCGTGGCCGCGAGCCGGGTGCCTTGCTCGATGGCCCTCTTGGCGTCGAGCTCTGCTGCGACGTCGGCACCGCCGATGATGTGCGTGGTGGTGCCCGCGGCCTTCAGTTCGTCGACCAGGTCGCGCACCGACTCCTGGCCCGCGCAGATCACGATGGTGTCGACGTCGAGAACGCGCGCACGTTCGTGCTTGTCGCCGAAGGAGATGTGCAGCCCTGCGTCGTCGATCTTCTCGTAGTTGACGCCCGAAAGCTGATGCACACCTTTGGCCTTCAGTGCGGCGCGATGGACCCAGCCGGTCGTCTTCGCCAGCCCAGCACCGATGCGTCCCGGCTTGCGTTGCAGCAGATACACCTCACGCGGAGACGGTGCCGGCACCGGAGTCGTCAACGCTCCCGGGGCGGCCTCGGGCTCGGTGACGCCCCACTCCTGCTTCCATTCCTTCAGATCCAGCGTGGGGGAGGCGTCGGTGGTGAGGAACTCGGAGATGTCGATACCGATGCCGCCGGCACCGATGACCGCGACCCGATCGCCGACGGGTCTGCCGTCGCGCACCAGTTCTGCGTACGACAGCACCGACGGGTGCTCGATGCCGGGGATCCGGGGAATTCGGGGGGTGACGCCGGTGGCGAGCACCACCTCGTCGAACTCGCCTGCGAGAAGTTCGGCGGCGGTGACTCGGGTGTCCAGGTGAACGGCGACGTCTGCGCTACGGAGTGCGCTCGAGAAGTACCGGATCGTTTCGGCGAACTCCTCCTTACCTGGAATGAGTCGCGCAATTCCGAACTGCCCGCCGATCTCGTTCCTGGCCTCGAACACGCTGACGGCGTGTCCGCGCTGCGCGAGATTGAGTGCCGCGGCCAGGCCCGCAGGTCCGGCTCCGACGACCGCCACCTTCTTGGTCTTCTTCGTCGGTAGCAACTGCAGGTCGATCTCACGTCCGGCTCGCGGGTTGACCAGGCACGAGACCTTCTTGTGCACGAAGGCGTGGTCCAGGCAGGCCTGATTGCAGGCGATGCAGGTGTTGATCAGGTCGGCCGAATCCGTGGCGGCCTTCTCGACCCAGAACGGATCGGCCAGCATCGGCCTGGCCATCGCAATCAACTGCGCGTCGCCGCGGGCGAGGATGTTCTCGGCGATCTCGGGCATGTTGATGCGATTGGACGCGGCGACGGGGATGGCCACGTGCTTCTCGAGCTTGCCGGTGATGTCCGCGAATGCAGCTCGCGGAACCGAGGTGACGATGGTCGGCACACGCGACTCGTGCCAGCCGATGTCGGTGTTGATGATGTTCGCACCCGCAGCCTCGACGTCCTGCGCCAGCGCGACGATGTCGTTCCAGCTCTGGCCTTCCTCCACGAGGTCGGCCATCGACAGCCGGAACACGATGAGGAAGTCGGGGCCGACAGCTGCCCTGGTCTGCCGCACGATCTCCACGGCCATCCGCCGACGGTTCTCCGCCGAACCGCCCCACTCGTCGCGTCGCTTGTTGGTGCGCTCGGAGAGGAACTGGTTGATGAAGTATCCCTCACCGCCCATGATCTCGACGCCGTCGTACCCCGCACTCCGAGCCAGCCGGGCACAGCGTACGAAGTTGCGGATCTGCCAGCGGACGCCCCTCGAGGTGAGTCGCCTGGGCCGAAAGGGGTTGATGGGGGCCTTGATCGAGGACGCCGACACACTGAACGGTTGGTACGAGTAGCGCCCGGCATGGAGGATCTGCAGCGCGATCTTGCCGCCCTCGGAATGGACGGCAGCAGTGATCCGGCGATGCCGACGGGCTTCGATCCGATTGGTCAGCTTGGCTCCGAACGGCAACAGCCAACCGGTGCGATTGGGGGCATAGCCTCCGGTGATGATGAGTGCGACTCCGCCGCGGGCACGCTCGGCGAAATAGGCCGCCAGGCGGCCGGTGTCGCGGGCGCGATCTTCGAGACCGGTGTGTATCGATCCCATGATCACGCGGTTCTTCAGCGTGGTTGCGCCGACATTCAACGGCGACAACAGAATCGGATACGGGCCAGCAGTCTGCTCGGTCTTCACAGCTTCTCCAATACCTCGGTGCACCACTCGGTGAATCCTTCTTCGACGCGAATTCCGCCGCGCAGCACCAGGTATTGATGCAACGCGGTGCCGGTGAGGGCAGCGGGGGCCGGAAAATCCTGCTTCTCGATCAGTCGATAGACGTCGAGGCGGGTGGCATGTACATCGCGATGGCGGGCGACTTCGACCTTGAGAGCATCGATGTCACCGTTGGCGGCACCGCGGATCTTGACGGCGAGTTCTTCACGAAGCTGGGAGGGATCGGTCGGGGCGGCGATCCAGCGATCGAGCTCGGCCCGGCCTGCAGCGCTGACGGAGTAGACCTTCTTGTCCGGCCGGCCGTCCTGCGCGACTGCCTCGCCGGTGATCCATCCGGCCCCGTCCATTCGCGTCAGCGTCCGGTAGATCTGCTGGTGCGTTGCGCTCCAGAAGAATCCGATGGACTTGTCGAAGCGGCGAGCGAGCTCGTATCCCGAGCCACTGAGCTCGGTGAGGGAAACCAGAATCGCGTGTTCCAAAGCCACACCCGAGAGTATGTATGCAACACGGTGCTTATGCAACTAGGTGCACCTCAACCCGCGGCCGTGGCGGTCTAGTGTTGGCAACCATGGGAACTCAGCCGGAGGCCGCTGTCGTCGGAGTCGCCACAACGCGTAAGCAGGTCACCGCCTGGGGGTTCTGGGACTGGGGCTCGGCGGCGTTCAACGCCGTTGTTCTCACGTTCGTGTTCTCGGTGTATCTCACCGACGCCGTCGGCGACGACCTGCCCGGTTCGATTTCGGCCACCACCTGGTTCAGCTGGACGATTGCGTTGTCCAGCGTCGTCATCGCGCTCCTCGCACCGGTGTGCGGGCAGTATTTCGACGCGCGCGGCAAACGCAAGTGGTTGCTCGGAGTGTTGACCGCGCTGACGGTCGTCGCCATGGCCGGCCTGTTCTTCGTTCGGGACGACTACCACTATCTGTGGCTGGGCCTGCTGCTGCTCGGTCTCGGATCCATCATGTTCGAGCTGGCGAGCATCCCGTACAACTCGATGCTGCGGCAGGTCTCCACTCCGGCGAACATCGGCCGAGTATCCGGGTTCGGTTGGTCCATGGGCTATTTCGGCGGAATCGTACTGCTGCTCCTGTGCTACGTCGGATTCATCGCCGGCGACGGCGACACCCGCGGGGCCCTCGGTCTGAGTACCGACGGCGGACTGAACATCCGGCTCGTCGCTCTGTTGGCTGCCGTGTGGTTCGCCGTCTCGGCCATCCCGGTGATGTTCGCCGTTCCCGAAGTGCCGCGAGCCGTCGCCGATCCGAAGGCCGCCGAAGCCGGCTTCGCAGCCTCGTACCGAGTTCTGTTTCGCGATGTCCGTGAGCTGTGGAGCGCAGACCGCCGCGCCGTCTACTACTTGATCGCCAGTGCATTGTTCCGGGACGGACTGGCGGGCGTCTTCACCTTCGGAGCCGTACTCGCCGTCAGCGTCTACGGCATCGATGCGGGCGACGTTCTGCTGTTCGGCGTCGCTGCCAATGTCATCGCCGGTCTCGGAGCCATCGTCGCCGGACGGTTCGACGACAGAATCGGTCCGAAGAAGGTCATCGTCTTCTCCCTCACCTGCATGATCGCCGCCGGGACCGTTCTGCTGTTCGTCTCGGGACCGACTATGTTCTGGATCTTCGGGCTGATCCTGTGCCTGTTCGTCGGACCGGCGCAGTCGTCCGCGCGCACTTTCCTGGCCCGGCTGGCTCCGCCGGGACGAGAAGGTCAGTTCTTCGGCCTGTACGCAACGACGGGACGCGCCGCGTCGTTCCTCGCGCCGTCTCTGTTCGGTCTGTTCGTGTGGATGTTCGACGCCGACCGCGCAGGTATCGCCGGGCTGATCATCGTCCTCGCTGCCGGACTGCTGGCGCTGCTGAAGGTGCGGGCTCCCGAGCGGGTCTAGACGCAGTCGATACGGGCCAGGATCTCGGCTGTCAGTTCCTCGGGCGCTTCCTCCGGGATCCAGTGCGAGATGCCGTCCAGTTCGAGAAATCGGTACGGGGCGTCGACGAATTCGCCGCAGCGCTCTGCTCCCGCTCGACCGATGGCGGTGTCGCCATTGCTCCAGACGTAGGTGGTGGGAACGGTCACCGGAGGAAGGTGTGCGAACTCCCTGGTCATCGCGGCGTACCAACTCGATGCGGCCGTCAGCGCCCCGGGGACGGTGAGGTGCCGAACGTATTCGTCATCGAGGCTCTCCGCCCCGAACATCGCGCGCAGCCGCTGGGCGTCGTTCTCGATCAGCACTCGCTCGGCCTTCTCCGGTTCTCGGAGCAGACCGAAGTACGTCGACCGCTCCTGCTGATCCGGATCCTCGCGGATGGCCCAGTTGAACGCGGCCGAATGCGGGACCGAAGCCGCCGTGAGAGTGCGGACGCGGTCCGGATGTTCGGCCGCGAGGTGCCAGGCGACCACCGCACCCCAGTCGTGTCCGACCAGATGCGCCGACGGGAGATCGAGTGCGTCGAGCAGCCCGAGGATGTCACCGGTGAGATGTTCGATGCGGTAGTGCTCGACGCCGACCGGGCGGGCACCGGGGGAGTAGCCACGCTGATTCGGGGCGATCACGCGACAACCTGCGTCGACCAAGCCGGGAGTCACCGCGGTCCACGACGCGTTGGTCTGCGGAAAGCCGTGCAGTGCAACAACCGGCACACCGCCCGACGGTCCCGACATTGCAACGTCGAACACGTACTCGCCGACTTTCACCTCGGTCATGAACTTCCCTTCGCGGCCGTCTCGTTCTTCAACGGTCAAGCCCGTCGTGGTTCCCATCGGCTCATCCCGAGCATGATCATGCGGATCTGCTTCTGGGTGCGCTCGATCAGATCCTTCTCGTTCGCACTACCCGGTCTGTCGATTTCCAACAGACCGACCACCGCAGTGAGCATCGTCGAGACGAGCAGATCAGCGGTCATCTCCAGATCGGAGACGTCCCACTGCTCGAGACCGGGCATGCGAGAGAGATCGATGGTCAGCTCGCTGACGAACAGCCGTAGCTCGGTGGCGAAGGCGCGGCGCACTTCGGTGACGCCGCCGTACCGCTCGCGACTGAGAAAACGGAACTGATCCTCGTGGGTACGGACCTGGCGAACCAGGATGCCGAAGGACTCGGTTGCCGTTTTGGCGCTCGGGTTGCGCCGGGCGTCGCGCAGCATCTGTCGCAGCATGCGCATGCTGTCCTCGACGAGAGCGACGCCGAGGTCCTCCATGGAGGCGAAGTGTCGGTAGAACGCGGTGGGGACGATCCCGGCGGATCGGGCGACCTCACGCAGGCTGACGCTGGCGAAAGAACGCTCGCGTAGCAGGTCGAGGGTGCCCTCGATCAATGCCTGACGCGTGCGCTCCTTGCGCTCGGCACGGGTCCCCGGTTCTGTCACAACGTCCAGTTTATGGGCGCGCATTCTGTGATCTCCCTTCCGGTTCCTCCCCGACACCCGCAGAACTGTCGATTTGCTCTGTAACGGCGGTCACATAAACGTTGACAGGTACCGGTGTCGCTCTGCCACACTCATGTTAGTGCACAATCGTTCACTGAATGGGTCGTAGGTTTCGATCCGGTTGAGGAGGATGGAATGACGCTTCAAGAACGTCCGTCGCGGACCTCGGGTTCGCGCAAGTTCTCGCTTCTTTCCCTGTTCGAGGCCATGGCCACACCCCACGCGCTCGATCGGTACCTCGAACTCGTCGACCCCATGACGACCGTTCGTGACCTTCGCGGCGAAGTGACCGAGATACACCGGTCCACCGAAGACTCGTTGACTCTCACCATCCGTCCCACGCGTCAGTGGAAGGGATTCGAGGCCGGCCAATTCGTTCAGGTCGGCGTCGTCATCGACGGGGTTCGCCACACCCGCTGCTACTCGCCCGCCTGTTCGCAGTACCGCAAGGACGGCCGGATCGAACTGACGATCAAGGCGCATCCCGAGGGCCTGGTCTCGCAGTACCTGCACAAGAACGCGTACGTCGGCCTGGTGGTCAGCCTGTCGCAGGCGGACGGCACGTTCGAGCTTCCTCGACCACGCCCGGCAAAGACGTTGCTGATCAGCGGCGGCAGCGGCATCACGCCGGTGCTGTCCATGCTCAGGTCGCTGCTGGACGAGGGGTACAGCAGCGACCTGACCTTCCTGCACTACGCGTTCACCGAGAACGACGTCGCGTACAAGAAGGACCTCGAGAAGATCGCTGCCGAGTACGAGAACGTCAACATCGTCTTCGCGTTCACCGAGCAGAAGACGGGCGGGGACCTGTACGGGTTCTTCGGCCAGGAACATCTCGACGCAGTGGCCCCGTGGTTCGCCGAGGCCGACACCTTCCTGTGTGGACCTCCCGGACTGATGAAGGGTGTGACCTCGTTCTTCGAGGACGCAGGCCTGAGCGAGCGGCTGCACCTCGAGGAATTCACGCCCTCGTTCGCCACCGTCAGCGACGACGTCACCGGAACCACCACGTTCTCCGGCAGCGATGTCTCCTCGGAGAACGACGGCGAGACGCTGCTCGAGCAGGCCGAAGTTGCAGGACTCTCACCGGCCAACGGCTGCCGGATGGGTATCTGCTTCACCTGCACCTCGGTGAAGAAGTCCGGCTGCACCAAGAACATCAAGACCGGTGAGACCGACACCGAATCCGACAAGAAGATCCAGCTGTGCGTGTCCGTTGCCGTGGGCGACGTCGACATCGACATCTAGATCCACCCCGAACACAGACGACCCCAGACCCATCTCGACCCGATCGAATTGGAGATCATCAGATGCTCGGAACGATTCTCTCGATCCTGCCCACCACCGTTCTGCCATTCCGCCGCAACGAGACCCTGCCGGACGAGCCGACCGTGCTGACCTACGAACAGGTCCAGGAACTCGGCCGCGAACTCGACGACCTGCGGGCCCGTACCGTCGCCAAGCTCGGCGACGAGGACCGCGAATACATCTACAAGATCATCAAGGCGCAGCGCGGCCTCGAGATCACCGGACGCGCATTGATGTACCTGCCCTTCCTCCCGCCTGCATGGCTGGCCGGTGTCGGTGCCCTCGGGGTGGCGAAGATTCTCGACAACATGGAAATCGGCCACAACGTCATGCACGGTCAGTACGACTGGATGCGCGAGCCCGGCCTCAACTCCGAGGTGTTCGAGTGGGACACCGTCTGCCCGGCAGATCAGTGGAAGCACTCGCACAACTACATGCACCACACGTTCACCAACATCGTCGGCATGGACCGCGACATCGGTTACGGCGTCCTGCGTATGGACCAGGATCAGAAGTGGAACCCGTACTACCTCGGTAACCCGGTCTACGCGTTCCTGCTGATGACGTTCTTCGAGTGGGGCGTGATGCTGCACGACCTCGAGACCGAGAACATCGTTGCGGGTAAGCGCAAGTGGCACGACGTCAAGCCGCTGCTGCAGGGCATGTGGCGCAAGGCGGGCAAGCAGGCGCTCAAGGATTACGTGATCTTCCCCGCGCTGACCGGCCCGTTCTTCGTCTCGACCGTGGTCGGCAACGTCGCCGCGAACCTCATCCGCAACGTGTGGACCTACTCGATCATCTTCTGTGGCCACTTCCCGACCGGAGTCCAGACGTTCAGCCAGGAAGAGACTGCCGAAGAGACCCGCGGCGAGTGGTACGTGCGTCAGATGCTGGGATCGGCCAACATCGAGGGCACCCCGCTGTTCCACATCATGTCGGGCAACCTCTCGCACCAGATCGAGCACCACCTGTTCCCCGATCTGCCTGCGCATCGGTACCCGCAGATCGCGCCCGAGGTCAAGGCTCTGTGCGAGAAGTACGACCTGCCGTACAACACCGGCGGCTTCTTCCATCAGATCGGTACCGTGTGGGGCAAGATCTTCAAGCTCGCGCTGCCCAACTCGCTCACGGGATCGGCGGCTCCGGCCGGTGTTATCGTCGAGCGTGAGAAGACCAGCGCAGCGTGACGACTTCGAAGGGGGCGGTCCTGTTGGTAGGAAAGTTCGAGCGCAACAAGGACACCGTGCAGGAATTCACCGAATCGGCCGCGGAGCACGTCGGCCGGATCGTGGTGATCATCGCCGGAGCCGTCCGCGACGTCACTCGTGAGATCGGTGACCTGATCACCGATGGAATCGAAATGCGTGAGGCGGCGAAGAAGGCGGAGCGTGACGCACCGCTGGGCACCGTGATCAACGGCGAGTTCGAGACCCGCGAACGGTAGAGCAGTACCAGACAGATAGACGAGAGCGCCGCCCGAGCATTGCTCGGGCGGCGCTCTCGTGTACCCGCGGTCAGCGTGCGCGCAGCCGCCACAACGACGTGGTTTCGCGCGAGCGTGCCTCGTGCAGCACATCGGAGCTGTCGGTGACGCGAGAATGCGTCGGGGTGGTGTCGGTGCGGCCGACGACGGCCAGGCCAGCAGCGTCGATGGCGGTGAGAAGGTCTGCGCGAGTAACTAATTCGAGCAGCTCGGCGAGGTCGGAGACCACCAACCATGCCTCACCGTGAGGTGTCAGATGCCCGCGGAGTCGGCTCAGGAAGGATTTGAGCATGCGCGAGCCGGGGTCGTACACCGCATGTTCGATGCCCGATGTCGGCTTCGTAGGAATCCAGGGTGGATTGCACACGATCAGTCCCGCGCGCCCGGACGGGAAGATGTCGGCCTGCACCACCTCGACCCGATCGGCGTACCCGAGAGCATCGATGTTGGCTCGTGCGCACGCGACCGACCGCGGATCCTTGTCGGTCGCGACCACCGCGGTCACGCCGCGGCGGGCGAGTACCGCAGCCAGAACGCCCGAGCCGGTACCGATGTCGAACGCTCGGTCCGTGTCCGGCAGCGGGGCGTCGGCGACGAGCTGAACGTACTCGCCGCGGACAGGAGAGAAGACTCCGTAGTGTGGGTGGATCGAGGCGTCGAGCGCCGGAACGAAGACGCCCTTGCGGTGCCACTCGTGTGCACCGACCATGCCGAGGAGTTCGCGCAACGAGAGCACACACGGCGCAGCGTCCGGGCCGAGAGCTTCCGTCACGGCCGCCTGCACGTCCGGTGCCCGGCCGAGATCGAGACGGACATCCGAATCGAGTTCCACCAGAAGCATTCCCAGCACTCGCGCACGTCTGGCTTGGTACTGGCGGTGCAGATGGAACCGCTCCGCACCCGACGCATTCGGCAGGTGTTTGGCGGCCGGTACTCGCCGGGTCATCGCCGACAACAGCTGCCGAGCGTTGTTGTAATCGCCGCGCCACAACAGAGCCTCACCGATCGTGGCCATCTTGTACGCCACGTCGGCGGTCGTCGAATCGTTCACGATCCGCACCACACGGGGCGGGGGAGCGCCGTTCTCGGACTGCCAGCGCGACGTCCGGTCGCTACCGTCCTCGGTCCACGTGATGGACGATGCTGCGTTCTCGGTCATGCTGCTGTGTGCGGGTACTCCGCACTGCGGTGTTGGAACGCAAGGATATTGGGGTTCACGATGACGCCGTTCCTGATCTCGATCGATCGCTCGATGGTGGCGTCACTGCTCCAGGCCGAGGGGCCGTCGAGGACGGTTCGCAGATACGGCAGCAATGATTCGCTGATCTCCCAGGTGGCCGAGTTCCACAGATAGGACGGGCTGTGGTCGACGGCGTAGTACTTGATGTTGTCGCCGACGGTGAACATGGGATCGGTGAACGAGGTGGGCCTGGCCCACTCGAATCCCATTCCCTCGTCGCAGGAGACGTCGACCACGAGTGTGCCCGGTGCGAGAGTCGGCAGATCGTCGTTCATCAGGAATGTCAGCGGCGCATTGGTGTCCTGCAGAACACAATTGACGATCACGTCGTGGTCGGCGAGGAACTGGGAGAGTGGCACCCGTCCCTCGGGCGTGAGAGCTCGGCTCTGCCTGGGATCAGCGTCGTCGAGATCGAAATTCACGATGTTGGCCGAGTGAATGGGCGAACTCACGGCCGTGACACCGCGTTGCGTCAAGACATCGACGTCGTGGATGCCGTGCGCGTTCAGTGCAGTGACCGCGCCGCGGGCCGTGGCCCCGAAGCCGATGACCGCGGCACGCAACCTTCGGCCGTAGTCGCCGGTGGATCCGATCAATTGCAGGGCGTGCAGCACCGAGCAGTAGCCGGCCAGTTCGTTGTTCTTGTGGAACACATGGAGATTGAACCAGCCGTCGGGCGTCCAGTGATTCATGGCCTCGAACGCGATCAGTGTCAGCTTGCGTTCGACGGCGATCTGGGTGAGTGCCCGATCCTGGACGCAGTGCGGCCAACCCCACAGCGTTTGTCCGGGGCGTAGCGCAGCGAGATCCTCGGCCTGCGGTTTCGGCAGCAGAATCACATCGCACCGAGCGATGAGTTCGGCACGCGTGCGAATGCCCGCCACCTGTGCGGCCAAGTGCTCGTCGGACAGTCCGAACGGCTCGCCGTAGCCGGATTCGAGAAACATGCGGGCTCGGATGTCGGCGTCGATGCGATCGAGATGAAGTGGATGAATCGGAAGTCGCCGCTCGTTCGGCTTGCGTGAACGTGAGAGGACTCCGAGAGTGAGCTGATGCACGTATGACCCTTCGTTACCCGAAGTCAACCACAGCGGGCCGAAGCGTCTTGCGTTTGTGCTGGTCAGAGGGTGCCCCCGGCAGGATTCGAACCTGCGACCAAGGGATTAGAAGGCCCTTGCTCTATCCCCTGAGCTACGGAGGCTGGCGCGTGCGGGCGGACCCGCTCGAGCACGGTTGACGAGTGTACCTTTCCGCTCGTGCCGTCGAAGCAGGCACGGGTTGAGCTGGCATCCTGAGGGGAGCCGGCGTCCTCGGAATCGTTCCGACCGATGCCGAAGGAGGTTCGATGCACGACATCCTGGACGACGTACTGCACATCTGGCAGTCCGGCGACGTGGCTGCAGTCGCCACGGTGATCCGCACGTTCGACTCCGCGCCGCGTCCCGTCGGCGCGTCGATGGTCGTCGGTTCGGACGGTGCCGTGTCCGGCTCGGTCTCGGGCGGCTGTGTGGAGGGTGCGGTCTACGAACTCGCGCAGGACGTGATGGTGTCCGGTGCTCCGGTACTCACTCGATACGGGATATCCGACGACGACGCCTTTGCCGTCGGGCTCACCTGCGGCGGAACCCTGGACGTATTCGTGCAGGGGATCTCTCGGCGCACGTTTCCCGAATTGGATGCTCTCGTCGCGGACGTTCGCGGCAACGTGCCCGTGGCGGTGGCGACGGTGGTCGCGCACGCCGATCCGGAACGACTCGGCCGAAGAATTCTCGTCGGAGAATCGGGCACCAGGGGCTCGCTCGGCAGCGCGCGTACCGACGATGCCGTCGCCGACGACGCGAAAGGGCTTCTCGCATCAGGTCGTTCGGCCGTCCTGACCTACGGACCGGACGGGCAGCGTCGGGGCGAGGGGATGGACGTGTTCGTCTCGAGCCACGCTCCGCCGCCGCGAATGCTCGTGTTCGGAGCCATCGATTTCGCTGCCGCGGTCGCGCAGCAGGGTGCCTTTCTCGGCTACCGCGTCACCGTCTGCGACGCACGGGCGGTGTTCGCGACCCCACAGCGGTTTCCCGCCGCCGAACAGGTCGTGGTCGCGTGGCCGCACGATTACCTGTCCGAGCAGTTCGCGGCGGGTGAGGTGGACGAACGCACCGTCGTCTGTGTACTGACGCACGACCCGAAATTCGACGTGCCACTGCTCGAGGTGGCGTTGCGCATTCCAGCCCTGGCGTTCATCGGGGCGATGGGATCACGCCGCACCCACGACGACCGCATAGCTCGACTGCGAGCGGCGGGGCTGACGGAGAGCGAACTCACTCGGCTGGCGAGTCCGATCGGGCTCGACCTCGGAGCGCGGACGCCCCAGGAGACAGCGGTATCGATCGCAGCGGAGATCATCGCCCACCGTTGGGGCGGTACCGGTGAACCGCTGCGCGCCCGACACGGTCGCATCCATCACGACGCGACCGAAGCCGTGAGTACGGCCAAGTACGACGCTGTGTAGGACTCGCGTTTCGACTACCGCCGATCACCTCTTACTCTGGTGGTATGGCAACACCGGATCTCGAGAAGACCGAACCCTCGACCGCTGAACTCCAGGCGGACGATGTCCGGGCGGATGGGGATCCGCGTTCGGCCACCACGACGGTGTTCGTCACTGCCGGCGTGATCGCCGGTGTGGTTGCCGCGCTCATCGTGATGCTCTCCGCCTCCGATGCCTTGGTGTTGCTCGGAATCCCGGACCCGGGCCCGGCCACGACTTACGGTCTGCCTGCCCTGCGGGCGATCGGCGAGATCGCCGCCGTCATCGCCATCGGATCGTTCCTGCTGGCCGCGTTCCTCGTGCCGCCGCAGAAGAACGGCGTGCTCGACGTCGACGGCTACCGCGCCGTGCGCACCGGTTCGGTCGCCTCGATCGTCTGGGCCGTCTGCGCGCTGCTCCTCGTGCCGCTGACACTGTCCGACACCTCGGGGCAGCCGTTCGCCGAAGCCATCAAGCCCGCGAATCTCTGGATCGCACTCGACCAGGTGGAGATCGCCAGCGCCTGGCGTTGGACGGCCATCATGGCCGTTGTGCTCGCTATCGCGTCGCGCACGGTGTTGCGATGGGCCTGGACGCCCGCGCTGCTCGGGTTCTCCCTGGCGACGCTGCTGCCCATCGCGCTGAGCGGGCACTCCTCGGCGGGCGGATCGCACGACATCGCCACCAACAGCTTGATCCTGCACCTCGGGGCCGCGTCGCTGTGGGCGGGCGGTCTGTTCGCCCTGCTGGCACACGTTCGCAGGCGCGGCGCACATGCCGACGTCGCGGCTCGCCGATTCTCCACCATCGCCGGAGTCTGTTTCGTGGTGATGGGCATCAGCGGCGTCATCAACGCCCTGGTCCGCGTCTCGATCGCCGACCTGTTCACCACCACCTACGGACTGCTGATCGTGGGGAAAATCGTCGCCCTGATCGTGCTGGGCGGCTTCGGCTGGATTCAGCGTCGCCGCGCATTACCGGCCTTGGTCGCCGATCCCTCGGCCCGCGGGCCGCTGCTCCGCTTCGCCGGTGCCGAGGTACTGGTCCTCGCGGCGACCATCGGCCTGGCCGTCGGGCTCGGCCGTACACCACCTCCCGCCGAGATCGACCCCAACCTCACGACCACGGAGGCGGCCCTCGGTTACAACCTGAGCGGCCCGCCGACGTTCGCGCGAATGGCTCTGGACTGGCGCTTCGATCTGATCTTCGGTACCGCTGCGATCGTCATGGCCGTGGTGTATCTGATCGGCGTTCGCCGCCTGCGGCTGCGCGGCGACGCGTGGCCGGTGGGCCGCACCGTCGCCTGGGTCCTGGGCTGCCTGACGCTTCTGATCAGCACGTCCTCGGGAATCGGTCGCTACTCCACGGCCGTGTTCAGCGTGCACATGACCGGGCACATGATGCTCTCGATGCTCGCTCCCGTCCTCCTCGCGCTCGGTGGTGCGCTGACGCTGGCATTGCGGGTGCTGCCCGCGGCGGGGAAGGACGGCGTGCCCGGAATGCGCGAATGGCTGTTGATCGGACTGCACAGCCGAATCTCGCAGTTCCTGACCCATCCGCTCGTCGCCTCGCTGATCTTCGTCGGCGGCTTCTACGTGCTGTATCTCGGCGGCATCTTCGGAGCGGTACTGGACAGTCACGGCGCACACCTGCTGATGAACCTGCACTTCGTGCTCAGCGGCTACCTGTTCTACTGGACCGTCATCGGCGTCGATCCGTCTCCGCGCAAGATCGCTCCGGTCACCAAACTCGCCGTCGTATTCGGTTCGCTGCCGTTCCATGCCTTCTTCGGGGTGGCGCTGATGAGCATGAACACCGTGATGGGTGCGTGGTTCTACCGGACGCTCGGGCTGGACTGGAACTCCGACCTGCTCGGGGATCAGAAGCTCGGCGGCGGTATCGCCTGGGCCACCGGCGAGGTTCCGCTGGTGCTCGTCATGCTGGCGCTGCTGATCCAATGGTCCCGGAGCGACGATCGGGACGCCAGGCGTGGTGACCGGGCCGCCGAGCGCGATCACGATGCCGATCTGGCCGCGCACAATGCGATGTTCGCCGAGCTCGCTCGACGCGATCGGACCGGCGAGCAGTAGTCGGCCTCCGGGTCAGTCGGTCGCGGCGATCTTGTTCAACAGTCGGTTCAGCTCGACGCGTTCCGCCGGCTCGAGGCCGTCGAACATTTCCGAGGACACCTGACGGCGCGCGTCGTCGATTCTGTCCAGTAGCGCTCGGCCGGTGTCGGTCAGCTCCACCAGGACCGCTCGCCGATCGCTCGGATCCTGTTGCCGCGTCACCAGGTGCGCCGCCTCGAGCGAGTCGACGATGTCGGTGGCCGATCGAGCCACGATTCGCAGGTGCTCGGCCAGGTCGCGTAGTCGCACGGACTCGGGCTCGCGGGCCAACACGTGCAGGGCTCGGCTCTGCGAAGGATTGAGGCCGAACGGTTCCAATGCAGTCATGTGGCTGCGCCGGATCTGCCGCGCGACGGCCATGAACTGCTCGCTCAGGTTGGGCGAGTGTCCGGTTTCCATGCAAGGGATCATAGCGACGGTTGCCCGTTACCTCATAGTGAGGTAGCCTCTGCATATTGCTTCAGCTACCCCACACTTCAACTCCTCCGGAGGTCTACTTGGAAAGCCGACCCGAACGTTCTCTCCTCGCGTCCGACCCAGCACCCGTGCGCCGAGTCCTGGCTCTGTTCACGCCCTACCGACGCAAGATTGCAGTCGTCAGCGCGATCATCGTCGTCAGCGCGATCATCGCGCTCGCGTCCCCCTTGCTCCTTCGCGAACTCCTCGATCACGCGATACCCGACCGCGACGTCACACTCGTCAGCCTCATCGCACTCGGCATGATCGCAGTTGCAGTCGCCACCAACACTCTCGGCGTCGTACAGACCTGGATGTCCAACGGCGTCGGTCAACGACTCATGCACGATCTACGCGTCCAGGTCTACTCGCACCTGCAACGCCAATCCCTCGGATTCTTCGCGCGCACCCGCACCGGCGAGGTTCAATCACGCATCGCCAACGACATCGGCGGCATGCAATCGGTGGTCACCAACACCGCAACGTCCATCGCGCAGAACGCGACGACCGTTGCTGCGACGGTGGTCGCACTCTTCCTGCTCGACTGGAAGCTCGCCACCTTCTCGTTGATCATCCTGCCGGTCTTCGTCCGCGTCGCGCGCCGGATCGGCGACGAGCGGCGCAAGATCTCCACGAAACGACAGAAGTTGCTCAGCGAGCTGTCGGTGCAGATCGAGGAATCACTCTCGGTCAGCGGCATTCTGCTGGGCAAGACCACCGGTTCCGCCCAGGCACTGACCGACAAGTTCGCCGACCGATCCCACGAGGTCGCGGGCGTCGAACTCGCGGCGATGATGGCCGGGAAGTGGCGCATGGCCACGATTCAGATCAGCTTCGCCGTCATGCCTGCCCTGGTGTACTGGTTCGCCGGCATCACCATCGGGCAGGGGAGCGCACTGACGATCGGAACCCTTGTCGCGTTCACCGCTCTGCAGACCCAATTGTTCCGGCCCACCATGCAATTGCTCAACACCGGCGTCGAGGTGCAGGCCTCGCTCGCCCTGTTCGGTCGCGTGTTCGAGTACCTCGATCTGCCGATCGACGTGGCCGAGCCCACCCACCCGGTGACGCTGCCCCGAGAGGACGTCCGCGGAGACGTTGCGTTCCGCGCCGTGGATTTCACCTACACCGCAGCAACGGTCCCGACGCTGTGCGGCATCGACCTCGAGGTCCCGGCAGGCAGCACACTCGCTCTCGTCGGCGCAACCGGCTCCGGCAAGACGACGCTGGGCTATCTCGTTGCGCGGCTTCACGATCCGACGGCCGGATCGGTGACCATCGACGGAATCGACCTGCGGGAGCTTGCGTCGGACACCATCGCCGACCTGGTCGGCGTCGTCTCCCAGGAGACGTACCTCTTCCATGCCACCATCCGGGAGAACCTGCGATTCGCCAAACCCGACGCCACCGACGAGGAAATTTTCGTGGCCACCCGAACGGCGCAGATCCACGACTTCATCGACGGCCTCGACGACGGCTACGACACCATGGTCGGCGAACGCGGGTATCGCTTCTCTGGAGGGGAGAAGCAGCGCATCGCCATTGCGCGGACCGTGCTGCGCAACCCGCCGATCCTGGTGCTCGACGAAGCGACGAGTGCACTCGACAATCGCACCGAACGCGCAGTGCAAACCGCGCTCGACGGACTGATGGAAGGGCGAACGACCATCCTCATCGCGCATCGACTGTCCACGGTGCGCTCCGCCGACCGCATCGCAGTACTCGACCACGGCGTCGTTCGAGAGGTCGGAACCCACGAGTCCCTGCTGAAGAACGACGGCATGTACGCCCAATTGGTCCGAGCCGCAGACGATGTGGTGGACAGTGTGGCCGCATGAGAGTGATCGCGTGACCCTACTTCGTACCATCGCGAGCCGCGTCGAGTGCGAGACCGAGGTCAAGAAGTCAAGGTTCGTCGCCGTCGTCGATCGCGCGTCCACCGAAGCGGAGGCACGGGCCGTGATCGCCGCAGCTCGCAAGGCCGATCCTGCTGCGGGACATCATTGTTCGGCGTTCATCGTGGATTCCTCGGCAGGCGATCCGCTCGCCGACCCGATGCAGAGCATCGAGCGATCCAACGACGACGGTGAACCGAGCGGGACGGCAGGCACGCCCATGCTCGAGGTGCTGCGCGGGCACCACCTGACCAACGTCGTCGCGGTCGTCAGCAGATACTTCGGCGGAACCAAGCTGGGCACCGGAGGACTGGCCCGCGCCTACGGCGGGGCGGTGACCGAGGCGTTGTCCCAAGCGATGTTCCTGACCCGGGAGCGACGCGAGATCATGACTCTCGAATTCGACCACGCCGAGGTCGGTCGCGTGGAATCGGAACTACGCGGGCACGGAGTTCTGGTGCTCGGCACCTCGTACGGCGCGTCCGCGGTACTGACCGTCGCGGTTCCGGACGCCGATTCGACTGCGGCGCTTATCGCTTCGCTCACGGCGGGTCGCGTGGTCCCCGTGCTCGACGGCCACATGTACGCCGAAATTCCCGGCTAGCACACCTCCCCGACATCCTCGGGTCGCACGGGCCCCGATTCGGGCCGTTCATCCACAGGCCGGGCGGTTGTCCACATTTCGCCAACTCGTTCACCACGGACGTTCTCCGCGTAGCAGTGTCGATCTCGATCGCAATCACGCGACATCGATCGAGGGGAAGACATCATGTACGAAGCACAGTGCGCAGTTCTCGGGACGGTCATCACCAATCCCGTCAAGCGCTCCACACCCACCGGCGACGAGGTCCTCAGCTTCCGGATGGCCAGCAACGCCCGACGGCAGGACCGCAACACCGGCGAATGGACCGACGGCGGAACCCTCTACCTGACGGTCACCTGCTGGCGTCGCCTGGTTCGCGGCGTCGGGGCATCGCTGATGAAGGGCGACCCGATCATCGCCTACGGACAGCTACGCACCAACGAATACACCAACCGTGACGGAGTCGAACGCGCCGATCTCGAGATGCGGGCCAGTGCCGTCGGACCGGATCTCGCGCGCTGCAACGTCTCGATCCATCGGACGAAGGCGGTGGCGTCCGACGCTGCGACGGATGGCGATCCGGGAGCGACCGAACCTGTGGACGGGGATCAGGATCGCGATCACGACCGCATCGACGAGGACGTGCGCGAGTCCGTCCCGGCCTGACGGACTCCCGGCATCCGCCGTCCGCGCTGCATCGGAACCTGCGATCGAGTGTGGACGGCGGCTGCGCGCTCGGGCGGTGGTGCCGGAGACCCGCCCGCACCGATAAGCTGGGCATCATGGCTGAATTCATTTACACCATGAAGAAGGTGCGCAAGGCGCACGGCGACAAAGTCATCCTCGACGACGTGACGATGAGCTTCTATCCGGGAGCGAAGATCGGCGTCGTCGGCCCCAACGGCGCCGGTAAGTCCAGCATCCTCAAGATCATGGCGGGAATCGATCAGCCCGGAAACGGTGAGGCGTTCCTCGCTCCCGGTGCCTCGGTCGGCATCCTCATGCAGGAACCGGTCCTCGACGACACCAAGACCGTTCGCGAGAACGTCGAGGACGGTCTCGGCGAGACGATGGTCCAGCTCAAGCGGTACAACGAGATCGCCGAGCTGATGGCCACCGACTACTCCGACGAGCTGATGGAAGAGATGGGCGAGCTGCAGGAAAAGCTCGACCACGCCGATGCCTGGGAGATCGACTCCCAGCTCGAACAGGCCATGGACGCGCTGCGCTGCCCGCCGCCCGAGTCGCCGGTCACCAACCTCTCCGGTGGTGAGAAGCGCCGCGTGGCGCTGTGCAAGTTGCTGCTGAGCAAGCCGGACCTGCTGCTGCTCGACGAGCCGACCAACCACCTCGACGCCGAGAGTGTGCTGTGGCTCGAGCAGCACCTGGCCGCATACGCAGGCGCTATTCTCGCCGTCACTCACGATCGGTACTTCCTCGACCACGTCGCGCAGTGGATTGCCGAGGTCGACCGCGGACACCTGTACCCGTACGAGGGCAACTACTCGACGTACCTGGAGAAGAAGGCCGAGCGTCTCGAGGTCTCCGGCAAGAAGGACCAGAAGCTGCAGAAGCGCCTCAAGGACGAACTCGCCTGGGTTCGTTCCGGCGCCAAGGCGCGTCAGGCCAAGAGCAAGTCTCGTCTGGCTCGCTACGACGAGATGGTGGCCGAGGCCGAGAAGACCAGGAAGCTCGACTTCGACGAGATCCAGATCCCCAACCCGCCGCGCCTCGGCGACGTCGTGGTGGAGGTCAAGAGCCTGGACAAGGGCTTCGACGGCCGCGTGCTGATCAAGGATCTCTCGTTCACGTTGCCCCGCAACGGCATCGTCGGCGTCATCGGCCCCAACGGCGTCGGTAAGACGACGCTGTTCAAGACCATCGTCGGCCTCGAGGAGCCGGACGGCGGCGAGGTCAAGATCGGGCAGACCGTCAAGCTCAGCTACGTCGACCAGAACCGTTCGGGCATCGACTCGAAGAAGACGGTGTGGGAAACGGTGTCCGACGGCCTCGACTTCATCACCGTCGGCAGCTCCGAGTTCCCGTCCCGGGCGTACATCAGCTCGTTCGGGTTCAAGGGCCACGATCAGCAGAAGCCTGCCGGAGTGCTCTCCGGTGGTGAGCGGAACCGTCTCAACTTGGCGATGACACTCAAGCAGGGCGGCAACCTGATCCTGCTCGACGAACCGACCAACGACCTCGACGTCGAAACGCTCGGATCTCTCGAGAACGCGCTCGAGGAATTCCCCGGTTGTGCCGTGGTCATCTCGCACGACCGGTGGTTCCTGGACCGCACATGCACGCACATCCTGGCGTGGGAAGGTGGCTTCGGGGACAACGAGGCCGCCTGGTACTGGTACGAGGGCAACTTCGAGGGCTACGAGGCCAACAAGGTCGAACGCCTCGGACCCGACGCGGCCCGTCCGCATCGCGTCACCCACCGAAAGCTGACCAGGGACTGACATGCCGGCAAAAACCTTCACCTGCACACTTCAGGTGCGGTGGGGTGATTCCGACCGTCTCGGCCACGTCAACAACACCCGCTTCGTCGAATACCTCCAGGAGGGCCGCGTTCAGTTCCTGAACGCGGTCTTCGGGGGCCGGGCGTGCGTGGCGCAGCGGTGGTGCGCAAGTTGACCACCGATTTTCTGCATCCGATTCTCGACGACTCGGGTCCGCTGACGATCGAGCTGTGGATCACCCGTGTCGGGACCACCTCGTACGGCGTCCGGCACGTGGTGACCGACCGCGACGGAAAAGTCTGCGCGGATGCCGAGGCGTTGATGGTCGCCTTCGATCTCGATACCTCGTCGTCGCGTCCTCTGGACGAGCACGAGCGCGGTCTGCTCACCGAGTACCTGCACGTCGGATAGAGCCGCCGAGTAGATCGCCACGCGCTGGGTCCGCGAGGTCACTGCGGTAACGGGGTGTTCGACACTAAGGTCGAGTAGTCATCGACGGCCGGCGATCGGCGGGCGTCGGGAAAATCCTCACGAGGGAGTACTCGAACACCATGCCACGCTCGCTGGACCTGCCCGACAACGATTGGGCCGACGGGCTCGACGACCGACTCCTGGCCGAGCTGGCGACATTGCGTGCCGAGTACTTCGAGCACGTGGACACGATGGCTGTCGGAGCGTCCGCGCACACTCCCGACACCACGTCCTTTCATCGGCACGTCCGGTTGGCCGCGCAGCGGCGTCCCGAGACCGCGAACGTGGCGGTGCACAGTCCCAACGAGTCGAGTTCCGCCGCCCTTCAGGCGGCGGGCAGCTACCTGCAGATCGTCACCGACGACATGCCGCTCCTCGTCGAATCGGTCATCTCGCTGCTCTCCCGACTCGGCATCGAATACACCGACGTGGTTCATCCCATTCTGTCGGTCGACCGCGACGCCGACGGCGAGCTGACGGGTCTGACCGCAGACGGTCGACGCGAATCCTGGATTCACGTTCAGCTCCATCCCTCCACATCCGAGGACGCGGTCTCGCGCCTGCAGTCGGAGACGAGCCGGGTACTGGCCGACGTGCGTCAGGTGGTCGGCGACACCGATCGCATGCGCCGGGTGCAGGCGGAGGTCGCCGATCTCCTCGACGGTGCCGCTCAGCGGGCGGGTGACCCGGAATCCGACATCGCCGGCGAACATCGCGACGCGGCTGCCTTGCTGCGCTGGCTCGGCGACGGCCACTACACACTCCTCGGCTATCGCCGCTACCGGATCGACGGCGTCGACGGCGCACGCACGGCCACGGGCGACGAGTCGAGCAGCCTCGGGGTGTTGCGCGACGCGGCCCACGTCGTGGACGGCTCGGAACCGCTCGGTCAACGCGACCTGGTGGCCCTGACGCAGGGCGCGAGGCCGGCCACGGTGCACCGCGCGGTCTACCCCTACTTCGTGAGTGTCCTCGACGCCGCGAACTCGGCCGAGCACCGCTTCGTCGGCGTCTTCACCGTGACGGCGCTGCACGAGAACGTGCTCGACATTCCGGTGATCGAGCGTCGGGTGCGATCGGTGATCGCCCGGGCCGGCCATGATCTCGGGTCTTTCTCGGGTCAGGCCATGCTCGAAGTGCTGCAGTCGATGCCGCGCTCGGAACTCTTCGCCACCTCGGCGGCCTGGCTGTTCGAGACCGCGAGTGCTGTTCTGGCACTGGGCCGTCGGCGCAAGGTCAAGCTGTTCGTCCGGCCCGATACCAGCGGCTCCTTCGTCTCCGCCCTGGTGTACCTGCCGCGAGATCGCTACACCACCCGTGTTCGTCTCGCCATCCAGGATCGGTTGCTCCACGAACTCGGCGGCACCTCTCTCGATTACACAGCGCGCGTGACGGAATCGGACCTGGCGCTGTTGCACGTGACCGTCCGCCGGGCACCGGGAACGCTGTCGACGGAGCTCGCTGCCGAGGACATCACCCGGATCGAGGCGGCTCTCACCGAGACCACCAGAACCTGGGAGGACTCCCTCGGCGACGCCGTCTCGCTCGACCGCGCTGTGGACCCATTGCGGATTCAGCGGTACACCGAGGCGTTCCCCGAGGCCTACAAGCAGGATTTCAGTCCGGCTCGGGCCGTGACCGACATCGCTCGCCTCGAAGGGCTCGGTGACGATTCGATCGACATGCAGCTCTACCGTCACGAGCAGTCCGCGGTGGGCAGTTGGCGGTTCTCGTTGTACATCGGCGGCGCGGGCGTCTCCCTGTCGCAGGTGCTGCCCATCCTGCAGAGTCTCGGCGTCGAGGTCGACGACGAACGGCCGTACCCTGTGGTGCGACCGGACGGAATGTCTTGCTGGATCTACGATTTCGGGCTCTCGGCCTCGCGCGAGATGCTGCGCTCGGCAATCGACGGTGACATCGATGCGGAGTTGTCCGAGGCGGGCACCGCCGATCGTGAGAGCCGAGTGCAGCACCGGTTCACCGACGCGTTCGCGGCAGTGTGGAGCGGCGAGGCGGAGGCAGACCGGTTCAACGAGCTGGTCATGCGCGCCGGCCTGCACTGGCGGCAGGCAGTGGTGTTGCGCGCGTACGCGAAGTATCTGCGCCAGGCAGGTTTTCCCTACAGTCAGTTCAACATCGAAGGTGTGCTGCTGACGCATCCGCGCACTGCGCGGCTGTTGGTCGGGTTGTTCGAGGCGCAGTTCGATCCCGAGGCGAGCTCGGAGGAGAACGCGCAGTCGATCGGCACCCAGCTGGGGGAACTGATCGACGAGGTCGTCAGCCTCGACGCCGACCGAATCCTGCGCAGCATGTTCGAGCTGATCCGCGCGACCTTGCGAACCAACTACTTCGTGGTGGGAGTCGAGGGCCGACATCGCGAGTACCTCTCGCTCAAGTTCGATCCGCAGTCGATCGCCGAATTGCCCAAGCCGAAGCCGAAATTCGAGATCTTCGTGTACTCGCCCCGCGTCGAGGGCGTGCATCTGCGGTTCGGTGCGGTGGCCCGCGGCGGACTGCGCTGGTCGGATCGACGTGAGGACTTCCGGACCGAAATCCTCGGACTCGCCAAAGCCCAGATGGTCAAGAACGCCGTCATCGTGCCCGTCGGAGCCAAGGGAGGATTTGTCGTCAAGCGGCCCCCCGTCGTGACCGGTGACGCCGATCGAGATCGACAGGCCCATGCCGAGGAAGGCAAGGCCTGCTACCGACTGTTCATCGCCGGGTTGCTCGACATCACCGACAATCTCGACCGCGCTACCGGAACGGTGACGGTTCCCACCGGCGTCGTACGCCGCGACGGAGACGACACCTATCTCGTCGTTGCCGCGGACAAGGGCACCGCGACGTTCTCCGACATGGCCAACGGCGTGGCTGCGAAGTACGGCTTCTGGCTCGGTGACGCCTTCGCCTCCGGTGGTTCGGCCGGCTACGACCACAAAGCCATGGGCATCACCGCCAAGGGTGCATGGGAGAGCGTCAAACGCCACTTCCGCGAGCTCGGAATCGACACGCAGAGCCAGGATTTCACCGTCGTCGGCGTCGGAGACATGAGCGGGGACGTGTTCGGCAACGGCATGTTGCTCAGCCGGCACATTCGCCTGCTCGCCGCGTTCGATCACCGGCACATCTTTCTCGATCCCGATCCCGAGCGTGAGTCCTCGTTCGCCGAGCGGGAGCGGTTGTTCGCACTGCCGCGGTCGTCGTGGGCGGATTACGACACCTCGCTCATCAGTGCGGGCGGTGGAGTGTGGGAGCGGACGCGCAAGTCGGTCCCGATCAGTGCGGCCGCGCGCGCTGCACTCGGGCTGGGAGATTCCGTGGACGCGCTGTCTCCGCCTGAGCTGGTGAACGCAATCCTTCGGGCTCCGGCCGATCTGCTGTGGAACGGCGGAATCGGAACGTACATCAAGGCGTCCACCGAGACCAATGCCGAGGTCGGCGACAAGGCCAACGACATGGTGAGGGTCGACGGAATCGACGTCCGCGCCGCAGTGGTGGGGGAGGGCGGCAACCTCGGGGCCACCGCACTGGGCCGCATCGAATACGCCGCTGCCGGAGGCAAGATCAACACCGATGCCGTCGACAACTCCGCGGGTGTCGACTGCTCCGATCACGAGGTCAACATCAAGATCCTGTTGGAAACGGCCATCACCAACGGCAACCTCGCGCGCGAGGATCGAGACGAGTTGCTCGCGTCGATGACCGACGAGGTGGGCAGACTGGTGTTGTGGGACAACATCATGCAGAACGAGCTGCTCGGCACATCCAGGTTCGACGCGCCCAGCCTGGTCACCGTGCACAGTCGGGTGATCGAGGATCTGGAAGTACGCCGAGGACTCGACCGTGAGCTCGAGGCACTACCGACCGAGTCGGACCTGCGGCGACGCAAGCAGGACGGCCGAGGGCTGACCTCGCCGGAACTCGCGACGTTGATGGCTCACGTGAAGTTGGCGTTGGAAGCGGAGTTGCTCGACAGCGAACTGCCCGACAGCGACGTCTTCGCTCCGCGGCTACCCAAGTACTTCCCCGAGCCGCTGCGAGAGCCGTATGCAGACGCGATCAAGGCGCATCCGCTCCGGCGGCAGCTGGTGGCCACGACGCTGTCCAACGAGGCCATCGACTGCGGCGGCATCACGTTCCCCTACCGATTGACCGAGGATTCGGGTGCGGCAGGCACCGATGCCATCCGCGCGTTCGCTGCCGCCACCGAGATCTTCGGACTCGACGAGGTGTGGAACTCGATCAGGGCAGCGGACGTGCCGACTGCGGTCTCGGCCGAACTGTTGCTCGAGTCTCGCCGGATGCTCGACCGCGTCTCGCGCTGGCTGCTCGCCAACCGTCCGCAGCCGCTGGCCGTCGGAGCCGAGATCAGTCGGTACGCCGGTCAGGTACGGGCACTGCAGCCGTCGGTGTCGAAGTGGATCTCCGGGCATCAGGCCAGCGACCTGGACTCGCGATCGGCTGCGGCGATCGAACGCGGCGCGCCGGCCGAGCTGGCTCGTCGAATCTACGGATTGCTCGATGTGTACTGCCTGCTCGACATCATCGATATCGCCGACATCGTCGACCGGGACGGAGCCGAGGTCGCCGAGCTCTACTTCGCCCTGGACGCGCACATCGGCATCGACTGGTTGCTCACAGCGGTGTCCAAGCTGGCCCGCGGAGACCGCTGGCATTCGTTGGCGCGCTTGGCTCTTCGCGACGATCTGTATTCCTCTCTGCGGGGAATCACGCAGGCCGTACTGGCGGGTGGTGAGCCGGAGGAGTCGGTGGCGGAGAAGATCGCAGAATGGGAGTCGACCAACTCGTCCCGGCTGGCGAGGTCTCGTGCGGCGTTGACCGAGATCGCCGAGTCGGGGACCCTCGACCTGGCGACCCTGTCGGTCGCCGCCCGACAGGTCCGCAACATGGTGCCTTGACCTCCAGCACATCGCAATCGCCGACACTCGACCGAGAAGAGGGAACGACCACGTGAGTGTGCCCGACGCCCATCTGTCCGACCAACGACCTGTAACCGCGCGAGTGGGCTTTCATGCCACCGTGGACGTGCGGTGGTCGGATATGGATGTGTATCAACACATCAACCATGCCCGGATGGTCACTCTCCTCGAAGAGGCACGTATTCCCTGGCTGTTGGTGGACGGGAGGCCGACGGCGAACCTGCGCCACGGAGCGGTGATCGCGGATCTGCACGTGAAGTATCGGGGCCAGCTCCGGCACGAGGACGGCCCCCTCGATGTCTTCATGTGGATCGACGCGGTACGGGCGGTGGACTTCGTCGTCGGATACGAGGTGCGGGCCCGTGGTGCCTCACTGGACACCCCGGCCGCGGTGGTGGCGTCGACGCAGATCGCGGCGTTCGATATCGATGCGCAGCGGTTGCGTCGGCTCACCCCGACCGAGCGTGAGTTTCTCGTGAGCTGGCAGCGTGTATGAGCGCGTACTGACCGTGCCCGATGCGGTCGAGCGGGAGAACCTCGCGACGTTCTGCACCAGGGCGCTGCGTCTCGACGAAGCTGCGGTGATCCGTATGCGGACCCGAGCGGGCGGAGGTGTGTCCTGCTGGGCGGCAACGGGTTTCGATGCGCTGGCGGCGCGGGTGATCACCGGAACCATAGTGCCCGACGACACCAGTGCCGGTGCCGACGTGTTGGTCGCGGCGGTGGCGCAGGCGGCCGACGGTGTCATCGACCCGGGATTCTCGATGGATTCCGCGTGGCGCGGTGCCCTGCCGCCGGACGGTGGATTCGGCCACCTCGACGATGTGCCCGCCAGGGTGCTCGTGGGCCTCGCACAACGCGGCGTTGCACTGGCCAAGGAGCACGGCAGCAGCCACGGACCGCCGAGTTCGTTGCTCGAACAGGAAGTTCTGCACGTCGCCGGCGACGCCGACGACGTCTCGATCACCATGCGGACGGTATTCGCGCTCACCGCAATGGGTTTCGTCCCGCACAGTGGCACCGATCCGTTGACCGTCGACGTCGACCCGGATCGGATCGCGCCCGACGAGGTCGTTCGCGTGCGGGTGTCGAAGGTCTGGCTACGCCTCGACGCCCGTTACGGCTCGGTCTTCGCTCGTCGCGCGGGACAGCAGTTGTCACTCACCGTCGAGCGTTAGACGAGCCACGCAGCAGCGTTCGCCGGGAGTCTTCCGTCCACGAGCGGGGCGCTGGCCAGCAGCAACTCACCGGGAGGCAGCGGGATCGACTCCTCCGACGCGTTCAAGGCGCAGATCAGGCCGCCGCGTCGACGAAACGCCAGGCACCCGGGAGGTGACCCGTACCAATCGATTCCGTTGCCGGTGAATTCCGGACGCAGAGCCCGCAGCTCGAAGGCCGTCCGATAGAGACTGAGCATCGAATCGACGTCTTCGAGTTGTGCCTCGGCGGTGTACCCGTCCCACTCCGGCGGCATCGGCAACCAGGTTCGATCGGTGGAGGAGAACCCGAACGGCGGTGTGTGCCCCTCCCACGGCATCGGCACCCGACAGCCGTCGCGGCCACGCTCGGCGTGCCCGGATCGCTCCCACACCGGATCCTGCAACGCACTGTCGGCCAGTTGCACGTTGGGCAACCCGAGTTCGGCACCGTTGTACACGAAAATCGTTCCGGGAAGCGCTAATTCGACGAGGATCATTGCGCGGGAGCGCGTCCGACCCAGGTCCCCACCGCCGTACCGAGTGACCTCGCGCTCGACGTCGTGGTTCGACAGCGTCCACGTCGGAGTTCCGTCGACCAGCTCGACTGCGGCAAGCGAATTGGAGATGGCATCACGGATGGTTGCGGCATCGAAATCGACACTGGCCAGCCGGAAGTTGAAGCCCAGGTGCAACTCGTCGGGCCTGATGTACTCCGAGAAGCGCACATTGTCCTGCACCCAGATCTCGCCCACGGTCACCGCGTCGGGGAACTCGTCCATGACGGCTCTGATGCGTCGATGCAGGTCGTGGACCCGAGGATTGTTGAACCGGGGATCGTCGTCGTCGTTCTTCATCAACGCGTTGAGTTCGAGACTCATGTCGGCCAGGTCCACCGGTTTGGCCATACCGTGAGCCACATCGAGTCGGAAGCCGTCGACGCCGCGGGAGAGCCAGAATCTCAGGGTGCGCGCGAAGTCGTCGAACACCTCGGGGTTGTCCCAGTTCAGGTCCGGCTGCTCGGGCGCGAAGATGTGCAGGTACCACTGGCCGGGGGAACCGTCGGGCTCGGTGATGCGGGTCCAGGCCGGGCCACCGAAGATGCTCGGCCAGTTGTTCGGCGGCTGCGAACCGTCTTCACCGCGTCCGTCTCTGAAGATGTAGCGGGCTCGCTCGGCACTACCGCGCGCAGCCGTCAGAGCCGCTCGGAACCACGGGTGCTCGCTGCTGGTGTGATTGGGCACCAGATCCATCGTGACCTTGATATCGCGCGCATGAGCTTCGTCGACCAACGCGTCGAAGATATCCAGGTTGCCGAACAGGGGGTCGATATCGCGGGGATCGGATACGTCGTACCCGTGATCGGCCATGGGCGACCGCGTGATCGGACCGATCCAGACCGCGTCGATACCCAGCAGTTCGAGGTAGCCGAGCTTGTCTCGAATTCCGTCGAGGTCGCCGATGCCGTCACCGTTGGAGTCCGCGAACGACCGGGGGTAGATCTGGTAGAAGACGGCGTCCTGCCACCACTGCAGCTCGGAGCTTTCGATCGGATCGGTCACAAGGGGCAATAGTGCCAAACGATCGGCCGCGGAACGATTCAGGGGCGTTCGGGCGCGACCGGCGGCGGAATCGTAGGTCAACGAAGAGTAAAGCTTTGTGCTCATTCACATGACCGACTCCTGCCGGTTCGTTGGGAAAGTGTTGTATGTTCTGCTCTGGAAACCAGTAGCGGCGGAAGCCGCGCCCGACTGTGAGGACGCGACGGAAACCATGATCACTTCGACCATCGAAGCCGTACGACTCGGCGATATCGCGCTCGACGACAGCCCCATCGAGCCGACCTGGATTCTCGAAGGAAACCCGCAGGCGCGCCTCGCCGAGTGGTCGAAGAGCATCGACGGCACCACCACCACCAACGTGTGGGACTGCACGGCGGGACGTTTCCGCTGGTACTTCGCCGTCGACGAGATCGTGCACATCATGGACGGTTCGGTGACCGTGTCGAGTGACGACCACGCACCGCGCACCCTGCTCCCCGGCGATGCCGCACTGTTCCGTGCGGGCACCTGGTCGGAGTGGCACGTGGAGAACTACGTACGCAAGCACGCCATCCTGCGCCAGCATCTGCCCGCGCCCGTGAGCTTCGCGCTCAAGGTGGCCGGTTCCGTTCGAGCCCGCGTGGGCAAGCTCAAGGCTGCCGTCGGTGGCAAGAGCCCGCAGCGCGTCGGATCGCTGTAGCCCACTGCGCTCTCGGCGCTCAAATCGCCGAGTTCATCATCGAATTGGCAGCCATCTCCATGTAGTCGATCAACTGGGCTCGGTGCGCGGAGTCCATGACCTTCGGGTCTATCGACGCGATCGCGATGTGCATGCAGCGAAGCCACGCGTCTCGCTCCATCGGACCGATCCGAAACGGGTTGTGGCGCATCCGCAATCGAGGATGACCGCGCTCGTCGGAGTACGTCCGCGGACCGCCCCAGTACTGCTCGAGAAACATCCGCATCCGCCGTTCGGCCGGTGCCAGATCCTCCTCGGGGTACAACGGTCGCACTATCTCGTCCTTGGCGACTTCCTCGTAGAACTTCGCCGTGAGTGACCGGAACGTCTCGGCACCGCCTACCGCGTCGTAGAACGTCTGCTGCGGTTCGGTCATCACACTCTCTCTGTTCGTTCCTGGTCGGCGTCGGTCACCATCATGGTCTGTTCAGTTGCCGCGCTCGGCCACGACCCCACCCGGGCGACCCAGTGCGTACGGTGCCTTGATGTCGGCATCGTCGAATGCCTGGAGTATCTCCTGGTGGAGTCGGCGCTGCACGGCCCACTGACGTCCGGGGCGGGTCTTGATCGTGATGCGGATGGTGACCGTGTCGGCGCTGACCGCGTTGACGCCGAGCATCTCGGGCGGTTCGAGGATGTCGCTGGCGAAGTCCTTCGACTCCACCACCTCCAGGGTGGTGCGTTCGGCGACCGCGCGGGCCTCGTCGATGTTGGCCGTGTGGGAAACCGGCAGATCGAGAACGGCGACCGCGAAGCCCTGACTCATGTTGCCCACACGCAGCACCTCGCCGTTGCGGCAGTACCACACCGTGCCGTTGACATCCCTGATCGTCGTGACGCGCAGCCCCACGCTCTCGACCGTGCCGGTCGCTTCACCGAGGTCGACGACGTCACCCACTCCGTACTGATCCTCGAGGAGCATGAAGATGCCCGACAGAAAGTCTCGGACCAGGTTCTGGGCACCGAAGCCCAAGGCGACACCGACGATCCCGGCCGAGGCGATGAACGGAGCGACATTGACCCCGACGACATCGAGCACCGAGAGCACGAACCACGTGAGAATCATGACCGAGACGGCCGACTTGAGCACAGAGCCGATCGTGTTGGCCCGTTGTTTGCGCCGCTCGTTGAGAATCGCGCCCTTGACGGTGCTCGACGAGCGGTCGCGGAGCGGACGCAACAGCATCGGAGACTTCCCGACGTTGTTGCGGGTGAATCGGTCGATCAGTTTGTGCAGGACCAGGCGCAGCACGATGGCGAGGGCCAGATAGCCCAGAGCCTGCAGCGGACGATCGACCAGCCAGTCGCGTCCGGTATCCGTCAGTTCGAAAGCTCGGGTGTCGAGATCTCGCAACAGCGACGGTTCGGGAAGCGGCGATGCGGACAGGAAGGTTGATACGGACACCCGAAAAGTCTACGGAGACGCAGAAATCTTGCCAGTCACGCAGCGCATGGAGCCGTCGATGGTCGATCGTGAACGCGAGGACGCGAGATGTTCACCGATCGGCAACAGAAAATGCCGAGAAAAAGGCTGTGCGTGGACGGTGCATTCGTGTTCCACTGTGACTCGTGTTCCACGCAAGCCATGCGCGGGCGCCGACTGTCTCTGGAGCAACGCATGAAGAACTCGCAACACCGCCATCGACAACTCCCGCCCACTGAGGGCCGCACCACGCACGACCAGCGTGAGACGGCCTCGGGGGCTTCTCCGCTACGTGTGGTGCCGACGGCCCACAGTGCCACGGGCGACGACGCCGTACCGGCGTGGGTCAAGCGCCGTGTGCTGCTCCTCAATGCCACATTCGAACCACTGACCGCGCTTCCGATGCGCCGGGCGGTGGTTCTTCTCGTTTGTGGGAAAGCCGACGTGGTGCACGACGATCCGGAGGGGCCGTTCATTCGATCCGCGGACTTCTCGGTCCAGGTGCCGTCGGTGATCAGATTGCGGACGTTCGTCCGTGTTCCGTACCGAGCTCGGGTGCCGATGACGCGCGCCGCGCTGATGCACCGCGACCGGTTCCGGTGCGCGTACTGCGGAAGCAAGGCCGAAACCGTCGACCACGTGGTGCCGCGTAGCCGCGGAGGTGGCCACTCGTGGGAGAACTGCGTCGCCTGCTGCGCCTCGTGCAACCATCGCAAGGCGGACAAACTGCTCAGTGAGATCGGCTGGACGTTGCGCGCCCAGTTGGTGCCGCCGAAGGGTCCGCACTGGCGACTGTTGGCGACGACGAAGGAGCTCGACCCGAGTTGGCTCGCGTATCTCGGTGAGGGTGCTGCCTGACGCGGTCGCGTCTGCACATTTCGGTCACAACACCGGCCCCGACGTGGTCCGACGCGCAATTGTCGACTAACGTCACACCCTGTGAGCATTTTTGAGACCACGCTGATATTCGGGGTGATTCCGGTTGCGGTGATCGGGCTCCTCGGCGCGTTGTCCTACTTGACCGACAAGCAGCCCGGTATGGACGTTCCGCCCTACCGACTGACGGACGAGTGGACGCGCGAGCCATTGCTGTGGACTGCTACGGACGAGGTGACTCCTTTCGGAGGTCACGGTTCGCACGGTGCCGACACAGCCGACTCGATCGGAGGTTCCGCAAGTGGCAAGTGGTGAACTCGTCCGCAATGACGTCAGAGAAGAAGACCTGCCCGTCGGTGCTGCCCTCACCGCGAGTGGCCGCGTCTCGGCTGCTCACGAATTCGGGACGACCAACCCCGAGCACCTGCCGTTCGCGACGCAGGACCTGGTTGCACTCGACGATGCACTCACGCAGGCGATTCGACAGACCAAGATCCGGTTCAACGTCTACATCGGTGATCTCGGTGCCGATCCCGCGGTGGGTGCGGATTCGGTGTTCCCCGGCACACCCGATGCCATCCGTTCGGTGCTGATCGCCGTCGACCCCAATCGGCATGCTCTCGAGATCCGCACCGGCAGGCGAGTGTCCAACCGGGCGACCGACCGGGTTGCACAGTTGGGTGTCACCGCCGCGCTCGGCCCGTTCCGCGACGGCAACCTCATCGACGGTCTGGTCACGTCCGTCCGGGTGATGACTGCGTCCATCCTGAGCCCCTAGCTCTTCACCTCCCGACCGCGCTCCTACGACGAGGGCCGGTTGCTCCACCTTTCGGTGAGCAACCGGCCCTCGTCGTCGATGCCGTCGAGATCAGCTCGCGTCGAACTCCCGCGCAGCGAGAGCCCGAACGATGCCGGCCCGGCCCTCGATCACCAGGCGTCGGAGTGCAGGCGGCAGGTCGCCGTCGAGAAACTCGTCCGCCGCAGCGAGGGACTGCTCACTGATCGACCAGGACGGGTACAGCCCCACCACGACGGTCTGCGCGACCTCGCTCGAACGACGCGCCCAAACACCTTCGATGGCGTCGAAATAGCGGGCGACGTACGGTTCGAGCAGCTCGCCCTGACCTGGGCCGGCGAAGCCGCCGATGATCGAGCGTGCCGTGATGTTGGGAACCGCATCGTCGTCGACCACTGTCGTCCAGGCCTGCTCCTTGACCTCCGCGCTGGGCCGAGCGGCTCGTGCAGCCGCTGCCGACCTGGCTCCGGCGGCCGTGTTGTCTTCGGCCGCCTCGGCGTCGATCACCGGTGAGTCCACGCCGTCGGCGTCGATCGCACCGGCACCGGCCAGCGCCGTGACGATGCGCCAGCGTAGATCGGTATCCACGCCGAGGCCGGCCAGAGACTGCCCCTCGACATCACCGTCGAGCAGAGCCCTCAGCACGCCGATGTGACGGTCGCCGAGTTCGGTGCCGGTGAGAGCATTGACGAAGGCCAGCTGGTGATCCGAGCCTGCTTCGGCGCTGCGCGCCAATTCGAGCAGTGCATCGGCGAACTCGGGGGTACCGTGCTCGGCCGCCCATGCCGGATCGGCGTAGCTGGAGATAGCGGTCTGGGCTTGCACCAGAAGACGTTGCACCACACCCACTTCCGTCTCACCGCCGATTCCGCGCTGGACGAGGGCCACGAAGTCACGCGCCTTCATCTCGGCGGATCGAGTCATCTCCCAGGCCGCCGACCACGCAAGGGTGCGGGGGAGTGGTTCGGCGATGTCGCCGATTCGAGAGAGAAGGACGTCGAGCGAATCCGGGTCGAGACGCACCGCGCAGTACGTCAGATCGTCGTCGTTGACGAGCACGAGCTTGCCGCGCGAGACACCCACCAGCGCGTCGACATTCGTCGACTCTGCAGCGTCGAGGTCGAGTTCGACGCGGTCGGTGCGCACCAGCTTGCCGTCGACGTCGTCGTAGATACCGACGCCGATGCGGTGTACGCGACGCTCGCCTGCGCCCGGTGCTGCGCCGGTCTGCGACACTGCGAACCGGGTGAACTTGCCATCCGAGTCGACGTCGAAGTCGGGGCTCAGAGTGTTCAGGCCGGTGGTGCGCAGCCACTGGGCACCCCAATCGGAGAGATCGCGTCCCGACGACTTCTCCAGAGCGGCAAGCAGATCCGAGAACGTGGCGTTGGCGAAGGCATGATCGACGAAGTACGCCCGCAACCCGGCGAGGAAGTCCTCCTTGCCGACGTAGGCCACCAGCTGCTTGAGCACACTTGCGCCCTTGGCGTAGGTGATGCCGTCGAAGTTGACCTCCACGGCGGCCAGATCGGGGATGTCCGCGGCGATGGGGTGCGTCGACGGCAACTGGTCCTGGCGGTAGGCCCAGGCCTTCTCGACATTGGCGAAGGTGGTCCACGCGTTGGTGTACTCGGTTGCCTCGGACTGGCACAGCACCGATGCGAACGTGGCGAAGGACTCGTTGAGCCACAGGTCGTCCCACCACGTCATGGTCACCAGGTCGCCGAACCACATGTGCGCCATCTCGTGCAGCACCGTCTCGGCGCGACGCTCGTAGGAGGCGCGTGTCACCTTGGACCGGAAGACGTAGTCCTCGAGGTACGTGACGGCACCGGCGTTCTCCATCGCACCGGCATTGAACTCAGGCACGAAGAGCTGGTCGTACTTGCCGAATGCGTACGGGGTGCCGAAGTTCTCGTGGTAGAAACCGAAGCCCTGCTTGGTCTCGGTGAACAGGCGCTCCGCGTCCATGTGCTCGGCAAGCGTTGCGCGGCAGTATATTCCGAGCGGGATAGTGCCGTGATCGTCGGTGTACGAGTCGGTCCACTCCGCGTACGGTCCGGCGATCAGTGCGACGAGGTAGGTACTCATCAGCGGGGTCGTGTCGAACACGTGCTCTCCCGCGGCGGGCTCGGCACCGTGCGCGGCATTGGAGATCACGGTCCAGCTCTCGGGAGCGGTGACCTTCAGATCGAAGGTGGCCTTGAGATCGGGCTGATCGAAGCAGGCGAACATGCGCTTGGCGTCGGCGGTCTCGAACTGCGAGTACAGGTACACCGAACCGTCCGACGGGTCGACGAAACGGTGCAGGCCCTCGCCGGTGTGCGAGTAGATGCAGTCGGCATCGATGACGAGTTCGTTGTGTTCGGCGAGATTCTCGAGAGCGATGCCCGTCGACTCGTCGTAGTTCGCAATATCGAGATCGGTGCCGTTGAGCGTCGCGGAGCGGATCGTGCCCGCGATGACGTCGACGAAAGTCGACGCCCCGGCGGTGGCCGCGAACGTGATGGTGGTGAGCGAGCGGAAGGTCTTCTCGCCCGGATTGCCCTCGCCGTCGGTGAGATCGAGAACGATCGCGTACTTCGTTTCCCCGATGATCGCCGAGCGCTCGGAGGCTTGGTCACGCGTCAGGTTGGGAGCAACCACTTCAGTCGACACCTCTTCGTGTAGTTATGGATAGTGCCTTCCATCCCATCACGTCACGCGTATCCCGCGCTGGCCGACGGGCCGTGTGGAATGTCTGCGCGGTGGGCGGTTGTTACGCAATGAAGAGACGTTGACCTCGACTTCCAAGGAGTAGGACAGTGGCCGGTTCAGGACAGAAAGACACTGCGGATTTTTGGTTCGACCCACTGTGCCCGTGGTGTTGGATCACCTCGCGGTGGATTCTCGAGGTGCAGCAGGTGCGAGACATCGACGTGAACTTCCACGTCATGAGCCTGGCGGTGCTCAACGAGGGTCGCGATCTGCCCGAGGAGTACGCCGCGATGATGAAGAAGGCATGGGGGCCGGTCCGCGTGGCGATCGCCGCAGCCAAGCTGAAGGGTGACGAGATCCTCGCGCCGCTGTATGCGGCCATGGGAACGCGAATTCACAACGAGGGCAACAAGGATTTCGACGTCGTGATCGCGGAGTCGTTGGCAGAACTGGACCTGCCCGGTGACCTGGCGAAGGCCGCCGAGAGCACGGACTACGACGAGGACCTGCGGACCAGTCATCATGCCGGTATGGACAAGGTCGGACCTGATGTCGGCACCCCGACCATTCACGTCAACGGCGTTGCCTTCTTCGGCCCTGTACTCTCCCGGATCCCGCGCGGCGAAGAGGCAGGCAAACTCTGGGACGCATCGGTGATCTTCGCGTCGTACCCGCACTTCTTCGAGCTCAAGCGCAGCCGCAACGAGGACCCGCAGTTCGACTGACAGCGCTGCCCTCGTGCGTGGAAACTCGTAGTAGGCGGGCCGTTGCGTTTTGGCGCGAGTGAGCGGGTGAACTGATCGGCTGTGTGAGGTCGGTCGGTGTGGCCGGGCCCGGTAGGGCCCGGTCACTCACTGTTCAGGCCGGTGCCGTTGTGGGGGCGGCCGCGAGGCGGGTGAGGATTTTGCCGATGTTGTGAACCGCTGCGTGAAATGACCATTCACTGGCCGCTCGGTCGAGTCCTCGACCTGTGAAGCGACGAAATCCGAGATTGTGTTTGGCATGCCCGAACGGTGTCTCGGCGATATGCGAGCGTGTGCGGTAGGTCGCGATCCCGTCCGGTGTCGCCAACCTCTCCCGCATCTTATCGAGCGAACTCTGTTGCACCGGTGCATCTTCGGTGTTGCTCGCCGCGGCGGCGTGGGCAGCGGCTTCGAGATCACGGGTGGTGCCGGTGGCGATCAACCTGTCCGGGCCGGGTGCATCGAGATTGGCGTTCGAGCAGTACCCGGCATCGAAAAGCATGATCCCGATCGCAGCCTCACCGGCACCGGCATCGGATCCGCAGACCGTGTCGGTGACCGGCGGTGAATCTGTGGCAGTTTTCGTCGCGACGATCGTGTCGGCGGCAGCGATGGCCTTCGCGACCATGTCCGGGTAGTAACCGGAGTCGTTGGGGTTGATCCCGACACCGGTCGCGATGATGATCCCGTCCTCGGTGGTGAATGCTTGACAGTTGTAACCCTGCACCCATCCGCCACCACGGATCGGCTGCACTCGCGACTGCGGATCGGTGATGTTGCGGCAGATCACCGGCGCACTGTTCTCCCGGTCACGTCGGCGGGCTCGAGCTTTCGCCAACGCCGCCCGCGCCCGCACCACCGTGTAATGAGACTCCACCGGCACCGGAGCAGTTCCTTTCGGCTTCGCCCCACGAGCACCCAGTGCCGCAACTTTGGCCTCGTAGTCAGCGCTCATCTGCACCCTGACCTGCCGTGCACGCTGCAACCGGATCTCCGCTGCGTCGACCGCAGCACCGACCGGAGACTGACCGATGATCTTTGCGCCCGCCTCCATCCGCTCGAGATGGCCCTTCGCCGCGGCCTGCTCGGCTGCTCGCGCCGCTGCCTTCTCGGCCTCGATCTGGGCCAGTGCTTCGGCGATCCGCGCCGACCGAGACTTCGGGTCGGCCAGGTCTTTCGGGACGTGGCCGGGGCCCGGATCGTCCGGGCCGTAGAGCTCGTCGTCGGCGTCATCGCCCGCGGCGTGCGCTGCGGCCGCCGCGGCGGCGATCTTCGCAGCCTCGGCCTCGGCCGCCGCACGCAACCCGGATTCGCTGCGATTCGCCGACAGCGACGCGTTCGAGGCGATCTTGACTCCGTCGAGGGCGATGGTTCCCAACGACCCCAATCCCACCCGCGCGGCCAGGATCAGCACCTGCGCGAACAAAGCCGCGCAGGCCGCGTGGTTGTCTTTACGGAACCGAGAGATCGTCACATGATCGGGGATGTCACCAGCGCAGATCACCCGGTAGGACACCACGTCGGCGCACGCGGACTCGATCCGGCGTGAGGATCGTTGGCCCTGCGACCAGGACCAGATCAGCAACGTGAGCAACATGTCCGGGTCGTATCCGGCGCGCCCGACACCACCGAGTCGACGCCCGGTATGAAACGCCGAGGTGTCGAGATGAGTATCGACGATGTCGATGAGCGTCCACACCGGATGCTCCGCCGGTAACCACTCGCGCATGTCCGGTGGAATCAGAAACTGTTGATCACGATCGACCGGTCGATACCCCTTCGCCACCACCACATTCTCGCCCACCCACAACGATGGGGCGCCTCGACACTCGAGACGCCCCACCATCAAATTGAAACAGCCCGTAGGAGTCGAGCTTTCACGCACGAGGGGCGCTAGGCCACGATCCGATCCGAGCCGTCCTCGGTACCGAACGTCAGATGCTCGCCGACGTGAAATCGCCTTGCCGACCACGCCGCTGCGGCCGCGTCGAGGAAGTCGTCGACGGCGGGTCCTGGCGGTAGATCCGCCAGATCCACGTGTTCGCTCCAGCGCATCAGGGCGGACAACCGCTGCCCGACGCCCCGGCCGGTCTTCTTCGACGCGAACGTCGTCGTCGGTGACATGGCCCGGAACGAGCATTCGGGATGTACCTCGACGTACCTGTCCGGGTCGAAGTCCGCATCGCGCCACGCCTTCACGGAAGGCAGGATGTGCCACGTCTGCTTGCTGATCGCCTTGCCGGTGAGCTGCCGAGAAACGGCACACGCTTCGGGATACGACTCGGCGGCGAGTACGTCGACGACCGGCGTGTGAAAGATCGAACTCCGCGCTGTACCGAGAAACGTCTTCGCCTCCAGTTCGCCGAGGCGATAGCCGTGTTCGGGCAACGACAGCGGCATGTCGACGCCCACCCGTGCGCAGTCCCGTGTCACCTCGAGCACCTCCGTCACCGACGCACACTCGATCCACGTCACCGTCGCCTCGGCGAAGAACGCGACCACCCACGCGCCTTTCGCGCCGTCCACACCGGCGAATTTCTCGGCTTCGGAGTTCACCTGTCAGACTCTAGGCATGCGCGTATACCTGGGTGCCGACCACGCCGGCCTCGAGTTCAAGAATCAGATCATCGAACACCTGACGGCAACCGGGCACGAGCCCGTCGACTGCGGTGCCTTCGACTACGACCCCGTCGACGACTACCCGGCATTCTGCATCGACGCAGCACGCCGCGTCGTCGCCGACCCGGGTAGCCGCGGCCTGGTGCTCGGCGGTTCCGGAAACGGCGAGCAGATCGCAGCCAACAAGGTGCCGGGCGCTCGCTGCGCGCTGGCGTGGAGCGTCGAGACCGCCAAGTTGGCGCGCGAGCACAACGACGCCCAGCTCATCGGCATCGGTGGCCGCATGCACACCCTTCCGGAAGCCCTCGCCATCGTCGATGCCTTCCTCGGTACTCCGTTCTCGGGCGAGGAGCGCCACCAGCGCCGCATCGACATCCTGTCCGAGTACGAGCGCAGCGGCGAGGCACCCGTCGTGCCGGGAAAGCCCGAGTAGGTGCCCGAGGGGCACACCCTGCACCGACTGGCTCGGTTGCATCAACGTCGGTTCGGTGGGGCACCGGTCGAGGTGAGTAGCCCGCAGGGGCGCTTCACCTCCGGTGCCGCGCTGATCGACGGTCTCGTACTGGAGAGGGCCGAGGCCTGGGGCAAGCATCTGCTGCACCGATACGAGTCCGATCTGATCGTGCACATCCATCTCGGCCTGTACGGGAAGTTCACCGAACAGGCCGTGCCACTGGACGATCCGGTGGGTGCCGTGCGGCTGCGCATGGTGGGGGAGAAATACGGAACCGACCTGCGCGGCCCCACGGCCTGCGAGATCTACACCGAAGAGCAGGTCGACGCTCTGGTGGCGCGGTTGGGACCGGACCCGCTGCGTAAGGACGCCGACCCGGAGAGGGCGTGGGCACGAATCTCCAAGTCGCGCACAGCAATCGGCACGTTGCTGATGGATCAGAAGGTGCTCGCCGGCGTCGGAAACGTCTACCGCGCCGAGATTCTGTTCCGGCACGAGATCAACCCCATGCGCCCGGGCAAGGACCTCGACCGATCCGAGTGGGACGCGATCTGGTTCGACCTCGTCGAACTGATGAAGATCGGTGTCCGACGCGGTCGCATCATCACCATCCGACCAGTGGACGATCACGGCGACACCTACGGTGCCCGGCGACCGCGCTCGTACGTCTACCGCAGGCAGGGATATCCCTGCCGAGTGTGCGGAGCCGACATCCTGCACTCGGTGATGCAGGCTCGAAACCTGTTCTGGTGCCCGGTCTGTCAGGCGACCTAGAACCCGCCGAAGTCGCCTCCACCGCCGAAATCGCCTCCGCCGTCGAACATGCCTCCACCGCCGCCGTCGTCCATGGCACCGTATTCCGTGTCGCCGCCGGAGTAGTCGTCGCCGGACCCATCGCCCCCGCCGTCGGCTCCCGTGTCGCCGCCGGCCGCAGTCTCTTCCGGAACCCCGGCCATGCCGGAGAACATGGCCGAGAACAGGAACATCGACCCCATTCCCCAGGCACCTGCGACCAGGGCCGGACGCCACCAGGGCTCGGAGTACCAACCTGCGGGTACCGGACGGCCGGCGACTCGGCCACCCGGGTAGTAGTTCGGGGTGCGATCGGACGGATCCGGTGACGCCGCGATCTCACGGCCCTCGAAGTCGACCTTGCGATCCTCGGTGACTCGCCCCGCCTGCTGCTGGCCGTCGATGCCCTGCACCTCCGGGCCCGGGTCCATGCCCATCGCCAGGCGCGCGGCACGGATGTAGTAGAGCCCCTCGAGCGCCGTCTGCTTGGCCAGTCGGGCCTGTTCGGGAGTGGTGGCCTGATCGATCTGCGAACCGGCGGCGATGTTGCGTTCGGACGCGTCGGCCAAGGCCTGCTTGGACGGTGTATCCGTGCCGATCAGGTTGTAGACCTGACCGCCGAGGCGTTCGATCGATTGGCGGGCATCGGCCTTGGCGTCGGCCAGCGCGGTTTCGGCCGCCGCAGCGGAGTTCTTCTTGTTTCGCAGCACCAACAGGGCCACTGCGGCGATGACGATGACGATCAGGACGATTTCCACTGCGGACCTTCCGCCGACGGTGCATGCCCGGTTCGTACGGACAATTCGGACACCATCCAGGGTACGCGGACACGAAAAAGCCCCGCACTGACAGTGCGGGGCTTTTCGATGGAGCCGATGACGAGAATCGAACTCGCGTAGCCTGTTTGGAAGACAGGGGCTCTACCATTGAGCTACATCGGCATGCAAACAACAGTCGTGGGATCGCCAGTTCCGTCGCCTGCGTTTCAAGACTGTACCCAACGCCGCCGCCGGATTCCAAACCGGCCCGCCGCGAGCGGTTCGTCCGAACGTCATCGGTGGGGCGCCCACTGGGGGCTACTATCGGTTGCTGTTCAATGGTGTCCGTACGACGGGGTGTGGCGCAGCTTGGTAGCGCATCCGCTTTGGGAGCGGAGGGTCGCAGGTTCAATTCCTGTCACCCCGACAAAAGAGAGCCGCAGGCACGGCTCGCCGTGTTCGTGGCGAGCGAGATCAGACAGCAAGCCAGAACCACCAGCAAGCAAGAACCACCAGAAGGAGCATGTCCCGTGAAGAGCACCGTCGAGCAGCTGAGCCCGACGCGAGTCCGTATCAACGTTGAGGTGCCCTTCGAGGAGCTCAAGCCTGATTTCGACCGCGCGTACAAGGCTCTGGCTCAGCAGATCCGCCTCCCCGGCTTCCGTCCCGGCAAGGCTCCGGCCAAGTTGCTCGAGGCTCGCGTCGGCCGTGGTGCGGTTCTCGAGCAGGTCGTCAACGACGCTCTTCCCGCCCGCTACTCCGAGGCCGTGACCAACGAGAAGGTCAAGGTCATCGGCCAGCCCGAGATCGAGATCACCAAGATCGAGGACGGCACCGAGCTCACGTTCACCGCCGAGGTCGACGTCCGCCCCGAGATCGAGCTGCCCGACTACTCGACCATCAGCGTCGTCGTCGATCCGCTCGAGATCAAGGACGAGGCCGTCGACGAGCAGCTGCAGTCGCTGCGCCAGCGTTTCGGCACCCTGACCGGTGTCGATCGTCCCGTACAGTCGGGCGACTTCGTCTCGATCGATCTCTCGGCCACCGTCGAAGGCGAGAACGTGGAAGAGGCAACCGCGAGCGGACTGTCCCACGAGGTCGGCTCCGGCCAGCTCATCGAGGGACTCGACGACGCGATCATCGGCGTCTCCGCGGACGAGTCGAAGGAGTTCACCTCGACTCTGGTCGCCGGTGAGTACGCAGGCAAGGAAGCCGTCGTCACGGTCAAGGTCGTGTCCGTCAAGGAGCGCGAGCTGCCCGAGGCCGACGACGAGTTCGCTCAGCTGGCCAGCGAGTTCGACACGTTCGACGAGCTGCTGGCCGATCTGAAGACGCGCGTCGAACGGGTCGCGAAGGTCGAGCAGGCCGGTCAGATCCGCGACAAGGTGCTCGAGACGCTGCTCGAGACGCTCGAGATTCCGGCTCCCGAAGCTGTCGTCAAGGCCGAGGTCGATTCCCAGGTGCACGAGGCCATCCACGGCCTCGACCACAACGAGGAAGCACTCGCCGAGCTGCTCGAGTCGCAGGGTTCGAGCCGCGAGGAGTTCGACAAGGACGTCAAGGAAGGTGCCGAGAAGTCGGTGCGTACCCAGCTCCTTCTCGACGCGATCGCCGAAGCAGAGAACACGCAGGTCGGGCAGGAAGAGCTCACCGAGCGGATCATCTTCCAGGCGCAGCGCTACGGCATGCCGCCCGAGCAGTTCATTCAGCAGGTGCAGCAGGCCAACCAGCTCGGTGCCGTGTTCGCCGATGTCAAGCGCGGTAAGGCGCTGGCTTCGGTCGTCGAGCGCGTCACCGTGACCGACACCACCGGCGCGAGCGTCGACACCGCGGAGTTGTTCGGCAGCCCCGCCGATGCTCCCGACGAGGTCGAAGCAGCAGATTCTTCCGAGGGCGAACAAGAGAAGTAACGCTCACAGCGAACGACGGCGGTTCCGGGACTCCGGGGCCGCCGTCTTTCGTTAGTGTCTGTGTCAGGAACCAACGATTTGTTATGGAAAAGGCAGGTACCGTGACTGTTCAGAATCCGGCGGCTTCGCACCAGCAGAGTCCCGTCATGACTTCGGCTGCAGCAGGGCTGAATCTCAGCGACTCCGTGTACGAGCGTCTGCTTCAAAACCGCATCATTTTCCTCGGTACCCAGGTCGACGACGACATCGCCAACAAGTTGTGCGCTCAGATCCTGCTGCTCTCGGCCGAGGACCCCACCCGCGACATCGCGCTGTACATCAACTCGCCCGGTGGCTCGGTCACCGCGGGTATGGCCATTTTCGACACGATGGAATTCGCCGAGTGCGACATCGCGACCTACGGAATGGGCCTGGCTGCCTCGATGGGGCAGTTCCTGCTCTCGGCCGGTGCCAAGGGCAAGCGTTACGCCCTGCCGCACGCGCGCATCATGATGCACCAGCCTTCGGCCGGTATCGGCGGCAGCGCCTCCGACATCGCCATCATGGCCGAGCAGTTCGCGCACACCAAGCGCGAGATGGCAGAGCTGATCGCCCTGCACACGGGTCAGACCGTCGAGCAGATCACCGAAGACTCCGATCGTGACCGCTGGTTCACGGCGCAGGCCGCCAAGGAATACGGGTTCGTGGATCACGTCGTCAGCCGTGCGCGGCAGGCCGGCGGAATCGGCGAGTAAATCGGCCGCTCCCGGCGACCCTCGATCACTTACATCTTGGAGAAACGATGACAAACCTGTTCGACCCCAATCAGCTGCCGTCCTCCCGATACATCCTGCCCTCCTTCGTCGAGCACTCCAGCTACGGCGTGAAGGAATCGAACCCGTACAACAAGCTGTTCGAGGAGCGCATCATCTTCCTCGGCGTCCAGGTCGACGACGCGTCCGCAAACGACGTCATGGCGCAGCTGTTGGTGCTCGAGGGCCTCGATCCCGACCGAGACATCACGATGTACATCAACTCGCCCGGTGGCTCGTTCACCTCGCTGATGGCGATCTACGACACGATGCAGTACGTCCGCGCCGATGTTGCGACCGTATGCCTCGGCCAGGCCGCGTCGGCCGCGGCCGTCCTGCTCGCCGCCGGCACCCCCGGTAAGCGTGCGGCGCTGCCCAACGCCCGCGTGCTGATTCACCAGCCCTCGAGCGGTGGCATCCAGGGCCAGGTGTCCGACCTGGAGATCCAGGCCGCCGAGATCGAGCGCATGCGTCGACTCATGGAGACCACCCTCGGCCGCCACACCGGCAAGGATCCCGACGTCATCCGCAAGGACACCGATCGCGACAAGATCCTCACCGCGGAACAGGCCAAGGACTACGGGATCATCGACACCGTGTTCGAGTACCGCAAGCTCTCAGCCCAGAAGTAGCAGAGCGAGTACCACCGGTCGGACCGAACAGGTCCGGCAGAAGATTCCGACGCCGGGTGTGAGTGTGAAACTCCGCCCGGCGGTCGCGATCGACGACCCGAATGCTGCATTCGGCGAAATCGGGTGGCGAATCACCGGAAACAACCCGCCCATGTTCGGCGAACACGGGTACCGTCGCATCCAAGAACTCGGTCGACCGAAGTCGGCATGACGACAGACCGAGAAGTAGCCCACGAAGGTTTCGGCCACACCCGGTCGGCGTGGGTCGTACGCGGACAAGGAAGTAGGAACCTCCGAATGGCACGCATCGGTGACGGTGGCGATCTGCTGAAGTGCTCCTTCTGCGGCAAGAGCCAGAAGCAGGTCAAGAAGCTCATCGCTGGACCAGGGGTGTACATCTGCGACGAGTGCATCGACCTCTGCAACGAGATCATCGAAGAGGAATTGGCCGAGTCGAGCGAAGTCAAGCTCGACGACCTTCCCAAGCCCTCCGAGATCAAGGACTTTCTCGAGAACTACGTGATCGGTCAGGACGCTGCCAAGCGCACGTTGGCCGTAGCGGTCTACAACCACTACAAGCGCATCCAGGCCGGTGACAAGGCGCGCGACGTGCGAGGCGAATCCGTCGAACTGGCGAAGTCGAACATCCTGATGCTCGGACCGACGGGATGCGGAAAGACCTACCTCGCGCAGACTCTGGCCAAGATGCTCAACGTGCCCTTCGCCATCGCCGACGCCACCGCCCTCACCGAGGCCGGTTACGTGGGCGAGGATGTCGAGAACATCCTGCTCAAGCTGATCCAGGCAGCGGACTACGACGTCAAGCGCGCCGAGACCGGCATCATCTACATCGACGAGGTGGACAAGATCGCTCGCAAGAGCGAGAACCCGTCGATCACGCGTGACGTGTCCGGTGAAGGCGTGCAGCAGGCGCTGCTCAAGATCCTGGAAGGAACTCAGGCCAGCGTGCCGCCGCAGGGTGGCCGCAAGCACCCGCATCAGGAGTTCATCCAGATCGACACCACCAACGTGCTCTTCATCGTCGCCGGTGCATTCGCCGGACTCGAGAAGATCGTGTCCGATCGGGTCGGCAAGCGCGGGCTCGGATTCGGAGCCGAAGTTCGCTCCAAGGCCGAGATGGACACTCAGGATCACTTCGCCGAGGTGATGCCGGAGGATCTGATCAAGTTCGGTCTCATTCCCGAGTTCATCGGTCGACTGCCGATGATCGCGTCGGTGACGAACCTGGACAAGGAATCGCTCGTGACGATTCTGTCCGAGCCGAAGAATGCGCTGGTCAAGCAGTACCGCCGGTTGTTCGACATGGACGGCGTCGAGCTCGAGTTCACCACCGAGGCCCTCGACGCAATCGCCGACCAGGCTATTCTCCGCGGAACCGGTGCTCGTGGACTGCGCGCCATCATGGAAGAAGTTCTGCTTCCGGTGATGTACGACATCCCGAGCCGCGACGACGTGGAGAAGGTTGTCGTGACTGCCGAGACCGTGAACGACAACGTGCTGCCGACCATCGTGCCGCGCAAGCCCGAGCGTCCGGAGCGCCGCGACAAGTCCGCCTGATCCGCGCCGATCGACTTGCTGAACAACGACGAATCCCCGGCCTCATCGCGAGGTCGGGGATTCGTCGTTGTCGCTGTACTCAGCCGATGATCACGGCGTGCGCGCCGGGGGCGTCGGTCACGGCGGGGAATCGGTGTCGGACCAAAGGATCGTGGCCGGGTACGACGGTGCCGGTGCCGGCGGCGAGCTCTCGAATTCGGTCGAAGGCCCCGTACATGTCCGGCAGCGCGTGCAGGATCGCGAACGGGCTGTCGTCCTCGAAGTTCTCGTAGAAGTGACTGGCGTCGGAGGCCAGCACCACCGGGCCGCGGTCGGTGTTCACTCTGACCACCTGCATGCCTGCGGTGTGTCCGCCGACTGCGTGGACGGACAGCCCCGGGAACAGGACGAGATCGCCGTCGACGAGGTCGAGCCGAGTGCCGCGATCGGCGGTTTCGATGTGTTCGGTGTCGGCTCGCGAGTGCAGCCATTGTTCTCGGGTGATGCGGGCGGCCCACGGCCCGGTCCAGTATTCGTGTTCTGTGCGCTGCACCACGTATCGCGCAGTCGGGAGCTCTGCGACGACCCCGGTGTGGTCGTAGTGCAGGTGGGTCAGGATGCAGGTGTCGATGTCATCCGGTGCCAGGCCGAGTTCGCCGAGCAGGTCGATGGGAGACCCGTGATAGTCGAGCCCGTCCGTCGATTCTGCTGTGGCCGGGGAAATCCCGGCGTCGATCAGTACCGTGCGGGTCTTCGAGAGGGCGAGCCACACGTAGTAGGCCACCGTCTGGCTTTCGGTACTGCGCTCGTCACGTTGATGAAAGAGTTTGCTACGCAATGCCGTTCGGCTGGCATACTGCAGGGCGAACACCGTCCAGGTGCCCGCCACTGCAGGTCGAAGTGCGTCGATCACGATCTCGGTCAGACCGACGCGACGCGCGCGCTGTCGGTGGTGCGGGTCGGAACACCGAGCTCATCGGTGGGGGTACGGAAGGTCTCCTTCGAAGTCGCGACGATCACGACGTTGATGGTGCAGAAGACCGCGGTGACGATCGCGACGGGGAGCCACGCACCGACCTCGGCTCCAGCGATCGCGCCTGCGATGGTCGGCGCGAAACCTGCGATGGCGAAACCGATCTGGGTTCCCAGTGCGGTTCCGGTCAGGCGAACCCTGGCCGGGAACATCTCACCGTAGAACGAGGGCCAGACGCCGCCGGTGGCGCTGTGCACGAAACCGAACATCACGATGCCGAAGACGAAGATGAGGACGTAGTTGCCGCTCGAGATGGACCACAGGTAGCCGAACATCAGGATCGCGCAGCCGATCGAGCCGAACAGGAACACCGGCTTGCGGCCGATGCGATCCGACAGTGCACCGAAGAAGGGCAATGCGAAGAGTGCGACGACGTTGGCGAGAACGCCGACCCACAGCATGGGGGTGCGTTCGAGGCCGACGGTGTTCACGGCGTAGGACAGTGCGTAGACGGTGAAGATGGTGCTGACGGAGGCGATGACGGCGGCCAGCATGACGCGGATCACTGCCGGCCGATGCTCGCTGAGCAGTTCGGCCACGGGCAGGCGCTGCGGCTCGTCGGAGGCCACTGCTTCCTCGAAGACCGGTGTCTCGTCGAGCGAACGGCGGATGACGAAGGCGGCGACGACGACGAAAGCACTGAGGAAGAACGGGATTCGCCAACCCCAGCTGAGCAGTGCTTCCTCAGGGAGCATGGCGACGGGCAGGAATACCGCGGTGGCGAGAATCTGTCCGCCTTGGGTGCCGCTGAGGGTGAAGCTGGTGAAGAACGCGCGCCTGTTGTCCGGGGCGTGTTCGAGCGTCATCGAGTTCGCTCCGGCCTGCTCACCGCCCGCGGAGAATCCCTGGCACAACCGAAGCAGCACCAGGATGATGGGCGCGGCGATGCCGATGGATTCGTACGAGGGCAGCACGCCGACGCCCAGGGTGGCGACACCCATCAGCAGGACGGTGGCGACCATGACCTTCTTGCGTCCGTAGCGATCACCGATGTGGCCGAGGACCAGTGCGCCGAGCGGGCGTGCGAGGTACCCGACGCCGAAGGTGGCCAGGGCCAGCAGGGTGCCGGTCGCCGGGTTGGAACCCGGGAAGAACACGCGGCCGAAGACGAGTGCGGCCGCGGTGCCGTAGATGAAGAAGTCGTAGTACTCGAGGGCGCTTCCGACCCACGCGGCGGTCGCCGCTTTGCGCGGGTTCGCCCCGGGGCGAAGCGGCGTCGGGTGGGTGCCAGGGGTGTGCGAATCCATCGTTCTCGTGTCTCTCTTCGTGAGGCGGGGGAGCGTAGGCGCTGGTCGACGACGCGTTTCTCGGCGATCGGACCGCTAATGTACTAAATGGTTAACACCGGGTGCCTCTGAATAGTGAACGTGATCCATGCCACGTGTCAACCCCTGACGTGACGAGACCTACCGAGAAACCGCGAAATGTCAGCGAGATTGCGAGGTCAGGAACGCGATGATCATGTCTCCGAGCATCGAACGAAGACGGTCGCGATGCTGGGGATCGGTGAGGTCGCGGCCGAAGAGGGCCTCGAAGGTGTACCGATTCGACAGCCGGAACACGCAGAAGCTGCTGATCGTCATATGCACGTCGAGGGCGTCGACGTCGGTGCGGAACACCCCGTCGGCCTGGCCGCGCTCGAGGATGTTCGACAGCAGTTCCGCGGCGGGATTGCCGAGGTTGCTCAATGCCTCGGACGTGGAGATGTGTTCCCCGCGCAGGATGTTCTCGGTGGAGACCAGGCGGATGAAGTCGGGATTCTCCTCGTGATGGTCGAACGTCAGTGATGCGATGGCGCGAATGGCCTCGACCGGTCCGAGGCCCTCGACGTCCACGTCTCGTTCACGCTCGCGAATGCGCAGGTACGACCGTTCGAGTACGGCCTTGTACAGGCCTTCCTTGTCGGTGAAGTAGTAGTACAACATCCGCTTGGTCGTGTGCGTGCGCTCGGCGATCTCGTCGATTCGCGCTCCTGCGAAGCCCTTGTCCGCGAACTCCTCGGTGGCCACCTCGAGGATGTTGTGCCGGGTCAGGTCGCTGTTGCGTCGACGCTTGACGGTGGGTCCGCTGCTGTCGTCGGAGGTGTCGGTTGCGCGCGGAGCCATGGATCAACTCTATCGGTGCCGATTGCGGCGAAAGGGTTGGGCGCGAGCCGAACGCGTAGTACCGTCGAGCTAATTCACCAATTCGTACATTAAGGCTCGAGGAGATCGACATGCCGGAATCCCTGCTCTGCGGACTGATCGGGACGGGTATCGGCAAGTCGCTCACGCCCGCGATGCACGAACGAGAGGGCTCCGAGCACGGGCTGACCTACCAGTACCGGATCATCGACCTGGACAGCCGTGGACTGACCGTAGAGGACCTGCCCTGTCTCGTTTCCACCGCAGCGGACCTCGGATTTCGAGGACTCAACATCACGCACCCGTGCAAACAACGCGTCATCTCCTGCCTCGATGCGCTCTCCGAGGACGCTGCCCGGCTCGGAGCCGTCAACACCGTGGTGTTCGCCGACGGCCGAGCCGTCGGCCACAACACCGACTGGTCCGGCTTCGATCGCAACTTCGGCCGCGGACTACCCGGCGCCGACATCGGTGACGTGGTGCAACTCGGTGCCGGGGGAGCTGGGGCAGCCGTTGCCTATGCAATGGCCCGCCGCGGCGCAGGCAGGCTCACTCTCGTGGACGCCGATCCGCTTCGCGCGCAACAACTCCGAGAGTCCCTGTCGGTGATGTTCCCCGCTGTCGAGATCCTCTCGGCAGGCCTCGACCGGCTCGCCGCCGTTCTCGAAACCGCAACCGGCCTGGTGCATGCCACTCCGATCGGAATGGTCGAACATCCCGGATCTGCTGTGCCCGAGTCACTCCTGCATCCGAGGATGTGGGTCGCCGAGGTCGTGTATCGACCGGCCGAGACCGAATTGCTCGCTGCTGCATCCCTGGCGGGGTGCAGAACGCTCAGCGGAACCGGAATGGCGGTGTTCCAGGCCGCCGACGCCTTCGAGATATTCACCGGACGCACCGCCGACGCCGATCGAATGATCGCGCACATGAGCGCGCTGATCGCGCAGGAGGATCGCGCCACCGCAGGTGCACACGCATGAGCACCATTGCCACGTCGGTGGCCACCGTCTCTCTCAGTGGGTCTCTCGACGAGAAGATGCGCGCCATCGCAGACGCCGGGTTCGACGGTTTCGAGGTGTTCGAGCCGGACTTGATCAGCTCACCTGACCTTCCCGAGGATATTGCGAAGAAAGCAGCCGACCTCGGCTTGACCCTCGACCTCTATCAGCCCTTCCGCGACGCAGACTCGGCCGACCCGGAACAGTTCGCCCGCAATCTCGTTCGCGCCGAACGCAAATTCGACGTGATGGAACAGTTGGGGTGCGATCTGCTCTTGGTCTGCTCCTCGCCCCTGGCCGCTGCCGTCCGTGACGACGCCCTGCTGGTCGAACAGATGGCAACCCTCGCCGAGCACGCGCATCGGCGCGGAATGCGACTGGCGTACGAGGCGTTGGCGTGGGGTGCCCACGTCAGCACCTACCGCCATGCCTGGGACATCGTCCGGCAGGTCGATCATCCCGCGCTGGGAACGTGCCTGGACAGCTTCCACATCCTTTCTCGCGGTGACGATTCCGCAGGCATTCGCGAGATCCCCGGCGAGAAGATCTTCTTCGTCCAGTTGGCCGACGCCCCGCACCTGGTGATGGACGTACTGCAGTGGAGCAGGCACCACCGATGCTTCCCCGGGCAGGGCAGCTTCGATCTGGCGCGATTCGGTTCCGATGTTGTGTCCTCCGGGTATTCCGGCCCGTGGTCGCTCGAAATCTTCAACGACGTCTTCCGGCACTCCGACACCGGTCGTACGGCATCCGACGCGCATCGGTCGCTGCTGTACCTCCAGGAGCAGGTGCGCGGCGTCGAAACACCCTCCGCCGGCAACGATCTGTTCGCGCCGCCACCGCCGGGTCCGATCGAGAACGTCGTCTCCCTGCGGATCGCGGCAGGGCCTGCGAAGGCAGCGCAGCTGGGCACCACACTGCGGCACCTGGGCTTCGATCTGACCGCAGCACACAGCGAACACGGACTCAGCTTGTTCACCCAGGGTCCGCTGGCCGTCGCCGTCGACACCACGGTGGACACGCTGTGGACCGCACCGGGCGTCCCGGCTCACCTACCGGCGTTGGCCCAGATCGGGATTCGCAGCGAGCGCCCGGATCTGTGGCTGACTCGGGCACGCGCACTGGGAGTCACCGCGTCCACCGTCTCCATGCCCGGAGTGGCAGACGCGACCGATGCAGTGGTGCGCCTGGCCGTGACCGGTGCGACGTCGCTGGACCTACGCACCCGCGACAGTGCGGGTGCCTGGCAATCGGCATTCGATCTGGTGCCGAGGGTGGTGGAAGAGAACCGGGCGTGCGTCTCGCACGTGGATCACATCGCACTCGCCGTGCCTGCCGAGAGCTGGGACGGCGTGATGCTGCTGCTGCGCTCGGTGTTCGGCATGGTGCCACACGAGGGCCAGGACGTCGTCGACGCGATAGGCCTGGTACGTAGCCAGGCCCTCACACTCGCCACCGCCAACGGCACAATTCGACTCTCGCTCAACATGGTTCCCGGCCGCCCGTCCGAGTCGGACCCTCTGCCCGCGGCCCGGCGCGGAGGCGTCGGACATGTGGCCTTCGGGTGCGAGGACATCTACGCCGCTGCGAGAGCAATGACCGAACGCGGCCTCACCCCCCTGCGAATCTCACCCAACTACTATCGCGATCTCGACGCGCGATTCGGACTCGGCTCCGAGACCCTGGACGCGATGCAGCGTCTGGGGATCCTGTACGACGCGGACGCGACCGGCGGTGAGTTCTTCCACTTCTTCACCGAAACCGTGGGCGACGACCTGTTCTTCGAGGTGGTCCAGCGAGTGGGTGGATACGAGGGCTACGGGGAGACCAATTCGGCTGTGCGACTGGCGGCGCAACTGCAGTACTGACCGGTGATCAGCCGATTCGCTCGAACACCGCAGCGAGTCCCTGACCGCCGCCGATGCACATGGTCTCGAGTCCGTAGCGGACCTCTCGGCGGTCCATCTCGCGCAACAGCGTTGCCAGAATGCGGGCTCCGGTGGCACCGACGGGATGGCCGAGCGAGATGCCGGAACCGTGTGGGTTCAGCCGCGGATCGTCGGGGTCGATGCCCCAGGACCGGGTCACGGCGAGCGCCTGAGCGGCGAACGCTTCGTTGAGTTCGATGATCCCCATGTCGTCGAGACTCAGTCCCAGCCGTCCGAGTGCCTTCTCGCTCGCGGGAACCGGCCCGATCCCCATCGTGCGCGGGGCAACGCCTGCCACACCCCAGCCGGCCAAGCGCGCCAGCGGCCGAAGGCCCAGCGCGGCAGCTTTTTCCGGGGTGGTGACGATCGCGATCGCGGCACCGTCGTTCTGTCCGCTGGCGTTTCCTGCGGTGACGGTCGACTCGGGGTCCAGCGACGCGCGGATCGCCTTCAGCTTCGCCAGTGACTCCACGGTGGTATCGGCCCGCGGATGCTCGTCGGTAGTGACGAGCATCGGATCCGATTTACGTTGGGGGACCGATACTCCCACGATCTCCTCGGCGAAGACACCGCTGTTCTGCGCGGCGACTGCACGTCGGTGGGACTGGACTGCGAGTGCGTCCTGGTCGGCGCGGCTGATGGAAAACTCCGCGCGCAGGTTCTCTGCGGTTTCGATCATCCCGCCGGGCACCGGAAAGTTCTTGCCACCCGCGGTCACTCGCGCCCGGGCGAGGCGGTCGGACAGAGCCACGGCCTCGGCCTTGACGCCCCAGCGCATGCCGGTGGCGTAGAACTCGGTCTGACTCATGCTCTCCACGCCGCCGGCCAGAACCAGATCGTTGCCGCCGGACTGGACCTGCATGCACGCCTGCAGTACTGCCTGCAGACCGGAGCCGCAGCGGCGGTCGACCTGCATCCCGGGGACGTCGATCCCCAGATCGGCATCGAGCGCCGCAATGCGTCCGATGGCCGGTGCATCGCCGTTCGGGGACGCCTGGCCGAGGATCACATCGTCGATGTCGGCACCGGAAATGCCCGTGCGGGCCACGAGTTCCGCGATCACCGTACCGGCCAGAGCCTGGGCGGAGATATCTCGGAACTGGCCGCCGAAGCGACCGACCGGGGTCCGAAGTGGTTCACAGATCACGGCATCAGGCATGGGTGGTTCCTCGCTTGTCGTTGGGTCCGGTGCTCACCCGGAGCAGGTCGATCTCGATGGCGCGGGTGGCGTCGAGCAGAGCCGGTAGCAGTTCGGTGCGCACCGCATCGGCGGAATGGCGCGCGGCCTGGGTCGAGACGTTCGCCGCGGCTACCACTGCGCCGTGTCCGTCGCGGATGGGAGCCGCGATCGAGCGCAACCCCTCCTCGAGTTCCTGATCCACCAGGCAGAAGCCGTCGGATCGGACCCGGTCGAGTTCGCGTCCGAGCGCATCGGGGGTGGTGATTGTCTTACCGGTGAGAGGAGTCAAGCGCACCCGATCCAGGTAGGCCGCGAGTTCGTCGGCAGGCAGTCCGGCCAGCAGCACGCGGCCCATCGATGTGGCGAACGCGGGGAACCGGGTGCCGATGTTGATGCCGACGGTCATGATGCGGCTGACCGGAACACGGGCGACGTACACCACGTCGTCACCGTCGAGAATCGAGACCGAGGACGACTCGCGCACCCGTTCGGCGAGAGCCTCGAGGTGCGGTCCCGAGACTTCCGGGAGCGACAGGCTCGACAGGTAGCTGTAGCCCAGCTCGAGCACTCGTGGGGTGAGCCAGAACATCGAGCCGTCGGTACGGACGTAGCCGAGTTCGACGAGGGTGAGCAGGAAACGCCGGGCCGTGGCTCGGGTGAGGTCGGTGGCTCGGGCGACATCGGAGAGTGTTCGACGCGGATGCTCGGCGTCGAAGGCCCGGATCACCGCGAGACCGCGGCCCAGCGACTGGACGTAGTCCGAGGACGGCGGCGGTGATTCCGCGGAGTTCACGAGGTACCCGATCGGGTCTGCGCCGAGGCCTCGGCGATGGCCGCGTTCGCGAGACCGAATGCACTGTTGCTGTTCGGAACTCCCGCGTACACGGCGGTGTGCAGGAACACCTCCGCCAGGCTGTCCGGCGTCATGCCTGCTCGCAGGGCGGCCCGGATGTGCATGTCGAGCTCGTGCTGATTGCCCACGGCCGTCAGGATCGCCAGCGTCAGCAGCCGGCGGGTGTGGTGATCGAGTCCTGGGCGATTCCAGATGTCACCCCATGCGGTGCGGGTGATGAAATCCTGGAACGGTGCGGTGAAGTCGGTTCGTGCGGCAATGCTGCGGTCGACGTGCGCATCGCCGAGGACGCTGCGCCGCACCGCCATTCCGGCATCGTGGGCAGCTGCGCGTCCGGCCGCATACGCATCCGATCCGATGTGTGCGGCAATTGCCGCGGTGACGGGCCCGGCTTGCTCGACGTTGGCCAGATGTGCGGCCGGGTCGAGAACCCGGAACGTCGATCCGATGACGCCGTCGGCGATGATCTTCAGGTCCTCGGGGGTGGTCGAGGGATCCTGCCGGCCGGCGATCACCAGTGTCGGAGCGGTGATTCGGTTCAGATCCGCACGAGAATCCCAGTCCGACAGTGCCTCACAGCATGCGGCGTAGCCCTCGTCCGAGGTGTCGGCGATCATCCGGCGATGCCGGTCGACGAGATCGGCGTCGCGAGCGGCCAGTTCGGGGGTGAACCAGCGCGCGAGTACGGCGTCGGCCAGCGACGCCGTTCCCGCCGCTCGGACTGCTGCGGCCCGGTCGAGCCATTGCGCCGGCTCACCGAACTTCGCCGAGGTGCACAGCAGTGTCAGAGTCCGCACTCGCTCCGGGCGATGGATGGCGATCCACTGCGAGACTGCGCCGCCGAGCGAGAGGCCGACGATGTGAATACGCCGAAGATCGAGTGAATCGAGTAGTGCCAGAACATCTTCGGCGAGTTCGGCCACCGAATAGGGGCCGGGTGGGACCGGAGACTGTCCGTGCCCGCGAAGGTCGACGGCGAGAACGTGAACGGAGGCGGAGAGCGTTCCGATCTGCGGGTTCCACATCGATCGATCGGAGCCGAGCGAACCGATCAGCATGACGGTCTCCGCGTCGGGGCACGGCCCTTCGGTGCGTTCGTGAGCAAGTGCGACGGTCATCGTGAACCCTTCGATTCTGTGGTGTGTTCGGAGTCGAGGGCATGCTCGGCGAGGATCGCGTCGACCAGCTCGGGTGCGTGGCCGAGATATGCGGCCGGGTCGAGGAGTTCGCGCACCGTCGACGGTGGGAGGAATACCGTGATGGCAGGGTCGCTGTCGAGCGGTGCCCCCGCCGCGCATCGCGCAGTGACTATCTCGCGGGCCTGCTCGGTGTGCGCTGCCAATGCCGCGGTGACACGTTCGGCGAGCAGCGCTCCGCCCGTCTTGTCGAGATTGCGGGCCATCTCGTCCGGATGAACATGCAACCCGCTCAGGCTCTGCGAGAGTCGATGGGCGGCACCACCGGTGAGGCGCAACAGATCGGTGATCGTCTCCCACTCGGCGTGCCACGCTCCCGCGGCGCGCTGATGTTCGTGGTCCATGTTCGACAGCACCGTGGCCACAGCACCGGGGACCCGCCGGGCCGCAGCGCGAGCCGTGACAGCGGCAACCGGATTGCGCTTGTGCGGCATCGCCGATGATCCACCCGGCGCGTCCTCCGAGACCTCACCCAACTCGGTGGCGGACATCGACACGATGTCCTGGGCGATCTTGCCGATCGTGCCTGCCGCGATACCCAAGGAGCACGCGATATCGGCGATCGCGGTGCGGTCGGTGTGCCAGGGCGCGTCCTGTCGAGCCAAGCCCAGTTCGACGGCAAGCGCCGCGGCGATGGCCGGTCCGTGGGGATACACGGCAGCGAGAGTGCCTGCAGCCCCGCCGTACTGGACGGTGCATGCCCGTCGAACGGCGGCGACCCTGGTCTGCGCGCGGCGCAACCCCGAGAACCAGTTCGCAGCCACCAGGCCGAAGGTGGTGGGCAATGCCTGCTGTCCGAGAGTGCGGGCCGCCATCGGGGTGTTCCGGTGGGTCAGGGCGAGACCTCGAGCTGCCGCACTCGCGGCGTCGAGCGAGGCCTCGATGACACCGAGCGCATCGCGGCAGACGAGCATCAGCGCGGTGTCCATGATGTCCTGGCTGGTGGCCCCGGGATGCACTGCCGTGGCAGGAACCTCGGCCTCGGCCACCTGGTTCCGGAGGACCTTCACCAACGGGATCACCGGATTGCCCCCGGCCGCCGCATCCACTCCGAGCCTCACGATATCCAGGTGCGCCCCGAGTTCGGTCGCAGCAGTGGTGACGACCTCGGCGTGAGCGGCCTCCACGAGACCGACCGTGACTGCGGCCCGAGTCAGCGCCGCCTCGACGGCGAACATCGCTGTCACCCAGGCTCGGTCGCCCACACGCGGCCCGACGGCATCGCTACCGAACGTCGGATCGAACAGTGCCCCTCGCTCGGATTCCATCGTCCCCTTTCGCCACTCGTGTGTCACAGCGCGAAGAACGGAGTCTCGTCGCCGTCCGGATCGGTGTTCTGCAGCACGATGTCGAGGTGATACCCACCGTGCACCGGTGCTGAAACGAGTCTGGCACGCTTGTGCTCCGGGATGGCGGACAACACCGGATCGACCGCATTGGCCTCGGCTTCGTCGGGAAAGTAGACCCGCGTCACGGCTCGATCGAGCATTCCACGGGCAAAGATTCCGACGTCGATGTGCGGTGCCTCGACGGCATCGTTCTCGGCGGGAAGCGGCCCAGGCTTGATCGTCGTGATCGTCATCGTTCCGGTCTCGTCGGCGAACGCTCGTCCGAAGCCGCGAAAGCCCGGGGTGCGTGACGGTGCCGCGCCGCGCGGATCGTCGGGGTGATCGAACCGGCCGTCGGCATCGGCCTGCCAGGTCTCGATCATGGCGTCGGATATGGGGTTTCGGGCTCCGTCGATCAGTGTGAACGACACGGTGATCTCGCCGTCGGTGCCCTGCGGAACCACGCTCTCACCGTCGGGCCACAGCAGTCCGATATGAACGTAGGGGCCCACAGTCTGGGAGGGCGTCTGGCCGAACGGTGCGGTGGTGAAGTCGGCACCGGTGACCACCGGGTAGCGCGGGGCGAACTCTGATTCAGTCATCGTGATCGTCTTCCTCGAAGGGTGTGGCGTCCCGGCCGCGCAGTACGATGTCGAATCGAAATCCGAGGGCCCAGCTGTCCTGTGTCGCTTCGTAATCGAACGTGCTGATCATTCGGGCACGCGAGTCTTCGGGCGCGGCGTTGAAGATCGGATCCTGGAAGAACATGGGGTCGTCCGGGAAGTACATCTGGGTCACCAGTCGCTGAGTGAACGCCTGGCCGAACAACGAGAAATGAATGTGGGCGGGCCGCCACGCGTTGTGGTGGTTGCCCCACGGATACGCGCCCGGCTTGATCGTGGTGAATCGATATCTGCCCTCGGCATCGGTGAGTACGCGACCGGTGCCGTTGAAGTGCGGATCGAGTGGTGCAGGCCACCGATCGGCGGTGTGACGGTATCGACCGCCTGCATTGGCCTGCCACACCTCGACGAGGGTGTTCGGAATCGCCTTGCCGTCGCTGTCGAGCACGCGGCCGTGCACGATGATCCGCTGCCCCTGTGCCTCACCGTCGTTCGCCAGGGTGAGGTCCGCGTCGGCGGCGGTGACGCGTCCCTCGCCCAGCACCGGTCCGGTGATCTCGGTGAGTCGCTGGGGGAGCAGGGTCAGCGGCTGCGCGGGATGCCGAAGGGCGGTGGTCCGGTACTCGGGGAAGTCGAGCGGGGCATGGACCCCCGATTGATCCCGATACTCGGGCGGGAGATGAAGCATCGAAGTGTCCTCACGATCGTGGTGATCTACGCAACAGCCAGAATAGCGAGATGTTCGCATTGTGGCAACCTGTTCATATTCCGCACAAAATGCGGTAGCGTGCATCTCATGTTGGACAAAGTCGTGGCCAGCGCCACCGAAGCCGTAGCGGACATTCCCGACGGATCGTCGATCGCCGTCGGCGGATTCGGATTGGTCGGAGTGCCGGAAATCCTCATTGACGCGGTGCTCGCGCAGGGTGCGACCGATCTGGAAACCATCAGCAACAACTGCGGAACGGATGGCTTCGGCTTGGGAGTGTTGTTGGCGCACCATCGCATTCGCCGGACCATCAGCTCGTACGTCGGTTCGAACAAGGAGTTCGCGCGGCAATATCTCTCCGGCGAGCTCGAAGTCGAACTGACCCCGCAGGGCACCCTCGCCGAGCGACTGCGGGCCGGCGGTGCCGGCATACCGGCGTTCTTCACCCCCGCAGGAGTCGGAACTCAGGTCGCAGACGGCGGATTGCCGCTGCGCTACGACGGCAGCGGCGGAATCGCACTGGCCAGTCCGCCCAAGGAGACCCGTGAATTCGACGGTGTCACCTACGTGATGGAACGCGGAATCGTCGCCGACTACGCGCTCGTCCACGCATGGAAGGGCGATCGCCACGGCAACCTGGTGTTCCACGCCAGCGCGCGAAACTTCAACCCGCCGGCCGCCGCGTCGGGGCGCATCACCGTCGCACAGGTCGAGCACCTCGTCGAGCCGGGCGAGATCGGACCCGACGAGGTGCACACCCCGGGTATCCACGTGCAGCGGGTGGTCCACGTCGGACCGGTCGAGGTCGGCATCGAGCAGAGGACGGTACGAGCATGAGCGAGAAGATGACCCGCGAACAGATGGCGGCCCGGGTAGCGCAGGAACTCGGCGACGGTCAGTACGTCAACCTCGGCATCGGCATGCCGACTCTCGTGCCCAACTACATTCCCCTGGACGTCTCGGTGATCCTGCATTCGGAGAACGGAGTGCTCGGCGTCGGACCTTATCCCACCGAAGACGAACTCGACGCCGAGATCATCAACGCGGGCAAGGAGACCATCACGGTCCTTCCCGGTGCGTCCTACTTCGATTCCGCGCAGTCGTTCGGAATGATCCGTGGCGGACAGGTCGACGTCGCCGTACTGGGGGCGATGCAGGTCAGCGCCACCGGTGACCTGGCGAACTGGATGATTCCCGGGCACATGGTCAAGGGGATGGGTGGCGCGATGGATCTGGTGCACGGAGCGCGACGCGTCATCGTGATGATGGAGCACGTCTCCCGCAAGGGTGAGCCGAAGATCCTCGAACGGTGCTCTCTGCCGCTCACCGGCAAAGGCTGCGTGCACCGAATCATCTCGGACATGGCCGTTCTCGACGTCACCGAACACGGACTGCGCCTGATCGAGACTGCTCCCGGTGTGTCCGTGGACGAGGTCAGAACTGCGACCGCCGCCGAACTACTGGTCGACGCTGCCGTCTGATACTTCGACGCGGTCGGCGTGAGAGTAGATGTTCATCGACGGACCGCGCAGGAAGCCGATGACCGTCAGGCCGGATTCGGTCGCGAGATCGACCGCCAGTGACGAGGGTGCCGAGACCGCTGCGAGAATCGGTATTCCAGACATCACCGCCTTCTGTGCCAACTCGAACGAGGCGCGGCCGCTGACCATCAACACCGTGCCCTGCAAGGGGATTCGATCGTTGGTCACCGCCCAGCCGATCACTTTGTCAACGGCGTTGTGGCGTCCGACGTCCTCACGTAGAACGAGCATCTCGCCGTCTGCGGTGAAGAGGGCGGCGGCATGCAGACCGCCGGTCGCATCGAAGACCTTCTGCGCTGCCCGCAACGTGTCGGGTAGCCCGGAGAGAGTATCGGACGTCACGACGACCGAATCGGCCACGGGGGAATGCTTGGTGCGCAATCGAATTGCATCCAACGATCCCTTGCCGCACACCCCACACGAGGACGTCGTGTAGAAGTTTCGTTCGACGCCGGTCTCCGGCGGAGCGACACCCTCGGCCAGGGTGACGTCGAGGACGTTGTAGGTGTTCGCGCCCTCGTCGTCGACCCCGTCGCAGTAGCGAGCCGCTGCGATGTCGGCTCCCGAGGCGATCACGCCTTCGGTCAGCAGGAAGCCGTGAGCGAGTTCGACGTCGTGGCCGGGAGTTCGCATGGTGACGGCGAGCGCCGCGCCGTCGACTCGCAACTCGAGCGGCTCCTCCACCACGAGAGTGTCCGGGCGTTCGACGCGGTGCCCACCCCTGAGCCGGATGACGGGCCTGCGGGTGGTGATGCGGCCCATCAGTATCGGCTGGATTCGCGGTGACTTCGGTGACTCATTCTTCGATTGTGGACCCCGGCGTCGCCGGGCTGTCGACTCGGTCGGCCATTGCGCTCACCAACGAGACCATGCGTGGGTGATCGACGAGGTCGTCGACGAGCACTCGCTTGCCTTTCGCGTCGGCCAACGGGATCTTCCAGTTCTCGTACTGGGTTTCGTCGGTACCGGGCTGGTTCTGGATGCGATGTTCTCCGACGGCGTCCACGAGAGCGACACCGATCAGCAGTGACGGACTGCGCTGGACGAGGCGATGCAGAGCTTCCACCGTGTCGTGGTTGTCGGCGTCGGCGTCGAGCAATCCGCGCTCGCGCGCCATGTCGAGAACTGCCTCCCGTTTGCGCGCGTCGACCTCCTTCTCGGAGTCGATATCGCGTTCGAGCAGTCCGAGACGTGAGCGCAGGTCGATGTGTTCGCCGTCGAGGTATCCGGCCGTGGGCGGCAGATCGTGTGTGGTCACCGACGTCAGACACAGGCTGCGGTAGTTCTCCGGCGGGATCGGTCCGGATTCGTCGGCTTCGAACCACAGGATCGAGGTGCCGAAGATGCCGCGTTCGGTGAGGTACTCCTGCACCATCGGCTCGAAGACACCGAGATCCTCACCGACCACCACTGCGCCTGCGCGTTCGGCCTCGAGGGCCAGGATGCCGATCAGGGCCTCGTGGTCGTACTCGACATACGTTCCGCCGCCGGCATTCTCGGCCTCCTGCGGAATCCACCACAGGCGGAACAGTCCCAGGATGTGGTCGACGCGGATGCCGCCGGCATGACGCAGGATCGTGCGCAGCATGTCGCGGTACGGGACGTACGCCAGTTCGCGGAGTCGGTCGGGATCCCACGGGGGTTGGTTCCAGTTCTGGCCCTGCTGGTTGAAGTTGTCCGGCGGCGCGCCCACCGTGACTCCCGACGCCAACACGTCACCGAGCGCCCAGGCATCGGCTCCGCCGCGAGCCACGCCGACGGCGAGGTCGTGCATGATGCCGATGTCCATCCCTGCATCGAGTGCCGAACGTTGCGCGGCGGCCAACTGCTCGTCGCAGATCCACTGCAGCCACATGTGGAAGTCGATGCGCTCGGCGAGTTTGGTGCGTTGCTCGAGCACGAAGTCGGTGCGCGGGTGTGCTGCCCTGTCGGTCCACGCCGAGCTCTCGGGTCCGAACTTCTCCGCCAGGGCGCTCCACACCGCGAAATCGCGCAGCCCGGAACCCTCGCGTTCGACGAACGCCCGGAATGCGGACTCGCGGGCCGGGCTCCGTTCCACCTTGTGAACACGTTCCAGGGCACGCAGTTTCGCCGTGAAGGTCGAGTCTCGATTCAGCTTTCCGGTTCGCTTGTTGGCCTTGTCGAACCGCTTCGCTGCTTTCTGGACCTTGCCGAACTGTTCCGGCGACAGCAGCGCGGTTTCGCGAATGTTCTCCACTCGGATGTAGAGGGAATTGAAGAACCGGCGGGTGGTCGGCAGATAGGGCGACGCCTCGACCGGTGTGGTGGGTCGGTCGGCGTGCAGCGGATTGACGAGGAGGTAGTCGAACCCGTGCTCGCGGCCGGCGATGTCGGCCATGTCCTCGAGATCACCGAGATCACCGATTCCCCACGATCGTCTCGATCGCACCGAATACAACTGGGTTAGCAGACCCGTCCGTTGCCGGTCTGTCAGTTCTGCGTTGGGTGACAACGACTTCGGAGTGACCACGACGACCGTGTCCGATGTTCGGACCGTGTTGTCCTCGCTTATCGTCGTCGCGGTCAGGCTGTGCCAACCGAGCGGTGCACTGCCGGGAACGACGAACGTGGCGCGACCGATGAGGCGGCCGTCGACCACACGGGGATCGACCCAGACGTCGGCCTGGGTCACCTCGATGGTCTCGCCGTCCTCGGAGACCATCGAGACCTCGACCGGATTGCCGTGTGGCACATGCACCCACACCACGGCATCGGTGCCCTGGGTGGCGACCACCACCGGCGGAAGCAGGCGCCGCCACGGCGCGTTCTCGATGTCGGCCAGAGCTCGGTCGACGTCCTCGGTCGATTCGGTTGCGTAGCCGCGCGCGGCGAGCACCTGACGCAGGGTGTCGTCGCTCACGTCGCGAACGGTGTCGTCCCAGCCTCGGTACGAGGTCGATGTGCCGAGACGTCGGGCGAGAGAGCGAAGTGCCTGCGAGTAGTCCACATCGATGATCGTGCCAGTTCGCCGCGCCCGCGTCATGCCGGCCGGGCTGTCGTTCACCTGCCATCGGTCCGAATCGAACGATCGGAGGGGACAGTTGCTCGACTGCCAGGATTGAAACGCCGGGCGCTGGGTAGTCTGGCTCGGCGAACGGTAAAACGACTGCTCGGCGACGATGGGAAGTGCGGATGGCTGGGGTCAGCAAGATCGAAGAACTGGAGCGAGGTTCCGGTGCACCGGTCGAGCTGAGGGTACGTGCAGAGGCCGACCAGCTCCCGGTGGTTCGTGCCGTCGCCGAAACGCTCGCAGTGCTCAGTGACTTCACGCTCGACGACATCGCCGACGTGAAGCTGGTCGTGGACGAAGTGTGTTCGCAGCTGATCAAGGGCTCGGTGGCCGATGCAGAGCTCTCGTGCACGTTCGCCGTGAGCGACTCCGGAATCCGGATCGTCGTCACCTCCACGCTTGCACCGACGTCCGTGCCGAAGAAGGACAGCTTCGGCTGGCACGTGCTGCAGACGTTGACCGACACCATCGAACTGCGCGCCGACGACGCGGTCGAGGGCGAGGCGGGTCGCACGGTCGCGATCGACGTGGTCAAGCGGAGGAGCAAGGTCTAGTGCCTGTGCCGCACGAACGAAGCACACGGCGAGAGTCCGACGATTACAGCGACGTTGTCGCGCTGATCCAGCAGATGCAGGCGCTCGACGAGAATTCACCGCAGCGCCGAGTGCTGCGCGATCGCATAATCACCCGCTGCCTTCCTCTCGCAGAACACATCGCGCGCCGCTTCGGCGGTCGCGGCGAAGCACACGAGGACCTGCTGCAGGTCTCACGTCTCGGTTTGGTGAACGCAGTCGACAGATTCGACATCGAACGCGGCTCGGATTTCGTGTCGTTCGCCGTGCCCACGATCATGGGTGAGGCTCGCCGCTACTTCCGCGACGCGGGATGGTCGGTCCGGGTACCGCGGCGCATGAAGGAACTGAACTCGATGATCTCCCAGGCGGTGGGATCGTTGTCGCAGAAGCTCGGTCGAGCTCCGACCGCCAGCGAGATCGCCGCCGAACTCGGGATCGACGTCAAGGAAGCCTCGCAGGCGCTGCTTGCGCGCAGCGCGTATCAGACTGTCTCGGTCGACTCGGTGGTCAGCGAGGATCGTTTGCCGCTGATGGACACCCTCGGTGCCGACGATCCCGAACTCGAGAAGATGGAGAGCTATCTCGCGGTGCGCCCAGCACTCGAGAAGTTGCCCGAGCGGGAGCGTCGCATCGTCGTGCTCAGATTCTTCGGGTCGATGACTCAGACACAGATCGCGGAGAAGGTGGGGATTTCGCAGATGCACGTCTCGCGAATCCTGGCTCGTACTCTGGCTCAACTGCGCGAGGACCTCGGCGAGGATTGAGGGCGGCTAGGCTCGCTGGATGAGCATGTACGACGACGTCGACGAGAACATCGGAGTCCGTAGGGTCACGGGCCTGGCGGTATCGCACGATTTCTCGCGGGCGGTGATCGTGATTGCGGCACTGGATGATTCGCGGACCGAGTATCGAACTTCGTTGTGGGAGATCGGTGTCGACGGTGGTTCGCAGGCGCGCCGCCTCACCCACGGCGAGTGGGGTGAGAACGCTCCGGTGTTCACCCCGGCGGGCGATCTGTTGTTCTCCCGCCGATCGAGCAAGGACGATCCGGCCCGGCTGTGGATTCTGCCTGCCTCGGGCGGGGAGGCGCGAGTGCTCGAGACTCGGTCCGCCGGTCTGAGCGAGATCCGAACCGCCCGTTCCGGACATGGGCTCGTCGGGTTCTCGCCGGTGTTCGGATCGTCGAGCACCGATGAGGACGACGACGCTCTGCGCACCGAGCGCAAGGCGAACAAGGTGGATGCAATTCTCCACACCGGGGTTCCGGTGCGTTTCTGGGATCACGATCTCGGTCCTGCGACACCGCATCTGTTCGCCGGATCGACCGACGGCACGACGGGGTTGCGTGATCTGACCTCGGATGCGGCCGGAGGCCTGCAGGAGGCGGCGTTCGACATCAGTGCCGACGGTTCGTTCGTCGTGTCCACCTGGGCCGTCCCCGGCGCTCTGGCTACCGTGCGGACGGTGCTGGTGCGCATCGACACCGCGACGGGGGAGCTCACCACGATCGGCGACGACGTCGATGCCGACCTGGGCGCGCCGGCGATCTCGCCCGACGGCGCGTCCGTGGTGTTCGTGCGTGAATCGCTCACCACTCCCGAGGATGCGCCTCGAATGACGCTGCAGCGCTACGATTTCGGGACTTCTTCCGTCGTCGACGTTGCGCCGGGTTGGGATCGGTGGCCGATCGATCCGGTGTGGCTGCCGGACGGATCGGGGGTGCTGGTGACCGCGGACGACGACGGCCGGTCCCCGATCTTCGTGCTCCGCGAGGGCGCGGAGCCGCGTCGGCTGACGAACACGAACGACGCGTACACCCATGTTCACGTGTCCTCGGACGGAACCAGGGTGCTGGCACTCGCCGCGTCCTATCTGGCTGCCCCGCATCCGGTGTCGATCGACCTGTCCGACGGCACCGTTGTCGACCTCGACACCTCCATCGACCGCTGTCCGTTGCCCGGAACTCTCACCGAGATCGACACCGTCGTCGACGACGGTGCCCGGGTGCGCGGTTGGCTGGCACTGCCCGAGGGGGCTTCGGACGCGGCACCCGCACCGCTGCTGCTGTGGGTGCACGGCGGGCCGCTGAGCTCGTGGAACACGTGGTCGTGGCGGTGGAATCCATGGCTGATGGTCGCTCGCGGGTACGCGGTGCTGCTGCCGGATCCGGCTCTGTCCACCGGATACGGCCAGGAGTTCGTGCAGCGAGGGTGGGGAGCGTGGGGCAAAGCCCCGTTCACCGACCTGATGGCGTTGACCGACGTCGCGGCTGCGCTACCCGACATCGACGACACCCGCACCGCGGCGATGGGCGGATCCTTCGGCGGCTACATGGCCAACTGGATCGCCGGGCACACCGACCGGTTCGACGCGATCGTCACCCACGCGAGCCTGTGGGCGCTCGATCAATTCGGACCGACCACCGATGCGCCGTACTACTGGGCGCGCGAGATGTCCCCGGAGATGGCGGTGGAGAACTCCCCACACCTGTTCGTCGCGGACATCGCCACGCCGATGCTGGTCATCCACGGCGACAAGGACTATCGAGTGCCGATCGGCGAGGGCCTACGGCTGTGGTACGAACTGCTCAGCGAATCCGGCCTGCCCGCCGACGACGAGGGCAACACCGACCATCGTTTCCTCTACTTCCCGGCCGAGAACCACTGGATTCTGAGTCCCCAGCACGCCAAGGTCTGGTACGAGGTGGTGCTGGCATTCCTGGCGCAGCACGTGCTGGGCGAGAGGGTGTCGATGCCCCGAATCCTCGGCCACTAGAATCGACCGGTGACCAGTTCAGCGCCAGAGCACTCAGAGAACCCCGCCGATTCGATCGACCTGCCCAAGAGCTGGGATCCCAGTGCGGTCGAGGCAGAGCTGTACCGGTCCTGGGTCGACGCCGGGTACTTCGAAGCCGACGCCACCAGCGGCAAACCGCCCTACTCCATAGTGCTGCCCCCGCCCAACGTCACGGGCAGCCTGCACATGGGCCACGCTCTCGACCACACGTTGATGGATGCGCTGAGCCGTCGTAAGCGGATGCTCGGGTACGAGGTGCTGTGGTTGCCGGGCATGGACCACGCGGGTATCGCCACCCAGACCGTCGTGGAAAAGCAGCTCGCTGCCGACGGAAAGACCAAGGAAGAGTTCGGCCGCGAGCTGTTCATCGACAAGGTCTGGGACTGGAAGCGTGAATCGGGCGGAACCATCGGTGGGCAGATGCGACGCATCGGCGACGGTGTCGACTGGAGCCGAGAGCGATTCACCATGGACGGCGGCCTGTCCGAGGCCGTGCAGACAATGTTCAAGCGAATGTTCGACGACGGTTTGATCTACCGCGCCGAGCGACTGGTGAACTGGTCACCGGTACTGCAGACCGCCATCTCCGACATCGAGGTCAAGTTCGAGGACGTCGAGGGCGAACTCGTGTCGCTGCGATACGGCTCGCTCGACGATTCCGAGCCACACGTCATCGTTGCGACCACCCGAGTCGAAACGATGCTCGGTGACACCGCGGTTGCCGTTCACCCCGACGACGAGCGGTACAAGGCTCTCGTCGGCACCACCCTCGAGCACCCGTTCACCGGACGGCAGATCCCGATCATCGCCGACGACTACGTCGACCCCGAATTCGGCACCGGCGCAGTGAAGATCACCCCGGCTCACGACCCCAACGACTTCGAGATGGGCGTGCGGCACTCGTTGCCGATGCCCTCCATCATGGACAAAGCGGGCCGGATCGCCGATACCGGAACGCAATTCGACGGCATGGACCGTTTCGAGGCGCGCGTGAAGGTTCGTGAAGCACTGGCCGAGCAGGGCCGCGTCGTCGCCGAGAAGCGCCCCTACCTGCACAGTGTCGGCCACTCCGAGCGCAGCGGTGAGCCGATCGAGCCGCGCCTGTCGCTGCAGTGGTGGGTCAAGGTCGACACCCTGGCGAAGGCGGCCGGTGACGCAGTGCGTAACGGCGATACCGTCATTCACCCCAAGAGCCAGGAACCGCGATGGTTCGCCTGGGTCGACAACATGCACGACTGGTGCATCTCGCGTCAGCTCTGGTGGGGTCATCGGATTCCGATCTGGTACGGACCCGACGGCGAGACCGTCTGCCTCGGACCGGGGGAGACGCCGCCCGAGGGCTGGGAGCAGGATCCCGACGTCCTCGACACCTGGTTCTCGTCCGGGCTGTGGCCCTTCTCGACGATGGGGTGGCCCGACGCCACAGCCGATCTCGAGAAGTTCTATCCCACCGGTGTTCTCGTCACCGGATACGACATCCTGTTCTTCTGGGTCGCCCGCATGATGATGTTCGGCACCTACGTGGGAGCGGACGACGCGATCACCGCAGGCAAGCAGGGGCCGCAGGTTCCGTTCCGAGATGTGTTTCTGCACGGCCTGATTCGGGACCAGTTCGGCAAGAAGATGTCCAAGTCGCGCGGCAACGGAATCGATCCTCTCGATTGGGTCGATCGTTTCGGTGCCGACGCACTGCGCTTCACGCTCGCGCGCGGCGCGAACCCCGGTGCAGACATGTCCGTCGGCGAAGACCATGCCCAGTCGTCGCGCAACTTCGCCAACAAGTTGTTCAACGCCACCAAGTTCGCTCTGATGAACGGCGCGGCACCGGCAGAGCTGCCTCGGCGCGGCGAGCTGACCGACGCCGACCGATGGATCCTCGATCGGCTCGAACAGGTTCGGGCAGAGGTCGATTCGGCGTTCGATCGGTACGAGTTCAGCAAGGCCTGCGAGGCGCTCTATCACTTCGCCTGGGACGAGGTCTGCGACTGGTACCTCGAGATCGCCAAGGTGCAGTTCGCCGACGACGCCATCGCCGCCACCACGCGCGGAGTTCTCGGTAACGTCCTCGACGCTCTGCTGCGCCTGCTGCATCCGGTGATTCCGTTCGTCACCGAAGCGCTGTGGAAGGTGCTCACCGGCGGCGAGTCGCTGGTGATCGCGGCGTGGCCCGCTGCCACCACCGAGTCGCTGGATCCTGTTGCGGCACAACGTATCGAGGACATGCAGCGACTCATCACCGAAGTTCGCCGGTTCCGCAGCGATCAAGGACTCAAGCCGTCCCAGAAGGTAGCGGCCCGCATCGTCGGAGTCTCCGAATCCGATCTGGACGGGCAGATTTCGGCGGTCACCGCGCTTGCTCGACTGACCGAGCCCGGCGAGGACTTCGCCGCCACGGCCTCGGTGGAGGTGCGCCTGAGCAAGGCCACCGTGGTCGTCGAACTCGACACCTCGGGCACGGTAGACCTCGTCGCCGAGCGGGCCCGACTGGTGAAGGATCTCGCCGCTGCGGAGAAGGAACTCGCGCAGACCACCGGCAAGCTCGGCAACGAGGCGTTTCTCGCAAAGGCGCCGGATGCGGTGGTGGACAAGATCAGAACACGCCAGACGATCGCGGGCGAAGAGATCGCACGCATCTCGGCGCGGCTCGAATCGATGGGAACCTAAGTGACCGAACCCGACGCCGCCCTGCCAGTACCTCCGCCGAGCCCGGTCGATCTCGCCGAGCTCGCCCTCGTGGAGGCCGAGCTCGACAAGCGTTGGCCGGAAACGAAGATCGAGCCGTCGACGGCCCGGATCTCGGCGCTGATGGACCTGCTCGGGTCGCCGCAGAAGGCGTATCCGTCGATTCACGTCGCCGGCACCAACGGCAAGACCTCGGTGACCCGCATGATCGATGCGCTCCTCACCGCATTTCACCGGCGGACGGGCCGCACCACCAGCCCGCACCTGCAGATGGCGACCGAGCGGATCAGCATCGACGGACGGCCCATCTCGCCGCGGCTCTACGTCGACACCTACAACGAGATCGCTCCGTTCGTGGACATGATCGACGCGCAGTCCGAGGCTGCGGGCGGACCCCGAATGAGCAAGTTCGAGGTGGTCACGGCCATGGCGTTCGCTGCCTTCGCCGAGGCCCCGGTCGAGGTTGCAGTCGTCGAGGTCGGACTCGGTGGGCGTTGGGACGCCACCAACGTCGTCGACGGCGAGGTTGCCGTCATCACCCCGATCGGCCTCGATCACGTCGAGTTCCTCGGTGACGATCTCGCCGGGATCGCAGGGGAGAAGGCGGGAATCATCAAGAAGACACCGGAATCGCTCGTCCCGCGCGACACCGTCGCGATTCTGGCGAAGCAGCAACCCGAGGTCTCCGAGGTCCTGCTGCGGGCAGCAGTGCAGGCGGACGCTGCGGTGGCGCGGGCCGGATCGGAGTTCACCGTGCTCGGCAGGCAGATCGCCGTGGGCGGCCAGCAACTGGAACTGCAGGGACTCGGCGGGGTGTACACCGACGTCTTCCTGCCGTTGCACGGCGAACATCAGGCACACAATGCCTCGCTCGCGCTGGCGGCGGTCGAGGCGTTCTTCGGTGCCGGTCCGGATCGCCAACTCGATCAGGACACCGTGCGCGGCGCGTTCGCAACGATCGTCAATCCGGGTCGGCTCGAGCGGGTGCGCAACGCCCCGACCGTGTTCCTCGACGCCGCGCACAACCCGCACGGGGCAGCAGCGCTCGCCGCCGCCCTCACCGACGAATTCGATTTCCGCAAACTCGTCGGCGTCGTCAGCGTGATGGCGGACAAGGACGTCGGAGCAATTCTCGACGCACTGGAACCGGTGTTCGACGACATCGTCGTCACCCACAACGGGTCGGCGCGGGCGATGGACGTGGACGCGTTGGCCGACATCGCGGTGGCCAAGTTCGGTGACGAACGCGTCGTGGTGGCGTCGACACTGCCCGATGCCCTGGAGACTGCGATCGGGTTGGCCGAGGAAGTCGCCGAGCCGGGGGAGGCCGTGTCCGGTGCCGGAGTCGTGGTGACCGGATCCGTGGTGACCGTCGGTGCAGCTCGCACTCTGTTCGGAAAGGACCCCGCGTGAGCGAGACAGAGTTCAGACCACCGTTGAACGACCCGTGGAAGGGGTTCCGCGGTGTCTGTGCAGGAACGTTGGTGCTCGAAGCCATCGTGGTTCTGCTCTCGCTGCCCGTGGTCGCCGTCGTGGGCGGTGGGGCAACGTGGTTTTCCAGCATCTACATCGTTCTGCTCGCGGTCGCGATGATCGCAGGCGCCGGCAAGCAGGGTAAGTCCTGGGCGATGAAGTTCAATCTCATTCTGCAGGTGTTCGTTCTGCTCGGAACGGTGTTCCATCTGTCCATCGGCATCGTCGGCCTGATCTTCATTGCGGTCTGGCTGTATCTGCTGTACCTGCGCCGTGACATCACCGAGCGGATCAGACGAGGAATGTTGCCCGGGCAGCGTGACTGACAGCGCAAACCCGTCGGTTTCGGCGATGCGGCGCGCGCCGCATCGCCGTGTTCCACTACTGTCGTCTTTCGTGACCGACCGCACCCTTGTACTGATCAAGCCCGACGGAGTTGCCCGGCGCTACGTAGGAGAGATCCTCGGCCGCGTGGAGAAGAAGGGTCTGAGCATCGTCGCACTCGAGCTCAAGACCGTCTCCCGCGAATTGGCCTCGGCTCACTACGCGGAGCACGAGAGCAAGCCGTTCTTCCCCGAACTCCTCGAGTTCATCACGTCCGGACCGGTAGTGGCCGCAGTTCTCGAAGGCCCCCGCGCCATCGCTGCCTTCCGCCAGATCGCAGGCGGCACCGACCCCGTGGCCAAGGCGGTTCCCGGCACCATCCGCGGTGACCTCGCCCTCGACGGTCAGCAGAACCTGGTTCACGGATCGGATTCCGTGGAATCGGCCGAGCGCGAGATCGCACTCTGGTTCCCCGGCCTCGCCTGACCGTTCCGCCTTCGACAGAAAAAGCAACGTTCGCGTAGCCACGTCGCAACCGCTCGGGACCCGATCGGTGCGGCGTGGCGAGTACGCATCACAGCGTGTGGGATACTCGACAACAGATCGACTCCACTGCACCAGTACGTACAGGTTTCACGCTCCACCCGAAGCCCAGGCTTCACGGAAGTTCGCTAGACCGGTGTGATGGATTCGATCGGATGACTTGTCGTCTATCCGCTGCCCGTCATCGCAGATGCTCGAACGAGAGACAGGCTCGTTCGCGTTCTTGCTTGATGATCAGGCGCTCGGATCGCCGGTACACCACCATCCAGCCAGGCACTGCACACGCTGTCGTCGACCACCGAGAACTACGAAGTGGTCATCGGCTCGGGTGCGGAGCGAGACCGAACAGCTGACGTCCAACCCGACGTGAGTACACAAGGATTGCCCTCGCGTGGCCGCGTCACACCCGAAGTCGGATGGACGCGCCCGGGGGCCCGAGGAGACTACGTGGCCGATCAAAGCCCGCCCGAAGATGTACAGAACGAAAACGCAGGACGTACGGAGCCCCCCGGCCCGGTGTCGTCTGTGGAAACCGACGCGGTGTCGTCAGCGCAACCCGACACCATCGAGCTGCCGACCAGGCTGCGCGTTCACGCATTGGCCAAGATCCTGGGCGTCACCAGCAAGCAGCTGCTCGTCACCCTCGGTGAGCTCGGCATCGAAGCGCGCAGTGCTCAGTCGAGCCTGAGCCGTGACGTTGCGGAGTCCGTTCGCGATTCGGTCAACGCCCCCGCAGCGCCGACAACCGATTCCTCGACTGCCGAGCCGACTCCGGTGCCTGCCCCCGAAGAGCCCGCAGGCGAGGTTCCGTGGTCCGAGCCGCAGCTGTTCACCAGTGCACCTGCACCGGAGCCGAAGGTTGCCGAGCCCGCGGCAACGACCGACCAGCCCACTGCGACGACCTTCGCCACCCCTCTGTTTCTGCAGCCCGCCGCCGTCGATGCGCCGGCGACGGAATCGACGGAGTCACCGGCCGAGCCCCCGGCTCGGCGTCGCCGCAGCCGCAAGGCCGCGCTCAAGGACGACGTGGCGAACACCGAGAGCAGCGCTGACACCGACAGTGGTGAGTCCGCAGTGACGCCGGAGACCGGTGCACCCGAGATCCCTGCCGTCTCGACCGACCGGTCCTCGTCTTCCGAGGCCGACGAGCCGGCCAACGCCGAGAGCTCGACCGACGGTGACGGCGACGACGATCAGTCTCAGCCTCGACGCCGTCGGCGCGGCCGTCGTGGTCGCGGACGTGGTCGCGGTGAGCAGTCCTCGGACGAGTCGACCGACGAGAACTCGGACGACGATTCCGACGGCGACACCGAGACCGCCGATTCGACCGACGCGGAGTCGACCGACGCCGACTCGGACGAGTCCTCGGCAAGCGACGGGCAGCAGTCGAACTCGGGACGACGCTCGCGTCGATCACGCACTCGCAGTCGTACCTCGGACCGGCAGAACTCCGATGCAACCGACTCATCCGACGACACGCGCACCGCAGACTCCTCGGCCGAGGACGGCGACGACGAGTCCGATTCGGGTGCTCAGGACAACTACGACGACTCCGACAACGGCGGTTCGGACGGGGACGGCTCCAGCAGCCGCCGTCGTCGTCGCCGTCGCAGGCGCAAGACCGGAGCGGAGGCCGCGGCCGAGGGCGCGTCGTCCGAGGACGATCCGCCCAACACGGTCGTGCACGAGCGTGAGCCGCGCAACAAGAGTCGGGCACCGCGGGACGAGGTCCAGGGAATCACGGGCTCGACGCGTCTCGAGGCCAAGCGTCAGCGCCGCCGCGACGGGCGCGATGCCGGCCGTCGTCGTCCGCCGATCCTCACCGAGTCCGAGTTCCTGGCGCGCCGCGAATCGGTCGACCGTGTCATGGTCGTGCGCGAGAAGGCGACACCGGATCACCCGCTGACCACACAGGTTGCCGTGCTCGAAGACGGTGTGCTCGTCGAGCACTTCGTCACCAGCAGTGCCACCGCGTCGATGGTCGGCAACGTCTACCTGGGCCGCGTACAGAACGTGCTGCCCAGCATGGAAGCAGCCTTCATCGACATCGGCCGTGGCCGCAACGGTGTGCTGTACGCAGGCGAGGTCAATTGGGACGCTGCGGGACTGGGCGGAAACTCACGGAAGATCGAGCAGGCTCTCAAGCCGGGCGATCAGGTTCTCGTCCAGGTCAGCAAGGATCCCGTCGGACACAAGGGTGCCCGCCTGACGACGCAGCTGTCGCTCGCGGGTCGCTTCCTCGTCTACGTGCCCGGCGGCAGTTCCACCGGCATCAGCCGCAAGCTGCCCGATACCGAGCGCAAGCGGCTCAAGGAAATCCTCCGCGACATCGTGCCGCCCGAGGCGGGCGTCATCATCCGCACCGCAGCGGAGGGCGTCAGCGAAGAAGAGCTCGCACGGGACGTGACTCGACTGCAGGCGCAGTGGGCCAGCATCGAAGAGCGCTCGGCCAACGCCGAAACCGGCAAGGGCGTGCAACCGCAGACGCTGTACGAAGAGCCCGACATGCTCGTCAAGGTCATCCGTGACCTGTTCAACGAGGACTTCTCCAAGCTGGTCATCGAGGGCGACAAGGCGTGGACGACGACGTCCAACTACGTCGAGACCGTGGCCCCGGACATGATGGAGCGGCTGCACCGATACGAGGCCGATGGCAGTTCTGTCGACGTCTTCGCCGCGCACCGCATCGACGAGCAGCTGGCCAAGGCCCTCGATCGCAAGGTCTGGCTGCCTTCCGGCGGCACCCTGGTGATCGATCGCACCGAGGCGATGACCGTTGTCGACGTCAACACCGGCAAGTTCACCGGTTCGGGTGGCAACCTCGAAGAGACGGTCACCCGCAACAACATCGAGGCGGCCGAGGAAGTCGTTCGCCAGATGCGTCTGCGTGACATCGGCGGCATGATCGTCGTCGACTTCATCGACATGGTGCTCGAGTCCAATCGCGATCTCGTACTGCGGCGCCTGACCGAGTCTCTCGGACGCGACCGGACTCGCCATCAGGTTTCCGAGGTGACCTCGCTCGGGCTGGTGCAGATGACCCGCAAGAAGCTCGGTACGGGGCTCGTCGAGGCGTTCTCCACCACGTGCGAGCACTGCCAGGGTCGCGGCATCGTCGTGCACCCGTTCCCCATCGACGCCAAGCCGGACAACGACGGCGGTCGGTCGAACTCGTCGCGGTCCGAATCCGGCAACTCGGGAACGAGCAGCAGGCGTCGACGTGGCAAGGACAACAAGGCCGACGGCAACGATCGCTCGGATGGCAACGACCGGGCCTCCTCGAACGCGCAGGCAGACGGTCACGATCACCCCGTGGTCGATCCGTCGATCAAGCGGGCGCATCCGGTGGCACTGGCCATGGCGGCGCATCACGACGACGTGGTGGCCGACGTCAGCCCCGCCGATGTCGAGCCACAGGCACCGGCCGAAGCTCCCGGCGGCGACGCAGTGGTGACCGTGGTCTCCGCCGACGACGTGGACGTCGCGGCCGCTACGGTGGCCGACGCCGAGACCGACGTCACGGCAGCCGACTCGGCCACCGAGACTTCGGCCACCGAGGCTCCGGCCGACGAGCCTGCTGCCGAGCCGTCCGTTCCGGTGGCACCTAAGGCTCGACGCGGACGGCGGGTGGCCCGCAAGGCTGCCGCGCCGACCGGCACAGCGCCCGACGCGGGCATGGTCATCGTCGTACCCGCGACGGACGACTCGGTGGACGCCACGTCCTCCGACCAGGCCGGGACGGCACCCGACGAGGCGTCGACACCGCTCACCGCGGCGGCCGAGCAGCCCGTGGAGCCGGTCGAGGTGCCTGCGGCACGTCCTCGCAGACGGCGCGCGGCAGCGCGGCCTGCAGGTCCTCCGGTGGACATCGATGCCTAGTGGGACAGGGCAGTTTGACCCTGGCCGTCTCCCTGCCGTAACCTTGATAAGTCGCTCCCGGTGACACCGTTCTGCTGTGCCGTAGTGGCCCTGTAGGAAACAACGGTTCTCGAGCGGGCCGAGATGATCATCATCCCGGCCGGCCGATAGGGAGCAAGCAAACACGTTTTACCAGACCAGTCGTGTTGCCATGCGCAACGCGAGCAAGTTCGAAGAAGCAAGGGGTAGCCCTCCGATGGCAACGTACGCGATCGTCAAGACCGGCGGAAAGCAGTACAAGGTCGCTGTTGGTGACCTCGTCAAGGTCGAGAAGATCGAGGGAGCGCCCGGCACTGCTGTCTCGCTTGCTCCGGTCCTCGTCGTAGACGGATCCGACCTGACCACAGATGCAGACAAGCTGGCGAAGATCTCGGTCGCCGGTGAGATCGTCGAGCACACCAAGGGCCCGAAGATCCGCATCCACAAGTTCAAGAACAAGACCGGATACCACAAGCGTCAGGGACATAGGCAGAAGCTCACTGTCCTCAAGGTCACCGGCATCAAGTAACCAGGTCTCTCCGGACCCGCGTTCTCCCAAGCTGATTCACCCCGAGGAGGGTATGCAACATGGCACATAAGAAGGGTGCATCAAGCTCCCGTAACGGTCGCGACTCGAACGCTCAGCGCCTCGGCGTCAAGCGTTTCGGCGGCCAGACCGTAGGCGCAGGCGAGATCCTGGTTCGTCAGCGCGGCACGCACTTCCACCCCGGCGTCAACGTCGGCCGTGGCGGCGACGACACCCTGTTCGCACTCGCCCCGGGCGCAGTCGAATTCGGTGCCAAGCGCGGTCGCAAGACCGTGAACATCGTTCCGGTCGCTGTAGAGGCCTAGTCCTTCTGCAGCGCTGGCGCTCACAATGGCCGACGCGACCGGGCAACTGCTCGAGTCGACCATCCACGGCGTACGTTCACAGCTCCCGATAGGGGCGGACCAGGGTCATGAGACCGGTCCGCCCCTATCGCTTTTTTCTCCCGATTTTTCTTTCACGAAAGGATCGAAGACAGCTATGTCACGATTCATCGACCGCGTGGTGCTGCACGTCAGCGCCGGCAAAGGTGGCAACGGCTGCTCTTCGGTTCACCGCGAAAAGTTCAAGCCTCTCGGTGGCCCCGACGGTGGTAACGGAGGACAGGGCGGCGGAGTCGTCTTCGTCGTCGACAGCAACGTGCACACCTTGCTCGACTTCCACTTCTCCAGCCATGCCAAGGCAGGCAACGGAACTCAGGGCATGGGTGGCAACCGCGAAGGTGCCAACGGCGAGGACCTGATTCTCAAGGTTCCCGACGGCACCGTCGTGCTCGACAAGAAGGGCAACGTGCTCGCCGACATGATCGGCGAGGGAACACGTTTCGACGCCGCTCCGGGCGGCCGCGGTGGTCTCGGCAACGCAGCTCTCGCATCGAAGGCTCGGCGGGCACCCGGATTCGCACTGCTCGGCGAAGAGGGCATCGAACGCGAACTCGTCCTCGAACTGAAGTCCGTCGCCGATGTGGGCCTCGTCGGATTTCCGTCGGCCGGTAAGTCGTCGCTGGTCTCGGTGCTGTCCGCAGCGAAGCCGAAGATCGCCGATTACCCCTTCACCACACTGGTGCCCAACCTCGGAGTGGTCTCCAGCGGCGACACCACCTTCACCGTCGCCGACGTTCCCGGGTTGATCCCCGGAGCGAGCCAGGGCCGAGGTCTCGGGCTCGACTTCCTGCGTCACCTCGAACGCTGTGCCGTTCTCGCACACGTCGTCGACTGCGCCACACTGGATCCCGGCCGCGATCCGATCTCCGACGTCGATGCCCTCGAAGCCGAATTGGCTGCGTACAAGCCGGCCTTGTCCGGAGATGCCAGCCTCGGCGATCTGGCCGATCGGCCCCGCATCGTGGTGTTGAACAAGGCCGACATTCCGGAGGGAGCCGAGCTCGCCGAGATGGTCACCGCCGAGTTCGAGTCCCGTGGCTGGCCCGTGTACACCATCTCCGCGGTGACGCGTGCCGGACTCAAGCCGCTGACGTTCGCGTTGGCGAAGCTCGTCGAGGAGTACCGCACCGCGCATCCGGCTCCCGAGCCGCGGCGTCAGGTGCTGCGCCCGGTCGCGCGGAACGACGACAGCTTCAAGGTCGTCAAGGATCCGGATATCCCGGACGGCTTCATCGTTCGCGGTACCCGACCGGAGCGGTGGGTGCGCCAGACGCAGTTCACCAACGACGAGGCCGTCGGCTACCTCGCCGACCGTCTCGCGCGGCTCGGTGTCGAGGACGCTCTCATCAAGGCCGGCGCTCAGCCCGGTGCTTCGGTCACCATCGGCGACGTGTCGTTCGATTGGGAGCCGCAGACTCCGGCCGGTGTCGAGATCACGATGACAGGCCGTGGCACCGATGCCCGTCTCGATCAGGTCGAGCGCATCGGCGCATCCGAACGCAAGCATGCCCGCCAGGTACGACGCGGGCTCGATTCCGAACAGGAGTAGACGTGGTGTCGGTGCGTGAATCCGATTCGCCCGCAGAGGCTCTCACCGATACCCGTCGCACGATCGCCGATGCCAAGCGCATCGTGGTCAAGATCGGTTCGTCGGCGCTCACCAGCCTCGACGCGGGTCTGGATCTGAGTCGACTCGATCTGCTCGCCGACGCCATCGAATCTCGGATGCGCAGCGGCACCGACGTGGTGGTCGTGTCCTCCGGTGCGATCGGCGCAGGGATGGCACCGCTGGGCCTGACCAAGCGTCCACGAGACCTGGCGACGAAACAGGCTGCCGCGAGCGTCGGTCAGCTCGCTCTGGTCAATGCGTGGAGCTCGTCGTTCCACCGGTACGGGCGCACGGTCGGACAGGTTCTGCTCACAGCCGAGGACATCGCGCGGCGAACCAACCACCGCAATGCTCAGCGCACCCTGGATCGGCTGCGCTCGCTCGGTGCCGTCGCCATCGTCAACGAGAACGACACGGTCGCCACCGCGGAGATCCGGTTCGGCGACAACGATCGTCTGGCTGCTCTGGTCGCCCACCTCGTCGGAGCGGACGCACTGTTCCTGCTCTCGGACGTGGACGGGTTGTACGACGGTGATCCCCGCAAGGGCAAGGCGACACTGATCCCGGAGGTGACCAGCCCCGAGGATCTCGACGGCGTCGTCGCCGGTTCGGGGGGAGCGCTCGGCACCGGCGGAATGGCGTCCAAGCTGTCCGCTGCGCGTCTCGCGGCCGATGCCGGTGTTCCGGTGTTGCTGGCTGCGGCATCCGATGCCGCACACGCACTGACGACCTCCGAGGTGGGCACTGCCTTCGCCGCGCGCCCGACGCGATTGTCGGCGCGCAAGTTCTGGGTTCGTCACGCTGCCGACGCCGCGGGAGAACTGCACCTCGACGCGGGGGCGGTTCGTGCGGTGGTGGAGCGGCGACGGTCGTTGTTGTCCGCCGGTATCACGTCGGTGACGGGATCGTTCCACGGCGGCGACGTGGTCTCGTTGGTCGACCACGTCGGCGTACTGGTGGCTCGCGGGGTCGTCGCGTACGACTCGGGGGAGCTGGTCGGGATGCTCGGACGGTCGACAGGCGAGTTGGCCGCGGAGCTACAGCGGCCGGTGGTTCATGCCGACGATCTGGTTCCTGCCTGATCGACGTCGTCGGCCAGCGCGGTCGCCACCTCCGAGCAGCCGGCATGCATTGTCAGAGATGCGAATTCGTCGCCGCGGGTGGTACCGCGGTTGACGATGACGATGGGCTTCCCAGTCTTGGACGCGTGCCTGACGAACCGCAAGCCCGACATCACGGTCAGCGAGGACCCGAGCACCAGCAGTGCGTCGCTTCGGTCGACGAGATCGTATGCCTCGGCGACGCGCGGTTTGGGGACGCTCTCACCGAAGTAGACGATGTCGGGTTTGAGTATCCCCGAACATGATTCGCAGTCGACCATGCTGAAGTGCGCGGTCGAGGAAATGATCGCGTCGGCGTCGGGGGCGATCTCGACGCCCTCCGCGGGTGCGACCGACTCGAGGAAGCCGGGATTTGCTCGATCGAGCCGTCGACCCAGCTCGAAACGCGAGATCAATCGCTCGCAGTTCAGGCAGCGGACTCGGGCGTATACGCCGTGCAGGTCGATGACGTTCCGGCTGCCCGCCTTGGTGTGCAGCATGTCGACGTTCTGGGTGATGATGCCGGTGACGACGCCTGCCCGTTCGAGTCGGGCGAGTGCTCGGTGGCCGTCGTTGGGCACCGCTGCGTCCATGTGTCGCCACCCGACGTGGTTGCGTGCCCAGTAGTGCCGACGAAATTCGGCGTCGCCGATGAACTGTTGGAACGTCATCGGGTTGCGCGGCGGTGACTGCGGACCGCGGTAATCGGGAATCCCCGAGTCGGTGGACATGCCTGCGCCGCTGACGACGGTGACCGTCCTGCCGTCGAGCAGAGAAGTCAGCTGCTCGTACAGTGCCGCGGACACAGGGGATGCATTCACTTCGTCCAGGATAGCGATCCGTTGCTCGATGAGCACTGTACCGACGCCTACGGCCCGCACCGACGCGGAAGCGTCGGTGCGGGCCGTAGGCGATGTGCTGGTATTACGCGGGTACCTCGACAAGGGGGTACACGCCGTTCTCGTCGTGTGTCTCGTTGCCGACGACGGGAGGGTTGAACACGCACAGCATGCGCATTTGGGTGCGCGGCTCGACGGTGTGGCGCTCGTGCCCGTTGAGCAGGTACATCGATCCCGCACCGAGCTCGTAGGTCTCTCCGGTTTCGCGGTCGGTGAGCGTTCCCTCGCCTTCGATGAGCCAGACGGCCTCGACGTGGTTGGCGTAGTGGAAGTTGTTCACCGTGCCGGCCTGAATCGTCGTCTCGTGGAACGAGAACCCGACCTTGTCGCCGCCGAGAATGATCCTCTTGCTGCGCCAGTTGCCGTCTTCGCTCTCGATGTCGCGATCGGTACCGGTGATCTCCTGTGTGGTGCGAACGATCATGCGATGTCCTCCTTCGATGTCGGTTGTTGCGGACGGACGGTCAGGAAAGCACCCTGGCGACGGCGCTCTCGATGACGTCCAGACCGCGGTCGAGCTCGTCCATCGTCGTGGTCAACGGTGGGAGCAGCTTGACGACCTCGTCCTTCGGGCCTGCCGTCTCGACGAGCAGATGCTCGTCGTAGCACAGCTGAGACACCTTGCCCGCCAACTCGGCGTCGTCGAACACCAGTGCCTGGACCATGCCACGGCCGCGAGTGGAGATGCCGTCGAACTTGGCGCAGAGCTTGATGAAGCGATCCTGGATGTGCTCGCCCTTGGCGAGGATCTCCTTCTCGAAGGTGTCATCGGACCAGTAGTGGTCGATCGCTGCCTTGGCCGTGACGAACGACGGGTTGAACCCGCGGAAGGTTCCGTTGTGCTCACCGGGCGACCAGACGTCGAGCTCGGGCTTGAACAGTGTCAGCGCCAACGGCATGCCGTAGCCACCGATGGACTTGGACAGCGTGACGATGTCCGGGGTGATGCCGGCTTCCTCGAACGAGAAGAACTGGCCGGTGCGACCACAACCCATCTGGACGTCGTCGACGATCAGCAGGATCTCGCGTCGCGAGCAGAGCTCGGCCAGCGCGCGCAGCCACTCGGGGCGCGCGACGTTGATGCCGCCCTCACCCTGGATGGTCTCCACGATCACTGCGGCCGGGCGGTTGAAACCGCTGCCCGAGTCGTCGAGCACGCGCTCGAACCACTGGAAGTCCTCGGTGACGCCGCCGAAGTAGTTGTCGTATGGCATCGGCGTGGTGTGCACCAACGGAATTCCGGCGCCAGCTCGCTTCATCGAGTTGCCGGTGACCGACAGCGCGCCGAGTGTCATGCCGTGGAATGCGTTGGTGAAGTTGATGATCGCCTCGCGGCCGGTGACCTTGCGGGCCAACTTCAGTGCCGCCTCGACGGTGTTGGTGCCCGTCGGTCCCGGGAACTGAACCTTGTAGTCCAAGCCGCGGGGGTCGAGGATGTTCTTCTTGAACGACTCGAGGAACTCACGCTTGGCAACGGTCGACATGTCGAGTCCGTGCGTGATTCCGTCGCTGGTGATGTAGTCCACCAACGCGCTCTTGATCATGTCGTTGTTGTGGCCGTAGTTGAGTGCGCCTGCGCCACCGAAGAAGTCGAGGTAGTCGTTGCCGTCCTCGTCGGTGATCACCGAGTTCTTCGCGGTGGAGAACACGGCGGGCCACTGGCGGCTGTAGCTCCGCACGCCGGATTCGACGGTCTCGAACACATCGGGCTTCTCTGTTGTAACGGTGTTCTTTTCGGTCATGTTCTGCTTGTTCCTTTCGTAATTCCGCGATGCGTCGGGGCCTACTGTGTAGAGCTCCTCGGCTTCGTGGCTATCAGGGAAATCGTTGGGCGCGAACAAATCCGACCTGACGATGTCGGTGCCTCGCTTGCGTGCGAGGCTCGTGAAGGTTGCGATGGACGCTTCGTTGTCCGGGCTGATCGTCGTCTCCAGATGCGTGATTCCCTGTGGCTCGAGGCGGTCGAGCAGCTCCATCAGCATGCGACCGGCAAGACCCTTGCCACGCTGGTCCGCATCCACGGCGACCTGCCACACGAACAGCGTGCGGGGGGCGTCCTGGCGGATGTATCCGGTGACGAAACCGACTGCGCGGCCGTCTATGTCGGATACGACGGTGGTGGCCGCGAAATCGCGGCACCACAACACGTACGAGTAGCTGGAGTTGAGGTCCAGAACTCGCGAATCTCTTGCGATCTCCCAGAGCCGGACTCCGTCGGAGATCTGTGGCTTACGAAACTTCACTGCGTCCGGCGCAGTGACTGGGGTACTTCTCAGCAATGCGGGCTTCATGGGAAATACAAACGTAACAAGGTCGTCGTGGCATATCGAGTGCGCTCGGAAATCGACCTCCGAATCGGACATGCATCCCCAGGTTAACCGCCGAATGTGATGATGGTCACATTGTTGTTGCCCGGCTGGCTGTACCCGCAATCATGAAGTTCAAACCACCCGCTTCGGGCGGGCACCTATTTCGGTGTCGCGAGAGCGAACGGCAGCACCGCCTGCGCACCCGCAGCATTCAATGCCGCCGTGGCGCAGGTGAACGTCCACCCCGTGTCGGTGAGCAGATCGATCAACAGAATCGGCCCTGTCACGGACGATACGTCCGGAACGTCCCATGAGTCCACCAGCCCGGCGACTCGAAACGCCGAATTCGCCGCCGAGACCGGCGGATGACCTGCCCTGACCTGCATGACGCCGAGATCGCTCAATTTTCCGACGGAGGCCAATCGCTCGGCGATCGACCGCACCAACACAGGATGGGTGGGGGAGTCGAGAGCGAGAACCGCAGTGGGCCGCTGCTTCCAATCCCAGTGGGCGAGCACGGTGATGCACGCCTTCTCCAACGCATCGGTGGCCGGAGCGTCGGGTGCATCGAGCAGGGCACGCAGTCGGCTACCCCAGCCCAGGTCGGTGAGTCGACCCAGCACGCGCCCGGGTTCGTGTGGGTCGGCGATCTTGCCCGAGAGCGAGACACCCAGCTTCTTCATGCCGCTGGGCCACTGCTTTCTGGGCTGCAGGTCGATGCCCGGCCGATCCAGACGTGCCCTGGCCGAGTCGACCGAGGCCGCGTCCACCGATGCCGACAGGTGTTCGCCCGTGCAGTTGTCGCACCGCCCGCATCGGTCGGACTCGCTACCGGGTGCGCCCAGATCCGGGTCGTCGAGTTGTCTGCGCAGGAATTCCATCCGGCAGCCGTCGGTGCCCTGGTAGTCGATCATCGCCTGCTGCTCGCGGTCCCTGGCCTGTTCGAGACGCTCGTAGCGGGCCGCGTCGTACGTCCATTGCTCCCCGGTTGCCATCCAACCGCCACGAACGCGTCTGACGGCGCCATCGACGTCGAGAACCTTCAGCACCATCTCGAGTCTGCTGCGACCCAGCTCGACGAGAGGCTCCAGCGCCTGCGTCGACTGGGCCTTGTCGGTGTTCAAGGCATCGATGACCTGACGCACCAGATGTTCGCGGGGGAATGCGACGGAGGCGAAGTAACTCCAGATCTGCCTGTCCTCGTGGCCCGGAAGCAGCACTACGTCGGCGCGTTCCGTAGCGCGCCCGGCACGGCCGACCTGCTGGTAGTACGAAATCGGAGACGATGGTGCTCCCATGTGCACCACGAAGCCGAGATCGGGCTTGTCGAAGCCCATGCCCAGTGCGGACGTGGCGACCAGTGCCTTGACTCGGTTGGCCAGCAGGTCACCTTCGAGCGATTCCCGCTCGGTCGGGTCCGTCTGACCGGTGTACGACGCCACGACGTGGCCTTGATCGGTCAGCAGCGCTGCGAGGTCCTTCGCCGCAGATACCGTCAGGGTGTAGATGATTCCCGAACCGGGCAGCGTCTTCAGGTGATCGCCGAGCCACGCCGCCCGTTCGGTCGCGTTGTCGATCTTCACCACCGCCATGCGCAGAGAGTCGCGTGCGAGCCCGCCGCGCAGGACGAGCGTGTCTCCGCCGCCGACGCCCAACTGCGCCGCGACGTCGTCCACCACGCGGTCGTTCGCCGTCGCGGTGGTCGCGAGCACGGGGATACCGTCGCGCAACTCGGCGATCAGAGTTCTGATCCGTCGGTAGTCGGGCCGGAAATCGTGGCCCCAGTCGGAGACGCAATGTGCTTCGTCGACCACGACGAGGCCGGCGTCCCCGGCCAAGGACGGCAGCACCTGATCGCGGAAATCGGGATTGTTCAATCGCTCCGGACTGACCAGAAGCACGTCGAGTTCACCGGAGTTGACCTGCTGATGGATGTCGTCCCACTCGGTCATGTTGCCGGAGTTGATGGTCCCCGCGCGGACGCCTGCCCGCTCGGCCGAGGCAACCTGGTTGCGCATCAGCGCCAACAACGGAGAGACGATCACCGTCGGACCCAGGCCCTGTGCGCGCAGCAGCTTCGCCGCGATGAAGTAAACCGCCGACTTGCCCCAACCGGTCCGCTGCACCACCAGCGCCCGCCGCCGGTGCACGACGAGGGCCTCGATGGCTGTCCACTGATCTTCGCGCAGGACCGCATCCGGGCCGGCGAGTTCGCGCAACAACTCCTCGGCGCTCTCGCGCAAGTTCCCGGTCGTGGACTCCGTGGTCGTTGTCATAGGCTCCATCGTGCAGTAAGCATCCGACATCAAACGCGGGCCGGTCGGAAACGGTCGGACCGTGCAGTCCGAGAGGATCAGCGGTGGTCGATCCCGATTCCGATTCGATGCCGGCCGACCAAGGACCCGTGCACCGTCACTTGTGGGCACTGGCAGCGGTGTTCGCAGGCGGAGCGGCGGGTACGGCAGTTCGCTACGTGATCGAGGAGCAGCTCCCGCATTCGGCGTCGCAGTGGCCCACAGCAACCTTCGGGATCAACATCGCCGGCGCATTCGTGCTGGGCCTTCTCCTCGAGTCGCTGGTACGCGGCGGGCCCGATGCAGGAATTCGGCGCAGGCTGCGGTTGCTGGGAGGTACCGGGTTCTGCGGCGCGTTCACCACGTACAGCACCTTCGCCCTCGAGACGGTGGAAGGGTTTCGGAGTGGGTTCACCGGTCTGGCAGTGGCCTACGCAGTGGTCAGCGTGATTCTCGGAATACTTGCAGCCTGGGCCGGAATCGCACTGGCAAGCAGGGTGGTTCGGTGATCGCGCTGTGGGTTGCGGCGGCCGGCGGGCTGGGGGCAGTCGTTCGCTTCGTCGTCGATGCGGAAGTGAAGTCACGTCTCCCGGCGCGAACGAGCTTTCCCTGGGCGACGATCGGCATCAACGTGTCCGGGTCGTTCCTGCTGGGCGTGCTGGCCGGATGGGTGATGTTCCGAGCCGGCTCGACCGACATTCACGCCGTCATCGGCACCGGGTTCTGCGGCGGGTACACCACCTTCAGCACGGCGAGTGTCGAGACCGTGCGGTTGCTACAACAGGGGCGTCGCCGCGATGCCGCCGTCAACGCGACAGTCGGCCTGCTTGGGTCCGTACTGGCATGCGGCGGCGGCCTTGCGCTCGCGTCGTCGATGTGAGGGCCTGGTTCACGCCTGACTGACGCGCACCATGTTGCCGGCAGGGTCACGGAATGCCGCGTCGCGCACACCCCACGGCTGACTCGTCGGTTCCTGCAGAATCTCGGCGGTGCCTGCCGCGCGAATTCTCTCGAAGGCCGCGTCGAGGTCGGTGGCACGAAACAGCAGGCCCGGAAGCTCACCCTTGGCGAGCAGGGCGGCGATCTGATCGCCGAGTTCCTGCGAGCGGCCCGCGTGGGGCTGCGAGAGAACGATCTCGATCTCGGGTTGATCGTTGGGAGACAGAGTGATCCAGCGGTAGCCGTCGCCCTCGACTTCGCTCTTGACCGCGAGGCCCAGCGCATCGCGGTAGAACGCCAGCGAGGCATCGGGGTCGTCGGTGTAGACGTGTACGTGGCTCAGTGAAAGTGTCATGGAGAAAGGCTAGGACGCCCCGGCCGTCGATGCTTCTTCGATTCTGCTCGGTTCGGTGGCAGCAACGGTGCCTCGCATCGGCCGACCCAGAATCATGGCAGTACACGTCGGCACCGCCTGGCTGCCACGGTGGTCGCGGGCGCGGTATGCGCTCGGTGTCTCGCCGACGATCTCGGTGAACCGCGAACTGAACGATCCGAGACTGGTACAGCCCACCGCGAAGCACGCCTCGGTGGCGGTCACATCGCCGCGGCGCAGCAAGGCCTTGGCGCGTTCTATCCGTCGAGTCATCAGATGGGCGTAGGGCGTCTCACCGTAGGCCACGCGGAAGCGGCGACTGAAATGGGCGGTGGACATCAGTGCCGTGCGAGCCAGAGTGGGGACGTCGAGTGGCTCGGCGAATTCGCGATCCATCCGGTCGCGCGCCCGGCGCAGACGTCGAAGCTCCTCGAGGTCGGTGGCGTTCATCCTGCGGCCGCATCGCGCAGTGCGTCGATGTCCTCGCGAGTGCCCGAAGACGTACTCGCACCCGGCCTGGTTGCGGCGAAAGAGCCTGCAACGCAGGCCCATTCGACTGCCTTGCGTGGACCGTCGAACCAGGACGCGGCCAGTGCTCCGGCAAATGCATCCCCGGCCCCGGTGGTGTCGACGGCGTCGACGCGCGGAGCGGAGACCTCGAACGATTCCGAGCCGCGATATCGAGCGCCTCTGGCACCGAGTGTGGTGATCACGTGCGTCACCTCGTTCACTCGGTTTCCGAGACGGGTTTCCTCGGCCTCGTTGACCACGAGCACGTCGGTGGCCGCCACCAGCGCGTCGGGCAGATCCTGAACCGGTGACGGGTTCAGCATCGTCACCACGCCGCGAGAGCGTGCGTGTTCGAATGCGGTCACCACAGTGGCGAGGGGAATCTCCAACTGACACAGGAGAATATCGGCGTCGGAGATGGCGGCGAGATCGTCGTCGGTGAGGTCGCGAACGCGTTCGTTGGCCCCGGGGACCACGACGATGCTGTTCTCGGCGTGATCGTCGACGGTGATGGCGGCGATTCCGCTCGAACCTGCTGCCGTGCGCAGTGCGCGGTCGTCCACGCCCGCGTCCGACAGCGTCCGGCGCAGCGTGTCGCCGAACTCGTCGTCTCCGACCGCTCCGATGAACGACACCATAACGCCGGCTTTGGCGGCGGCAATGGCCTGATTGGAGCCCTTGCCACCCGGTGAGGTGGTGAACGATGTGCCCAGCACTGTTTCGCCGGGATCGGGCAGGGAAGGCGTCCGGGTGATCAGATCCATGTTGACGCTGCCGAGAACGACGATGCGGGGGTTCGAGGCGGACACCGACGAACTGTATCGCTCCGACGGGTGCACCCGCCCCAGTACTGCCAATTGCAGATTGTTGACAATCTTATTTCGGTGGGTGACGATGGCAGGCATGACAGCGTCGACTCGCACCCACCTCAGCCCGGCACTCAAGCAGGCGACCCCGATCGTCGTCGATCACGGAAAGGGCAGCTGGATCGTCGGCACGGACGGGCGCAAGTACCTCGACTTCACCACCGGGATCGGCGTGACCAGCACCGGACACTGCCATCCGCGCGTGGTGGAGGCTGCCCGCGAGCAGGTGGGCAAGATCATCCACGCGCAGTACACGACCGTCATGCATCAGCCACTGCTGGCGCTGACCGACAAGCTCGGCGAGGTACTACCGGCCGGGCTGGACAGCGTCTTCTACGCCAACTCCGGCTCCGAGGCCGTCGAGGCATCGATTCGGTTGGCGCGCATGGCGACCGGACGGCCCAACATCATCGCCTTCCACGGAGGGTTCCACGGACGCACGGTGGCGGCTGCGTCGTTGACCACCGCGGGCACCAAGTTCCGCTCCGGCTTCTCGCCGATCATGGGCGGTGTGCACATCGCGCCGTTCCCGTACGCCTTCCGGTACGGCTGGGACATGGACACCGCAGTGGCTTTCGCGCTCAAGGAACTCGACTACCTGCTGATGACGATGTCCAGCCCCGCCGATACCGCCGCGTTCATCATCGAACCGGTACTCGGTGACGGTGGTTATCTGCCCACGCCTCCGGAGTTTCTCGAGGGACTCCGCGAACGCGCGGACACCCACGGGATCGTCCTCATCGTCGACGAGGTGCAAGCAGGCGTGGGACGCACCGGAAAGTTCTGGGGCCACCAGCATTCGACGATCACACCCGACATCGTCATCACCGCAAAAGGTCTGGCCAGTGGATTTCCCATCTCGGCGATCGCGGCATCGACCGAGTTGATGGGCAAGGCGTGGCCCGGATCGCAGGGCGGCACGTACGGCGGCAATGCCGTCGCCGCTGCGGCGGGTGTCGCGACGCTCGACGTCGTGCGTGAGGAAGGTCTGGTCGCCAACGCCGCCGCGCAGGGCCGAGTTCTGCTCGACGGCCTCCTCGCACTGAAGTCCGAGCACTCGGCCATCGGTGATGCACGTGGACTCGGCTTGATGCAGGCACTCGAATTCGTCGACAGCGCAGGAAATCCCGATGCCGCGGCCGCCCTGCGCGTGCAACAGGGTGCGATCGATGAGGGGCTGTTGCTGCTCACCTGTGGCGCGCTCGGCAACGTGGTCCGGATCATCCCGGCGCTGATCGTGAGCGACGACGAGATGCGGCAGGGCCTCGACGCGTTGTCGCGCACGCTGAAGAACGTGCTGTGACGGCTGCTTCCGTTCGATCCCCAGTTTCCGCACTCGTGCAGGAAGTGCGCGAACTGGGGATCGAGATCGACGACTCGACTCGGCGGCTAGCCGAGTACTCCTACGACGCCTCGAACTACCGAATTCCGCCTGCCGCTGTGGTTTTTCCGCGCAGCACTGACGATGTTGTTTCAGTTATGGCTCTGTGCGGGGCCGCGGGAGTCGCAGTCATCGGCCGCGGCGGCGGAACGTCCATGGCGGGCAACGCGATCGGCCGCGGAATCGTGCTCGACTTCTCCCGCCACATGAATCGCGTGATCTCGGTGGACATCGACTCGCGAACGGCGGTGGTGGAACCGGGAATCGTGATCTCGGAGTTGCAGCGAGAGTTGACGGCGCGCACTGCTGGAGCATTCACGTTCGCACCCGACCCGTCCAGCAAGACACGCGCGACGGTCGGCGGGGCGGTCGGCAACGACGCGTGCGGCAACCATTCGGTTCGCTACGGCCGAACAGCCGACCACACGGTGGCCATGGACGTGGTGACTGCCGACGGGCACCTACTCCGGGTGACCCGTAGCGGTGTGGAGGCAGTGCATTCGGAGGATGCGGCGGCAACCGATGCGGCCGAACGCATCTCGCGCGAGCTGCACTCGCTCGCGGCCGACAACCTCGCGCTCTTCAGAGTCGAACTGGGCCGCATACCACGCCAGGTCTCCGGATTTCACCTGTCGCATCTGCTGCCCGAGAACGGATTCGACGTCGCTCGTGCACTCGTCGGAAGCGAGGGCACGTGCGCGGTGATCGTCTCGGTCACCGTCGCCGTCGTGCCCGTACCGCAGGCTGCGCTGTTGCTCTGCCTCGGCTACGACGACGTGGTGGCTGCTGCAGCCGACGTGATTGCCATTCTCGAGTTCTCGCCTGCCGCAGTGGAAGGTATCGACGACAACATCGCCCAGACCATGGAGTACCGGCGCGGACCGGACTCCGTCCGCGGTCTGCCTGCGGGAAACGCCTGGCTCTACGTCGACCTCGACGGAGCCGATACCGCCGAGGTGGAGAACAAGGCCGCCCGTCTGCTCGAGGCGCTCGGTCTGCTCGGCCGCGTCAAGGAAGGCCGCATCGTCACCGACCCGGCCGATCGAACAGCGCTCTGGCGAGTGCGCGAGGATGGCGCGGGCCTGGCGACCCGCCTGGCCAGCGGAGTCGAGTCCTGGGGTGGCTGGGAGGACGCCGCCGTCGCACCCGAGAACCTGTCCGCCTATCTCGCGGACCTCAACGTGCTTCTGGCCGAACACGATCTGACCGGCGTGATGTACGGACACTTCGGTGCCGGCTGCATGCACGTGCGCATCACGTTCGATCAGCGCACCGACGCCGGACGACGGGTGATGTACGACTTCCTGCGCGCCGCCGCGCGGGTGGTCGTCAAGCACGGCGGCAGCCTGTCCGGCGAGCACGGCGACGGCAGGGCTCGCTCGGAACTGCTGCCGGTGATGTACTCACCCCGCATGCTCGACGCGTTCGCGCGGTTCAAGCGCATCTGGGATCCGCGCGGGATTCTGAACCCGGGGTCGATCACCGATCCGGAACCGATGATGGACAACCTGATGCTGCAGGGCATCCCACCGCGGGAATGGAAGACCACCTTCGATCTGCACCAGATCGGAACGCGGGCAGATCTGGATCCCTTCGTGCACGCAACTCAGTCGTGCGTCGGCGTCGGCAAATGTCGCACCGCGTCGGGAGGCGTCATGTGCCCCAGTTTTCGCGCGACGGGCGATGAGAAGGATTCGACGCGGGGCCGGGCACGAGTGCTGCAGGAGATGGTGCGAAGCTCGCCGACCGTTGCTGACGGGTGGGCCTCGAAGGATGTGGCCGAATCGCTCGACCTGTGTCTGTCCTGCAAGGCCTGTTCGTCGGATTGTCCGGTCGGAGTGGACATGGCGACGTACAAGTCCGAGTTCCTCGACCATCACTATGCGGGGCGACTGCGTCCGCTCTCGCACTATTCGCTGGGCTGGTTGCCTCGCTGGCTGAAGGTGACGCAGCGAACGGCACCGTTGCTCAACCGTCTGCTCACCCCGCGCATCGCGGCACTGGCGGCTCGACTCGGTGGGCTGACCACCGAGCGGCCGTTGCCGCGCTTCGCGTCGGCCAAGGAGTTGGCTCACGAAGTACGGATCGGCGGCGGCCGCGACGCGGAAGTCGTGTTGGTCGTCGACACGTTCACCCAGGGCTTTCGCCCGGAGGTCGCGGGTGCGGCGCAGCGGGTGCTAGAGGACTCGGGTCGCAGCACCGAATGCCGGACCGACGTGTGCTGCGGTCTGACCTGGATTTCGACGGGCCAGCTCGAGGCCGCCCGCAAGCACCTCACGAAAGCCGTTGCTGCACTGGATGACGGCACCGACCGACCGATCGTCGTCACCGAACCTAGCTGCGCTGCGGCGTTCCGCAAGGACATGCCCGAGCTGGTTCCCACTGCGGCCGCGAGACGGGTCGCGGCGCGGGTGCAGAGTTTCGCGGGCGCGGTGATCGATCAGGCTGCCGCCGGGTGGGTGCCCTCGGCCGAGGTGCCCGATTCGGTGACGGTACAGACGCACTGCCACGAATACGCGGTGTTCGGCAACGCCACTCAGCGCACGGCATTGGCTTCCGTCGGTATCGAGGCGGTACGGGAGGCCACCGGATGTTGCGGGGTCGCAGGGAATTTCGGCTTCGAGGCTCGGCACTACGAGCTGAGCATGGCCGTCGCCGAGCAGGCCCTCGCGCCTGCGGTTCGTGCGGCCGAGCCCGACACCCCGATTCTGACCGACGGATTCTCCTGCCACATGCAGGTGCGTCAACTCACCGGTGACCTGACGAGCGATGCGTCCGTACACCTGGCGCAGATACTCGATCCACGTTCGACGAAAGGACCGCGGCCATGACCGCCAGTTCGACCACCAGCCTCACTCGCCCCACCATCACTGCTCCTACCGAACTGTTCATCGCAGGCGCGTGGACCCCCGCAGCATCCGATGCCCGGTTCGATGTCATCGATCCCGCCAGCGGCGAGGTCATCGCCAGGGTCGCCGACGGCAGCATCGACGATGCCGAGAACGCCATGGCTGCAGCGGTCGACGCCGCCGCCGACTGGGCCGCGACACCGCCGCGTGCACGCAGCGAAATCCTCCGCAGAGCATACGAATTGATCATGGCGCGGTCGGAGGAGCTCGCTGCGATCATCACCGCGGAAATGGGGAAGCCACTGGCCGATGCTCGCGGTGAGGTGGCGTACGGAGCCGAGTTCTTTCGCTGGTTCTCCGAGGAGGCGGTACGCATCTCGGGCGATCACACCCTCACCGGAGATGGGAAGAACCGCATCGTGGTCACCCGCGCACCGGTGGGACCGTGCATTCTCGTCACTCCGTGGAACTTCCCGTTGGCCATGGGCACTCGTAAGATCGGCCCGGCGTTGGCGGCAGGGTGCACCGTGGTGTTCAAGCCGGCCGAGCAAACGCCGCTGACAGCACTGGCTCTGGCCGGGATCCTGCACGATGCGGGTGTTCCGGCGGGAGTGGTCAATGTCGTGACCACCACCGACGCGTCGGGTGTCGTGGGTTCGTGGATGAGTAGCGGTGCGGCTCGCAAGATCAGCTTCACCGGATCGACTGCGGTGGGCAAGATCCTGCTCGAACAAGCTGCATCGACGGTGATGCGCACCTCGATGGAGCTCGGCGGCAACGCACCCTTCATCGTCATGGACGACGCAGATCTCGCGCGTGCCGTGGACGGTGCGATGGTCGCCAAGATGCGCAACATGGGCGAGGCATGCACCGCCGCCAACCGATTCTTCGTACACCGCAGTGTCACAGCGCAGTTCGCGGACAAGCTCGCCGAGCGCATGGGTGCGCTGTCGGTGGGGGCCGGTAGTGCGCACGGCACCGAAGTGGGTCCGCTGATCGACGACGCGGGCCGCACCAAGGTGCAGACACTCGTCGACGACGCCCTCGGGCGCGGTGCACGTGCGATCGTCGGGGGAGTGGCCCCGGACGGACCCGGCTACTTCTACCCGCCGACGGTACTCGCGGACGTCGATGCGGCGTCGGATCTGATGTCACAGGAAATCTTCGGACCGGTGGCAGCAATCGTCCCGTTCGACACCGAGGACGAGGTGATCGCCCTCGCGAACGACACCGAGTGGGGACTGGTCGGATACGTCTTCACCCAGGACATCGACCGGGCTCTGCGGATGGGGGAGCGCCTCGAGGTGGGCATGGTGGGCCTCAACACGGGTCTGGTGTCCAATCCGGCTGCGCCGTTCGGTGGCGTCAAACAGTCCGGACTCGGCCGCGAGGGCGGAAAAGTCGGAATAGACGAGTTTCTGGAGTACAAATACTTCGCCATTCCCCGAGGCTGAGAGAGGTTTTCGATCATGCCCAGTTCGAGACGACTGACGCCCATCGACGCACGCAACACGTCGATGGTCATTGCCGACCAGATTCGCGACCGCATCATCGACGGCTCCTACGCCCCGGGGGAGCAGATCAACGAGGCCAACGTCGCCGCGGAACTCGAGATCTCGCGGGGGCCGGTGCGGGAGGCGTTGCAGCGCCTCAATCAGGAGGGGTTGCTCGTCAGCTACCGGAATCGAGGTGTCTTCGTCGTCGAGCTGAGCAGTGAGGATGTCGCCGAGATCTACGAATCCCGTGCGGCGATCGAGGTCGGTGCCGCGTGGACTCTGGTGCACGGGGATCGCGCGCGCTTGGTCTCGGCTGCCGATGAGCTCTCGGCCATCGTGATGCAGATGCAGCCGTTCATCGATCGGGCGGATTGGCGAGGTCTTGCCGAACGGGATCTGGCGTTTCACACCGCCCTGGTTGCGGCGACCCGCAACAGCCGGATGTCGCGGATGTACGCCACGCTCGCTGCGGAGGCGCGTATCTGCATGGCCAACCTCGAAACCGCGTACTACCGGCCCGAGGCGTTGGTGGAGGAACATCAGCTGATCGTCGACTTGTTGCTCGGTTCGGATTGGGACGCACTGGAAAAGGGCGTACACGAGCACATGGACACCGCCATCCACGACCTGACCCGTGCCATGGTCGAGGAACAGGCCGAACACTCGGCGCTGGCCACGCCGGGATAGTTTCCGGGCTCGCAACACAGCATTTACACCCGAAGTCTTGCGCACCTCTCTCATCAGCGCTTAGCCTGATTGTCAACAATCTACTAAATCGACCCCATTGAAGGGGGTGCCCGTGAACGACTCACCCGACGTTGCCTACGTCACTGCACTCGGTCCCGACGAGACCGTAGGACGGGCCGCTCCCGGACTGGCTCGGTACCCGGACGTACCGAACAGCACGCCGATCACGTTCAACGACGAGGAGTACGCGGCCCGCCTCGTTGCCGTCCGCGATCGGATGGCAGCGCAGAACCTCACGGCTCTGATCGTCACCGATCCCGCAAATCTCTACTACCTGCTGGGGTACAACGCGCTCTCGTTCTACACCCCGCAGATGCTCTACGTACCGCTCGACGGCGAGATGTACTTCTTCGCTCGCGAGATGGACGCCAACGGCGCGTTTCGCACGTCGTGGCTTCCGCAGGATCGGACGTTCGGCTACCCCGAGACTTTCGTGCAGCGCAGAGACACTCACCCATTCGTCTGGGTCGCCGCGAAGCTGCGTGAACTGGGACTGGTGAACAACTTCGAGCACGGCCAGGTGGGTCTCGAGATGGACTCGTACTACTTCAGTCCCAAGGCATTCGAGGCACTGGTCAAGGCACTGCCCGAGTACCGCTTCACCGACTCCTACGAGCTCATCAACTGGGTACGTGTGGTCAAGTCGCCTGCGGAGATCGCCCTGATGCGCGGTGCCGCGACGGTCTGCGAGTCGGCGATGTCGGCTGCGTACCAGTCGATCTCGGTCGGTGAACGGCAGTGCGACGCCGCCGCGGCCATCATGAACGCACAGGTTCGCGGCACCCCGGAGTTCGGCGGCGACCACCCGGCCATCGTCCCGATGCTGCCTACCGGTGCCGGAGCCGACACCCCACATCTGACCTGGTCGCATCAACCCTTCGTGCGGGGCGAGACCACCGTCGTCGAACTGGCCGGAGTGTTTCGGCGATACCACATCCCGATGGCCCGGACGATCGTGCTCGGAAAGCCGAGCCCACGTTTGGATTACCTCGCCAAGTCCACCGGGGAAGCATTGAACGACGTGCTCGCGACCGTGCGGGCAGGCGTCACCGCCACCGACCTGGCGCAGGTATGGAACACGAGCTTGGCCAAGCACGGACTGCACAAGCCGTCGCGCATCGGCTACTCGATCGGCATCGCCTACGCACCCGACTGGGGTGAGCGCACCGTGAGCCTGCGAACCGACGACGAAACGGTACTTGCCGAGAACATGACCTTCCACATCATCGGCGGAATGTGGATGGACGACTACGGATACGAGGTATCCGAGGCCGTTCGCGTCACCGAGAACGGCCTCGAGACCTTCACCGCATACCCCCGAGAACTACTGACGAAGGAGTGAGCATGACCGCATCTACTCGAGGTCGTTCCGCAGGCTCCACTCCTGCCACAAAGGGTCGTTCCGCAGGCTCCACTCCTGCCACAAAGGGTCGTTCCGCAGGCTCCACTCCTGCCACCCAGGGTCGCTCCGCAAGCAGCATTCCCTGGGCCCTCCGCACCGACAAGCTGGTGGGCTCGGTGATCGACTCGTCGACATCGCTTCTCGCTGCACAGAAGCACGACATCGTTCGATTCGCCATGGGATCTCCTGCAGCCGAGACGGTTCCGGCCGCTGCGTTCACAGAGATAGCCGGCAGCGTACTCACCGCGGACGCGTTCGATTACGGTGCTACCGAGGGTGATCCGGGCCTGCTCGACGCGTTGCTCTCCTACCTCGACTCGGTGGGAGAACCCACGACCGAGGATCGGGTGGTGATCACCTCCGGCGGAATGCAGGGTCTCGACATCGCCTGCAAGTTGCTCGTCGATCCGGGCGACCTGGTGATCGTCGAAAGTCCCACGTACACCAACGGAACCGCCACCGTGCTCAGCTACGGAGGCGACATTCTCGAGGCCCCGATGGACAGTGACGGACTCATCGTCGAGGCGTTGCCCGAACTCGTCGAGCGCGCGGGTCGCCTGCCCAAGATGATCTACGTGATCCCCAACTTCCAGAACCCGTCCGGCGTGACCATGTCGCTCGAACGCCGAAAGCTGTTGATCGAACTGGCACATCGGTGGGGCTCGGTGATTCTCGACGACGATCCCTATGGCCTGCTCCGCTTCTCGGGTGATCCGATTCCCAGTTTCGGCACGCTCAGTCCGAACGATCCGTTGATCTTCTCGGTACGGACCTTTTCCAAGATGATCGCTCCCGGCCTGCGAGTGGGGTGGGTGGACGCCGCGCCCGAGGCGCGGCAGTTGATCGTCAACGCCAAACAGGCCATGGACACGTGCACCAACTTGCCCGGTCAGCGGATGGTGGCCGAGTACATCCGGCGCGGCCTGCTCGACGAGCATCTTCGATCGTTGGCCTCGGTGTACCTGCCCCGCAAGATCGCGATGCAGAACAGTATCGCCGAGCACTTCGGCGAGTCGATGTCGACGACGGATCCCGAGGGAGGTTTCTTTCTCTGGGCGACGTTGCGCGGCAACGATGTCGACTTCTCGACGCAGGACCTGTTCGAGACGGCACTGGCCGAGGGCGTGGCCTACATACCCGGGCCGGCGTTGTCGGTGGGCGGAAAGTTCCACGATTCGTTGCGGTTGTGCTTCGCCTCCTCGACACCCGAACGCATCGAGGAGGGAATCAGAAGGCTCGCCGTGGCAGTGGAGAAGTCCAAGCACCTGCTCGCCTCCGATCCCACCCGATGACCGTCTCGAATACCGAACGCGCTCTGCTCGATTCGATCGACGAGTACGAGATCGTCTCGCTGACGGCAGCATTGATCGACGCCGGCGGCGAGAACCCCGGCGACACCGAGGAGAAATCCGCGAAAGTCCTTGCCGATCACTGTCGTGCATTGGGATTCGACGTTCGGACGGTCGAAGTGGCTCCGGGTCGGCCCAACGTCATCGTGTCGATCGGATCCGACGAGCGGCCGGGAGTGCTGTTCGTCGGGCACTCGGACGTGGTTCCCGCCGGGACGGGCTGGACCACCGACCCCTTCTCCGCCGTGGTTCGAGACGGCCGAATTGTCGGTCGCGGCGCGTGCGACATGAAGGGCGGCCTCGCCGCCGTCGTGGCTGCGATGAACGCGGTGCACCGAGCCGGTCTCGCCGACGTACACCCGATGACGTTGGCGTGTCTGGTCGACGAGGAGGACACCGGTCTCGGCATCCGAGCGTTCGTGGCCGATCCACCTCCGCGGAACTACAGCCACTGCGTGGTGGCCGAGCCGACGGATCTGGTGACCATTGTCGGGTGCCGAGGTGCCGCGAATCTGGAGATCGAGGTGAGTGGCCGTTCAGCACATGCGGGACAACCTCGCAACGGTGCCAACGCCATAGCGGCTGCAGCGCGCATCATCGCGATCATCGAGGAGTCGCAGATCGAGCTGGACGAGAACCCGGACGCCGAGTTGGGGCCCGCCACCTGGAACGTGGGAACCATATCCGGTGGGACGGGGACCTCGATGGTCGCCGATCGTTGCGTACTCACCGTCGATCGCCGTCTACTGCCGGGCGAGAAGGCGGCCGATGTCGTCGGTGACCTGCGATCACGCATCGAGGCCGCGCACGTCACCGGATCCGGTATCGACGTGACGATCGACGTCGCGATGGAGATGCCGGGCTTCTTGACCAGCGTGAACGACGGATTGGTCGGTACCGCAGTGCAATCGGTTCTCGACGCTCGATCCGAAACTGTCACCGACATCTGGACTGCATCCTGTGACGGGGGTTTCGTCGCGCAACAGATGGGTATAGGCACCGTCGTGCTCGGTCCGGGGGAGATCGAAAACCAGGCACATCGGCCGGACGAATCGGTGGCCGTGCAGCAATTGACCGACAGCGCAAGGGCGTACGCGTTGATAGCCACCAGAATCGGTGCGCTAGCTGGTCTTTAGCTTCCGAGGAGGGGGTTGGCCGAAACGCACGATCGGCACCGTCGTAATGTCGAACGCTGCGAAGAACCAAACCGACGCTCCACGTTGTACAAAAGCGAGAGGTATTGGAACCGTGACCGAAACATCAGGGTCGGCGACTACGCCGACCGGATACCCACCGAGCACCGACACGCTGAGCCCGAACGAGACGAAGATTCTGCACCGAGCGATCGGCGGATCAGCGCTCGGAAACGCTGTCGAGTGGTTCGACTACGCGGTGTACGGCTATCTGGCCGTGTACATCGCCGCCAACTTCTTCCCGTCCGATGACGGGGGAGCGAGCCTGCTCTCCACATTCGCCGTGCTGGCCGCGTCGTTCATCATTCGCCCCATCGGCGGCATCGTGCTCGGCCCACTCGGCGACCGCATCGGTCGTCAGAAGGTCCTCGTACTGACCGTCACGATGATGACGTTGGCCACGGCGACGATCGGTGTGCTGCCGACATTCGACACCATCGGCATCGCCGCACCGCTGCTGCTGCTCGTCTGCCGATTGGTGCAGGGCTTCTCCACCGGTGGTGAGTACGGCGGCGCAGCAGTGTTCATGGCCGAATACGCGCCCGACAAGCGTCGCGGATTCTTCGGATCGTTCCTCGAATTCGGCACCCTCGCAGGCACCGTCGGCGGTGCCACCCTGTGCACCCTGCTCAACGTCGGGCTCGGCGACGAGACGATGGAGGCATGGGGCTGGCGAATCCCGTTCCTGGTGACGCTGCCGCTGGGCATCGTCGCGCTGTGGTTGCGGACCCGCCTGGAGGATTCTCCGGTGTTCGCCGAGGCCAAGGAAGACGGCGGCACGGTCGAAGAGGGTGCAGGTGGGGCCATGGCCTCGCTCAAGACCACCATGACGTACTGGCAGCGAATCCTGATCCTGATGGGATTCGTGCTGCTCCTCAACATCGCGTACTACACCGTGCTGACGTTCTTGCCCTCGTATCTCAGCGACACGTTGGGGCACAGCACGACTCAGTCGAACTTCACCCTCGTGGCCATCATGATCATCATGATGGCGATCATCAACCCCATCGGCGCTCTGTCCGACCGGGTGGGCCGAAAGCCGTTGCTGCTGGCGGCCTGCGTCGGGTACTTCGTGCTCAGCGTTCCGCTGTTCCTGCTGATCATCAACACCGGACTGATCGGCCAGAGCATCGGTTTGCTCGGTCTCGGAGTGTTGCTGGTCATCATGTGTTCCTGTGTGTCGTCGACCCTGCCTGCGCTGTTCCCCACTCAGGTGCGCTACGGAGCGTTCGCCATCGGATACAACGTCTCGACGGCACTCTTCGGCGGTACGGCTCCGCTGATCCTGACGTTCCTGATCGACCGAACCGGGTCGAACCTGATTCCGGGTTGGTACATGATGATCGCGGCTGCCATCGCCTTCGTGCCGATTCTGCTGATGCCGGAAACCGCAGGCCGCTCGTTGCGCGGAACCCAGTGCCCCGGCGACAACGACGACGAAGTTGCCGCGTCCGGCGTCGAGCTCGTCGGATACAAGAAGAAGTAGCAATGGCACCGGTTCTCGTCGTTCTGCACGCCGGCGATCTTCCGGACGGGCTCGACTCCGTCGCGGAGGTCGCCGACGTCCGGTACGCCACCGCCGACACCCTCGGCGATGCGCTCGACGGTGCCGACGCGTTGCTCCTGTGGGATTTCTTCTCTCCCGCAGTCGAATCGGCGTGGCCGCGTTGCGGCTCGCTGAAATGGATCCACATCGCCGCCGCAGGAGTCGACTCGTTGATGTTCGACGACCTGGTCGATTCCGATGTGATCGTGACCAATTCGCGCGGAGTGTTCGACCGCCCGATCGCGGAGTTCGTGCTGGCCCAGATTCTGGCGTTCGCCAAGGACTCCGAACGTTCGCGCGCACTGCAGCATTCGAAGGTCTGGCAGCACCGCGAGACCGAGCGCATCGACGGTGCCCACGCGATGATCGTGGGCACCGGTGCGATCGGGCGCGCCATCGCGAGCTTGCTGGCAGCAGTGGGAATGTCGATCTCGGGTGTGGGCCGGACGGCACGAGAGGGCGACCGAGATTTCGGCACCGTTCATGCCAGCGCCGACCTGACGTCCGAGGTAGCCCAGGCCGACTACCTGGTGCTGGTCGCGCCGCTGACCGATCAGACGAGAGGAATGATCGACGATTCGGTGCTGGCCGCGATGAAGCCCGGTGCACGCATCGTGAACGTGGGCCGCGGGGAGTTGCTCGACACCGAGGCGCTGTTGGCGCACCTGGCCACCGGGCACATCGCAGGTGCCGCACTCGACGTGTTCGAGACCGAACCGCTCTCGGCCGACCATCCACTGTGGACGGCCGAGAACGTGATCGTCACACCGCACATGAGCGGCGATGCCTCGGGGTGGAAACAGCGGCTCGCAGAGTTGTTCGTGGACAACGCACTTCGGCATTTCCGAGGCGAACCGCTGCGCAATGTGGTGGACAAGAAACTCGGCTTCGTGCCGTCCTGAGAGCAGTTGCTAGTAGGCCCGCTCGTACTGGGGTGCCGCGGCCGGGAGCATCTCGACGCCGAGTTCCCGGGCGGCGCGCCGTGGCCAGTAAGGGTCACGCAGGAGCTCACGCGCGAGCAGCACGGCCGTCGCTTCGCCGAGCGAGACGATCTCCTCCGCCTGCTTGGGTTCGGTGATCATGCCGACGGCGGCAGCGGGCATGGTGGTCTCGTTCTGGATGCGCCTCGCGAACGGAACCTGATAGCCCGGACCGACCGGAATATGGGCCCTGGCGTTGCCTCCGGTCGAGGTGTCGACCAGATCCACCCCGTGCTCGGTGAGGATCTGGGCCAAGGCCACCGTCTGATCCGACGTCCAGCTCGGGGCCTCCAGTTCGGCTGCGTACCCAGCGCTCTCGCTGTCCTCGGGCTCGTCGAGCCAATCCGTCGCCGACAGTCGTACGAAGACCGGCAGCTCTGCCGGCCACACCTCACGCACGGCGTCGACAACCTCGATCAGCAGCCGCGTGCGGCCCGCGAAATCGCCGCCGTACGAGTCGGTACGGGTGTTGCTGGCGGGGGACAGGAACTGGTGCAGCAGATAGCCGTGCGCGCCGTGTACTTCGGCGACCTGGAACCCGGCCTTCAGCGCGCGCTGGGCGGCCGTCCGAAAGTCGTCGACGATCTTCGCGATGTCCTCGGTCGTCGCCTCCCGTGGGCTCGCGTAGTCACCGAACGCAACCGCGCTCGGGCCGACTGTCTCCCAGCTTCGGGGGTCCTCGGCCGGCAAGGACTTGCCACCCAGCCAGGGAGCAGCGGTCGAGGCCTTGCGCCCCGCGTGAGCCAGCTGAATTCCCGGGACGGTTCCGAAGGACGAGATCTCGGCGACGATCTTCGCCAACGCGTCGGCCTGGGTGTCGTTCCAGATGCCCAGGTCCGACGGGCTGATGCGACCCTCGGGGCTCACCGCGGTGGCTTCGGTGATGATCAATCCGGCACCGCCGATCGCCCGGCTCACCAGGTGGGTGCGATGCCAGTCGCCCGCGACGCCGACGTCGTCGCCGGCCTCGTCGGCCGAGTACTGGCACATCGGTGCCATCCACACCCGGTTCGGGAAGGTGACGTTGCGCAGGGTCAGAGGCTCGAACAGCACACTCACAAGTGGTTCCTCCGGTCTTCGGGCAGCGCCGACGGTGAGTCGACGATCTTCACGCTGTGCTGCAACGACGCGGCGATGCAGCTTCATTCCCGGCCCCCATTAGTGTGTAGTTCATGACAGCTTCCGTCTCGGCCGAACCGGTGACCACGACTGCCGACGAGCGAGAGAACGTGCACGCCGCAGCGCGCCGGGCGCGCACCGCATCACGCGCGCTCGCACTGCTGACAACTGCGGAAAAGGACGACGTGCTGCATGCCGCGGCCGACGCGGTCGTTGCTGCGGCCGAGTCGGTACTCGCCGCGAACGCAGTCGACATCGAGAACGCGCGAGCGGCCGGTACCGACGAAGGGCTGCTGGACCGTCTACGGCTGACCGCGTCGCGCATCGACGGCATCGCGGCGGGGCTGCGACAGGTGGCCGGTTTACCCGATCCGATCGGCGAGATCATCCGCGGTTCGACGCTGCCCAACGGGCTCGAGATTCGGCAGCTGCGGGTTCCGCTCGGCGTGGTGGGCATGGTCTACGAGGCTCGGCCCAACGTCACCGTCGACGCGTTCGGCCTCGCCTTCAAGTCCGGCAACGCGGTGCTGCTCCGCGGCTCGTCGTCTGCGGCGCAGTCCAACGCGGCCTTGGTCGAGGCGCTGCAGGGAGCGTTGCGCGGTCACGGTCTGCCCGAGGCGGCGGTGCAACTTCTGGGAAGTGCCGACCGTGCCACGGTCACCCACCTCATTCAGGCGCGCGGTCTGGTGGACGTGGTGATCCCGCGCGGTGGAGCCGGACTGATCGCTGCGGTCGTGCGCGATGCCACGGTCCCGACCATCGAGACCGGTGTCGGAAACTGCCACGTGTACATCCATGCCTCCGCCGATCCGGACACGGCCGAGAAGATCGTGCTCAACGCCAAGACCCGTCGAGTGAGCGTCTGCAACGCCGCCGAGACCGTGTTGGTGGACGCTGCGATCGCCGAGACCATGGTTCCGCGGTTGCTCCGGGCTTTTCAGATGCACAGCGTGACGGTGCACGGGGATCTGCCCGGGCTCGTGCCTGCGCACGACGAGGACTGGTCTCAGGAGTACCTGTCGCTCGACATCGCGCTGAAGGTCGTCGGCGGCATCGACGAGGCGATCGAGCACATCGACCGATACGGCACCGGCCACACCGAGGCGATCGTCGCCGCCGACATCGGTGCCGCGCGCGAGTTCACCCAGCGGGTCGACGCGTCCGCGGTGATGGTCAATGCCTCCACGGCGTTCACCGACGGAGAGCAGTTCGGCTTCGGAGCCGAGATCGGCATCTCGACTCAGAAACTGCACGCGCGTGGACCCATGGGATTGCCCGAATTGACCTCGACCAAGTGGACCGTGTGGGGCGACGGACACGTCCGAGACTGACACCCCTCGCAGAACCGGCCAGACCCGATCATCAGGAGCTGTGACATGGATCGTGCCCTACCGACGACACCCCCGCTGTTCGCCAGCGTGGACGACGTCCAGAGGCGCCTGGCCGAGACGGGCTATCTGGCCGACAAGGCCACCGCCACCTCGGTGTTTCTCGCCGATCGCCTCGGCAAGCCGCTGCTGATCGAAGGTCCGGCGGGAGTGGGCAAGACCGAGCTGGCCCGTGCCGTCGCGCAGACGACCGGTGCCGAACTGGTGCGGCTGCAGTGCTACGAGGGTGTCGACGAGGCCCGCGCGCTGTACGAGTGGAACCACGCCAAGCAGATCCTGCGCATCCAGTCCGGTACCGCTGCCGATTGGGATTCGACCAAGCTGGATGTCTTCTCCGAGGAGTTCCTGCTGGCGCGGCCGCTTCTGCAGGCGATTCGCCGAACCGAACCCACGGTTCTGCTCATCGACGAGACCGACAAGGCCGATGTCGAGATCGAAGGACTGCTGCTCGAGGTGCTCAGCGACTTCGCGATCACCATTCCCGAGCTCGGCACGATCGTGGCCGAGCGGACGCCGTTCGTGGTGCTCACCTCCAACGCCACCCGTGAACTGTCCGAGGCCCTCAAGCGTCGCTGCCTGTTCCTGCACCTCGATTTTCCCGACGCCGACCTCGAGCGCCGGATTCTCGCCAGCAGAGTTCCCGAACTGCCCGAGGCCATCGCCGAGCAGATGATCAAGACCGTGCGGGTACTGCGCGCGATGCAGCTCAAGAAGTTGCCCTCGGTGGCCGAGACCATCGACTGGGGACGCACTCTGTTGGCGCTCGGGATGGACACCCTCGACGACGACGCGGTTCGCTCCACACTCGGTGTGGTGCTCAAGCATCAGTCGGACCAGGTCCGCGCGGCTGCCGAACTGCGGCTCAACTGACATGCAGGCCCCACACGGAATTCCCGGTCACCTCGTCGGGTTCGTCGACGCGTTGCGTCGACGTGGGATTTCGGTGGGGCCGTCGGAGACGGTCGATGCCGGACGCGTCCTGTCGGTTCTCGACCTGCTCGATCGGGAGGCCGTGCGCGAGGGATTGGCCTGTGCGCTGCTGCGCCGCCCGACGCACCGCGGAGTGTTCGACGCCCTGTTCGACCTGTGGTTTCCGGTGGCATCGGGCACCAGGGACTCGGGGCAGATCGATACCGCGTTGCCCCGCACCGACACCGGCGACATCGACATCGATGCCCTCCGCGAGCTGTTGGTGGATCTGCTCTCGGACGATTCGGCCGAGGCCGCGGAGTTGACCCAGATGCTGGCGGCGCAGATGGTCGAGGAACTCGGACAGTACAAGTCCTCCAACGGGCCCTCGTTCTCGGCGTATCAGGCCCTGCGCGACGTTGCGCCCGAAACGTTGCTGCGCAAGATTCTCGACGGATTGCTCGGGCGCAGCGACGACGCACCCGATCGGCCGACCGACGACTACGAGTCCGAGGTGGCCAAACGCACTGCAGCGCAACGCATCGCAGACCTACGCAAGATGGTCGAGAGCGAGACGAGGCGTCGGTCGGCAGAGAAGCTGGGCCGTGAGCGGGTCGCGAGCTACGGGGTGCCCAAGCTCGCGGAGGAAGTCGATTTCCTGCGGGCCTCGGACACGGAGATGGCGGCGCTGCGGCGCAACGTCACCCCTCTCGCCCGGTTGTTGGCGTCGCGACTTGCGGTGCGGCGCAGCCGAAGCAGGCACGGCTCCATCGATCTGCGACGCACGCTGCGCAAGTCGATGTCCACCGGCGGCATCCCGATCGATCTGGTCGAGCGAAAGCCTCGGCGAGCTCGCCCCGAACTGGTTGTGCTGTGCGATGTCTCGGGCTCGGTGGCAGGATTCAGTAATTTCACGCTGCTGTTGGTGCATGCACTGCGAGAGCAGTTCTCGCGCGTCCGCATCTTTGCGTTCATCGACTCCACCGACGAGGTGACGCAATTCTTCGATTCCGGTTCCGATCTGGGAGCCGCGATGAGTCGCATCATCCGCGAGTCCGATCTCGTGACGTACGACGGACACTCGGACTACGGCCATGCACTGACGACGTTCGACGAGAAGTACGCGCACGCGGTCACCAGTCGCAGCTCGGTGCTGATTCTCGGTGACGCCCGCACCAACTACCGCGAACCGAAGCTGCCGGCGCTGGCGCACATCGTGTCGGTGGCCAAGCATGCGTACTGGCTCAATCCCGAACCGAAATCGCAGTGGGGTTCCGGCGATTCGGCGGCCAAGGTGTACTCCGACGTGATCGCGATGCACGAGTGCCGATCGGCTCAGCAGCTCGCCACCGTGGTCTCGCGTTTGCTGCCGGTGTGAGGCGTGTGACGCCAAGCGGCACCCCGGACGTAGAATCGGCGGTTGTGCAGCGCGAATCCGACTCCGGCGACAACACCGGTGGGCAGCCCGTCCGCCGTCTGGGCGTGATGGGTGGCACCTTCGACCCGATTCACCACGGACACCTCGTCGCAGCCAGCGAAGTGGCGAACAAATTCGGCCTGGACGAGGTCATCTTCGTCCCCACCGGAAACCCGTGGCAGAAGGAAGGCAAGTCGGTCAGCCCGGCCGAGGATCGCTACCTGATGACCGTCATCGCGACGGCGTCCAATCCGCGTTTCTCGGTCAGCCGGGTGGACGTCGACCGAGAGAAATCGACCTACACCGTCGACACCCTGCGCGATCTGCGATCGCAGCATCCCAATGCCGAGCTGTACTTCATCACCGGGGCGGACGCGCTCGAGTCGATCCTCACGTGGCAGAACTGGGAGGAGCTGTTCGAGCTCGCCAAGTTCGTCGGTGTCTCGCGTCCTGGGTTCGAGCTAGGCGTCGAACATCTCGCCAACCACCTCCGATCGTTGCCCGCGGGCACTCTCACATTGATGGAAATCCCGGCACTCGCGATATCGTCGACGGACTGTCGACTTCGAGCCGGTGAGAATCGGCCGGTCTGGTACCTCGTACCGGACGGCGTCGTGCAATACATCTCGAAGAGGAATCTCTACAGACCACGAGGCGCTCAGCGTCTCGACGGATCCGTCACCATGTCGGAACCAGCGCCCCAGAAGAAGCAACCGGCAGGGTCGGTCACCAGCGCAATGACCGAGAACCCGAGCCATACGAGTGGGAGTACACCGAAGTGACTGCAACAGCCGAAGCCGCCGAGATGGCGCGGATCGCCGCGCTCGCAGCCGACGACAAACTGGCCGGCGACGTGGTGATTCTCGACGTCTCCGATCAGCTCTACATCACCGATTGCTTCGTCATCGCCTCCGCGCCCAACGAGCGTCAGGTCAACGCGATCGTCGAGAACATCGAGGATCAGCTCCGTGAGGCCGGACACAAGCCGGTCCGCCGCGAGGGCACCAGAGAAGGCCGTTGGGCGCTGCTGGACTACTCCGACATCGTCGTGCACGTCCAGCACAACGAAGAGCGGAACTTCTACGCACTCGAGCGGTTGTGGAAGGACTGCCCGACCATCGAGGTTCCCGGGCTCGGACAGCATCCGGCTCCGGAATCGGAGCAATGACCAGACGGCTCATCCTGCTTCGGCACGGTCAGACGGAATACAACGCCACCGACCGCATGCAGGGTCAGCTCGACACCGATCTGTCCGAGCTCGGACGCAGCCAGGCGAAGACGGCCGCCGCCGAGTTGGCGACGCGTGAGCCGATCAAGATCGTGTCCTCGGATCTGCGGCGAGCGTTGGACACCGCGAACGCGCTCGGCGATGCAGCCGGTGTGGCGGTGTCGGTGGACGAGCGTCTGCGCGAGACCCATCTCGGTCAGTGGCAGGGGCTCACCCACACCGAGGTCGACGACATCGCCCCCGGTGCGCGACCGGCCTGGCGCGCCGACGCCACCATCGCCCCACCCGGTGGGGAGAGCCGCATCGACGTTGCCCGACGCAGCGTGCCGCTGGTTCGTGAACTGGCGGCAGGTGTCCCCGAGTGGGGTGCCGACGGCAACGAGCGACCGCTCGTCCTCGTCGCACACGGAGGTCTGATAGCGGCGCTGACTGCGGCGCTGCTCGATCTGCCGACCGATCGTTGGCCGGTGCTCGGAGGCCTCGCGAACACCAGCTGGGTTCAGCTCGGTGCGCACGGACCCGGCGAGAACCCGTCCTGGCGACTGGACGTGTGGAACGCCTCGGCGCGGGTGGCCAGTGACGTCCTCTGAGACGGCGGCGCAGCCTGCGCTGCTCGTGCTCGCGGACTCGTTGAGCTACTACGGACCCGAGGGTGGACTGCCCGTCGACGACCCGCGGCTCTGGCCCAATCTCGTTGCAGCGGAACTGGGTTGGACGGTGGAGTTGGTTGCGCGCATCGGCTGGACGAGTCGTGACGCGTGGTGGGCCCTGACCCAGGATCCGCGAGTGTGGGCAGCCATTCCCCGTGCCGGTGCCGTCGTGCTCGGAATCGGCGGCATGGATTCGCTCCCGTCACCGTTGCCGACTGCGCTCCGGGAGCAGATCAGATACGTCCGACCGCCTGCCCTTCGGCGCGTGGTTCGCGCGGGATACCAAGCGGTGCAACCTGTTCTGTCGCATCTCGGTTGGCCCGTTGCGCTGCCGCCGCGGCTCAGCGTCGAGTATCTGGAACAGACCCGCGCGGCACTGGCGTACGTGCGTCCCGAACTTCCCGTCATCGGCACCTATCCGTCGGTGCACCGCTGCGATGCCTACGGCAAGGTGCACTCGGGTCGCGAACCCGCCGTACGCGCACTGCGTGCATGGAGCGCGGACAGGAACGTCCCCATGGTCGACCTTGCCGACGCCGTACGACCGAACATCGAGTCCGAGAACGCGAACCCCGACGGCATCCACTGGGGATGGGACGCCCACATCGCGGTCGCCGAGGCGATGCTGGAGGTATTGCGACCAGTCGCTGCCGGATCGGTGACCGAATCGCGATGACCGTCGCCGTCGTCACCGACTCCTCGTCCTGCCTGCCGGCCACCCTCGCCGCCGACCGAGGCATCGCGCTGGTGCCACTGCACGTGTTGGTCGACGGAATCGACCATCGCGAGGGTATCGACGAGATTCCCGAGCAGTCCACCTCGGGGAAGCCGGTGACCACCGCGGGGGCCTCTCCGGGTGAGCTGACCGAGGTCTATGCCGCGGCTCTCGAACGCAGTCGAGGTGCCGGTGTGGTGGCACTGCACATCTCTCGGGGACTGTCGAGCACGTGGGAGGCTGCGCGCCAGGCCGCAGATCACGTGGGCTCGGCCGTCCGAGTCGTCGATTCCGCCTCGGCCGGAATGGGGTTGGGCTTCGCGGTGCTGGCTGCGGCCGCCACCGCCGCCGGGGGAGCAGAACTGGACGAGGTATATCACGACGCCGTCGCCGCGTCGACGACCTCGAGATGCTTCATCGTCGTCGATCGACTCGACCACCTGAGACGTGGAGGCCGAATCGGCACCGCCGCAGCGCTGCTCGGCACTGCGCTGGCCATGAAGCCGGTACTGCACATCAGCGACGGCAAGCTCGTGCTGCGGGAGAAGACGCGGACCTCGTCCAAGGCGCTGCACAAGCTGGTCGATGCCGCCGTCGCCGCGGCGGCCGAGGTCGGTGACGAATCGGGGGTTGCGCTCGCGGTGCACCACATGCAGTGCCCGGAGCGGGCCGAGGACGTGGCCGCGATGCTGAACTCCCGAATTCCGCACTCGACCAGCATCGATAAGTACCCCTTCGGTGCCGTTCTCGGCGCTCACGTCGGCCCGGGCGCGGTCGGCGTCGTCGTGGCTCCGGGACGCCGATAGCCGGGTCGAGTCCCGGTTCATCCACAGCCTCCGGGTTTCTGCACAGGGCAATTCTTGGCCTGCGGCTTTCGGCGATCGAGCCCGATCACGCGCACTAGCGTCCTTCCGTATGGGCGGCAACGACGATCGGGCGCACACGGTGGCGCGATTGAACTCCGTGCGCAGACAACACGATTCCGCCCGCGATCGCGTCGTGCCCGAGGACCCGCGACCGGACGCCGGGTCCACGGAACCGGATTGGCTGCTGCCGGAAGCGCAACGAGTAGGCACCCCGTGGTCGGCCCTGCTGCCATCTCGGTGGCGATCTGCTCGCGTGGATCCGGGAAGGCCGGGTGCACTGGCGATGGCGGCCGCCGGGGTCTTCGTGGTGCTGGTCGCCGGATTCGCGGTGGTTCGTGACGCACCGAATCCCGCTCCCGCACCACCGCTCGCTGTGGTCGCGACCGACACGGTGGATACCGATGGCACGGTGGATACCGGTGACGCGGCCGATCCTGTGCCGAGCGCCGAGGCCGAACTCGTGGTGAGCGTCGTCGGGCTCGTGACGCGCCCCGGATTGGTTCGGCTGCAACCGGGTTCGCGAGTCGCCGACGCGCTGGCCGCGGCAGGGGGAGCTGTCGACGGTGCCGACTTGCTGGCGCTCAACATGGCCGCGCGAGTCGCCGACGGCGATCAGATCGTCGTCGGCGTCGTGCCGCCCGAGGCCGCTCCACCGGTCAGCAGTACGACATCCGGGATCGGCACATCGGCAGACGGTAGCGGCGGCGTACCGGCCGGGGTCGGAGGTTCCACCACCGGCGGGACGGTGGACCTCAACGCCGCGACCGTCGCAGAGCTGGACGCGTTGCCCGGGGTCGGGCCGGTCACCGCGACCTCGATCGTGAGTTGGCGAGAGACCAACGGCCGTTTCGCAACCGTGGATCAGCTGTCCGAGGTGGACGGCATCGGGCCCGGCAGACTGGCGAAGATCCGCGACCTGGTGCACGTCGGATGACCACCGATGCCGCATCCACCGGCGCGCCGCAGACCGAGGATCGCCTGCCGTTCGACGTGCGCCTGGTTCCGGCCGCTGCGGTGTGCTGGTCGATCACCGCGATCGGAATTCTCGGAGGCCCCGGTGCTGCCCTGGCTGCTACCGCGTCGGCCGTTGCGGTGGTGCTGCTCGTCGCAGTGGCACTGCACGGAATGTCTGTTCGGCGCGGTCGGCCGAGTTCGAGTCGGTCCGGTGCGGCCGCGGTGATCGTGCTGGCGCTGTGCTTCGGGGGATCGATCTGGATTCAGATGCGCTCGCTGGCCGAGCATCCCGTGGCTGCGGCGGCAGAGAACCGAGCCTGGATCACGGCGTCGGTGCAGCTGGAGGAGGACCCGCGACGGCTGACCGCTCCCGGGCCCGCGACGGTGATGGTGAAGGCCGAGATGACGCGAGTCGACGTGGGCGGCGAGGCATGGCACGTCGGTGGACGGGTGTCGATCATCGCACCGCAGTCGAGTTGGTCGGCATTGCTGCCGGGCCAGGTGGTCACCGTGCGGGGCAGGCTCGGTGAGCCGATCAGACCGGACATGACCGTGGCCGTGATCCGCACTTCGGGTCCGCCGGTCACCGTGAACGAGCCCGGGACGATCTCTGCGGCAGCCGGTACATTCCGGTCGAATTTGGCTGCCGTGGCGCAGAATTCGATGCCACCGGATCGTGCGGGTCTGCTGCCCGGTCTCGTGGTCGGAGATGTGTCGCGGCTGGACGAGACGGTATCGGACAATTTTCGGGCGGCCGGCCTCACGCACTTGACGGCTGTCTCCGGTGCGAACTTCTCGATTCTGATCGGTGCGGTTCTGTTGGTGTTGCGAGGTGTCGGGGTCGGACCTCGCGCTACGGTCGCGGTGGCGTTCGTCGTACTCGTGGCGTTCGTGATCGTGGCCCGGCCGTCGCCGAGTGTGCTGCGGGCGGCATTGATGGGGTCGATCGGCTTGGTGGCGTTCGTCACCGGCAGGCGCAGGCAAGCGGTACCGGCACTGTGCGGCGCGGTGTTGGGGCTGCTCGGGTGGTGGCCGAGGCTGGCGGTGGATGTCGGATTCGTGCTGTCGGTGTTCGCCACCGCCGGGCTGGTACTCGTCGCTCCGATCTGGGTCGACTGGCTTCGGGCCCGCGGCTGGCCCAGGGCGGCAGCGGAAGTGGTGGCGGTCGCCGCGGCTGCGCACGCGGTGACGGCACCGGTGGTCGCGGCTATGGCGGGAACGTTCAGTGTGGTGGGAGTGGCTGCGAACGTGTTGGTGGCACCGGTCGTCGCTCCGATCACCGTGGTGGGTTTCCTGACGGCTGTGACCGCCACCGTCAGCACTTCGCTCGCGGAGCTGATTGCGCAGTTGGTGTCGGCGCCGCTGTGGTGGCTGATCACGGTGGCGGAGGAGGCTGCGTCGGTGCCGGTTGCGGGCGTCGTCGTCCCCGATGGCGTGGTGGGCGCAGCACTGGCAGCGTTCTCGACGGCCGCGCTGCTGACAGCGTTGCGTTTCACCGTGTTTCGGTGGCTGGCCGCGGCCGTGGCGATGGCTGCACTCGCGATGTGGACGGCGCACGTTCTGTGGTGATCGCCTGGACTTCGAGTGGATGCTCGCAGTGTCGGTCGCACATGGCACGATCATGGTCGTGACTTCGAGTGTGGCTCCACTGCATCTGGTCCTCGGCGACGAGGAACTGCTGATGGATCGCGCGGTAGCCGCGATCGTGGCTCAGGTGCGTGCGAATGCCGCGATTCCGGGGGAGGACCTGCCGGTCACGCGGTTGCGCACCGGTGATGCCAGTGCCCCGGAACTCGCCGAACTGCTGAGCCCGTCGCTGTTCGCCGAGGACCGTGTTCTCGTGCTCGAGGCGGCGGCCGAGGCCGGCAAGGACGCTGCTGCGCTGGTACTCGACGCCGCCACCGATCCGCCCGAGGGCGCTGTGGTCGTGATCATGCACTCCGGCGGCGGCCGGGCCAAGGCGATGGTCGGTGCGCTGCAGAAATGTGGTGCACAGGTGCACGAGTGCGCCAAGCTCACCAAGCCCGCCGAACGTATCGACTTCGTGCGCGGCGAGTTCCGTACCGCCGACGTCCGGGTGAGCGGCGACGTGATCGAGGCGGTCGTGGAGTCCGTGGGCAACGAACTGCGCGAATTGGCGTCGGCCTGTTCGCAGTTGGTCTCCGATACCGGCGGCAAGGTCGACCTCGCCGCGGTGCGTCGGTACTACTCGGGCAAGGCCGAGGTCTCCGGATTCGACGTCGCAGACAAAGCAGTGATCGGAGACCGAGCCGGCGCTCTCGAGGCTCTGCGCTGGGCGATGCACCGGGGCGTGGCGCACGTGTTGCTCGCCGACGCGTTGGCAGATGCCGTCCGCACCATTGCGCTGGTGGGTTCGGCCGGCCGCGGCGACCCGTTCCGAATGGCAGGGGAGTTGGGTATGCCGCCGTGGAAGATCAAGAAGGCGCAGGGCCAGGCGCGTGGGTGGAACGGCCGATCCATCGCCCAGGCGCTGCGCGTGGTGGCGCAGCTCAACGCCGACGTCAAAGGCCAAGCAGCGGACGCGGACTACGCAGTGGAGAAAGCAGTGGCGGAGGTCGCATCACTGGGTAGGTAGCGTCGGCAAACTGCACTGCGCACGGAAAAGCCCAGCGCACGAAAAAGCCCGCCGCATCCTCGTCGGATGCGGCGGGCTCGATCGAGCTCAGTGATGTATCAGAGCTTGTTGACTGCGAGAGCCAGTGCCGACTTCTTGTTGGCGGCCTGGTTCTTGTGGATGACGCCCTTGCTGGCGGCCTTGTCGAGCTTGCGGCCTGCATCGAGAAGAATCTCGGAAGCCTTGTCCTTGTCGCCCGCAGCCTGTGCCTCGCGGAACGAGCGGATGACGGTACGAAGGGATGACTTCACCGACTGGTTGCGCAGGCGTGCACGCTCGTTGGTGAGAATCCGCTTCTTCTGGGACTTGATATTGGCCACGCGTAAAATCCTTGTCGTCTTCGTCGGTATTCCGGTCAGGGCGATCCATGCTGGAATGCCCGAAGTCTGCTGCTGAGCGTTGGAGCCCTGCGCCGAAGATCGAGAATACCAGTACGGTCGGCCAGAACCCAATCCGGAGTGGGGTGACGATGCGTTTCAAGAAATTAACGCTTCTACCGCGCCTAACTCCTGTCTCTGTAGCAACATGGCCAGAATGAGTCCGCGATCGGCAACGCATGCCGCCACCAAGGCCAAAGCGACCAAAACCAAGACAGCGGATCGCGTCGAACCCGAGGCCGACGGGGTGTTCGGGGGATACTCCGACGTCGGGAAGTACAGTCTCGCCTTCGACGAGATGTTCGACGCGGACGGGCGCACCCGAACTCCGTACAAGGGCATCCACACCGCACTCGCCCCGGCGAACGCGGTGGACCTGGACGCGAGATCCGATGCGCTGGGACGAGCCTTCATCGACCAGGGCATCACGTTCTCCCTGTCCGGCCAGGAACGCCCCTTCCCGCTCGACCAGGTTCCCCGCGTCATCGCAGCGGGTGAATGGTCACGACTCGAGCGCGGCATCAAGCAGCGTGTCAAAGCCCTGGAGATGTTCCTCGCCGACATCTACGGCGATCAGGAAATCCTGCGAGACGGCGTGGTACCCAAGCGGCTGGTGACCTCCTGTGAGCACTTCCACCGCGAGGCGGTCGGCATCACACCGCCCAACGGTGTGCGCATCCACGTCGCCGGCATCGACCTCGTCCGTGACGCCCAGGGCACCTTCCGAGTGCTCGAGGACAACCTGCGGTCGCCGTCGGGCGTGTCCTACGTCATGGAGAATCGGCGCACCATGGCCCGGGTGTTCCCCGACCTGTTCGCCAGCCACCGCGTCCGCGCCGTCGGCGATTACGCCTCGCACCTGCTGCGGGCACTGCGCGCATCGGCCGCCCTCAACGAGGCCGACCCGACCGTGGTGGTTCTCACTCCTGGCGTTGCCAACTCGGCGTACTTCGAGCACTCGCTGCTCGCTCGGCTGATGGGCGTCGAGCTCGTCGAAGGACGAGACCTGTTCTGCCGAGACAACATCGTCTACATGCGCACCACCGAGGGCGAGCGTCAGGTCGACGTCATCTACCGACGTATCGACGACGACTACCTCGACCCCATGCAGTTCCGCCCCGACTCGGTCCTGGGAGTGGCAGGTCTGGTCAACGCCGCCCGCGCAGGCAACGTCGTCATCTCGAGTGCCGTCGGAAACGGCGTCGGCGACGACAAGCTCGTCTACACCTACGTCCCGACGATCATCGACTACTACATGGGCGAGAAGCCGTTGCTGGCGAACGTCGACACGTTCCGGTGCTGGCTCGACGACGAGTGCGAGGAAGTTCTCGATCGCATCGACGAACTGGTGATCAAGCCGGTGGAAGGCTCCGGCGGCTACGGCATCGTCTTCGGACCCGACGCCTCGCCGAAGGAACTCGCCACCATCAGCAAGAAGGTCCGCGCAGATCCGCGCGGCTGGATCGCTCAACCCGTCGTGCAGCTCTCGACGGTGCCGACCAAGATCGGCGATCGCCTGGTACCCCGCCACGTCGACCTGCGGCCGTTCGCGGTCAACGACGGCGACGACGTCTGGGTACTGCCCGGCGGCCTGACCCGGGTCGCGCTGCCGGAGGGATCCCTTGTGGTCAACTCGAGCCAGGGCGGTGGCAGCAAGGACACCTGGGTGCTCGCCACCCGAACCTCTCAGGAGGAGCAGGAACTCGCCGGCGAGGAGATCGTCAGCGTTCCGCCGGAGTCGCCGATGGCCGAACAGGGCCCGGAGCTCACGATGGATCAGCAGATGAATCAGCAACAGCAACAGCAACAGCAGCAGCAACAACAGCAGGCAACGAACTCGGACTCGAACGGCGGTGGACAGTAAATGCTCGCGCGCAACGCAGAGTCGCTCTACTGGATCGGACGGTACGTGGAGAGAGCGGACGACACGGCCCGCATTCTCGACGTCACCGTCCACCAGCTTCTCGAGGACGCCACGGTCGACCCCGACCACACTTCGCGAGTGTTGTTGCGAGTGCTCGGGTTCAAGCACGAACCGGACGTTTCACTCGACGTGTGGTCGCTCACCGAGGTCGTCGCCTTCAGCCGCGACGGATTGGGTTCGATCGTGGACTCGCTGTCGAGCGCGCGTGAGAACGCCCGTGGTGCACGAGAAGTCACGTCCAGCGAGATGTGGGAGTGCCTCAACACCACGTACAACGGGCTCAACGAGCGCATCAGGGCGTCCAAGCGCACCGGCCCGGCCGAGTTCTTCAGCTACATCGAGGAGCGCGCCGCAATGTTCGCCGGTCTCGCGGACTCCACCCTCAGTCACGACGACGGCTATCGCTTCCTCCTGCTCGGTCGCTCGGTCGAGCGCATCGACATGATCGTTCGGCTGTTGCTCTCGCGAGCCGGTGACCGGCCGTCGTCGCCGGCCTGGGTCACTGTGCTTCGCTCCGCCGGTGCCCACGACACCTACCTGCGCACCTACCGCGGCGCGCTCGATGCCCAGCGAGTTCTCGAATTCATGTTGCTGGACAGGCTCTTTCCGCGATCGGTGTTCTACGCACTCAACGAGGCGGAACGTTCGCTCGATCAGCTCGACCATCAGCCCAACAGTCGAGTCGGTGCGCGCGCCGAAGCGCAGCGCCTCCTCGGCCGCGCTCGGAGCGAACTCGAATTCCTCCGTCCCGGTGAAATTCTCGACGATCTGCAGGAGCGCCTGCTCTCCCTGCAGGAAACCTGCCGTGAACTCGGTGATGCGATCTCCAAGCAGTATTTCCACGCTGCTCCGTGGGTTGCATGGACGGACGCCGGCTCCGGAACATTCGAAGATCAATTGGAAGGTGAACTGTGAGCTGGCGTATGCGTGTCGTGCACACCACGGGCTATCAGTACGACGCACCGGTGACGTCGTCGTACAACGAGGCTCGGTTGACGCCGCGAAGTGACAATCGGCAGAACGTGATTCTGAACCGAGTCGAGACCAACCCGGTGACGCGTTCCTACCGCTACACCGACTACTGGGGCACCGCGGTGACGGCGTTCGACCTGCACGCACCGCACACCGAGCTCGAGGTCACCGGATCTTCGGTGGTCGAGACCGATCCCTTCGTCTACCCGGACGAGAACGCCTCCTGGGAGGAACTCGCGGGCGACCAGGTCATCGACCGCTTCAACGAGGTCCTCGACAACACCGAGTACGTGCCGAAGAACAGGCAACTCGCGTCGGTGGCGAAGAAGCTGTCCAAGGGCCTACCGCCGCAGGAATCGGTGGTGGAGATCTCCAACTGGGTCAACCAGGAGATGTCCTACGTGCCGGGCACCACCGGCGTGCACACCTCGGCCGTGGAAGCGTGGTCGGAGAAGAAGGGCGTCTGTCAGGACTACGCCCACCTGACGTTGCTGATGCTGCGCAGCGTCGGTATCCCCAGCCGTTACGTCTCGGGCTACCTGCACCCGAAGAAGCAGGCTGCGATCGGTGCCACGGTGGAGGGCCAGAGCCACGCGTGGATCGAGGCCTGGACCGGCGCGTGGTGGGGCTACGACCCGACCAACGCCATCGCCGTCAACGAGCAGCATGTGTCGGTCGGACTCGGCCGCGACTACGCCGACGTGCCACCGCTCAAGGGCATCTTCTCCGGCGGCGGTTCGACGGCTCTCGACGTGGTCGTGGAAATCACCCGCCTCGCCTGACGCCGTGCGCGTTTTGCGTAGCTGTGGCTACGCAAAACGCGCACGACGGTCAGTTCCAGCCGAAGTCTCGGCGCAATCTGTTTGCGACGGAATCGAATTGGGGCTTGCTCAGAATTGCGCCCTCGCGTCGGATGCCGTCCTCGGGCACGTCGAGCACTCGGTCCAGACGAATCCAGCTCGGTCGGCCTTCGGCATCCCAGGACCCGGACCCGATCGACTGCCAGTCACGGTCTCCGTCGCGGCTGCTCTGGCTCGACAACATCAGGCCGAGCAGATCGTTGCCCTCGCGTCCGACGACCAGAACGGGACGGTCCTTGCCTTGGCTGGCGTCCTCTTCGTAGGTGACCCAGGTCCAGACGATTTCGCCGGGGTCGGCCTTGCCGTCCAGGTCGGGGGAGTACTCGATGGTGCGGGCGCGTTGTGCCGTAGGCCTGGTCTGCGACGCCACGGGGCGGCCCGGACGAGGTGCCGGACCGGATGTGCGCGTCGCCGTCCCGCTGATCGCGTCCTTGCCCTTCTGCACCGCACCGGACTTCTGCAATTGACGCAGCAGCCGCGGACCCTCGCGCATCGCGATCTTGCCCAGTTCCTTGCCGAATCTGCTCCAGTTGCCAGCCATGCGGCGAGTGTAGCGATGCAGACCCTGCTGCTCATCGCCCGAACCGCGGCGACGTGAACACCCGAGTCGGACAGCCGGGGACGGCGCACCGTTCTCGGCGTGGGACGATAGGGAAACCCGTTCGCTCATTTCGAACACGCCAGCCGAAGGATACGAGTGCCCAGCTTCGCCGACACGACGTTCACCGATCCGTCCAGGATCAGGAACTTCTGCATCATCGCCCACATCGACCACGGCAAGTCGACGCTGGCCGACCGGATGTTGCAGCTCACGGGCGTCGTTGACGACCGGTCGATGCGTGCTCAGTATTTGGACCGGATGGATATCGAGCGCGAGCGCGGCATCACCATCAAGGCACAGAACGTCCGGCTCCCGTGGGTCGTCGACGGCGACGAATTCGTCCTGCACCTCATCGACACACCCGGCCACGTCGACTTCACCTACGAGGTATCGCGTGCACTCGAGGCCTGTGAAGGAGCGGTGCTGCTCGTCGACGCCGCGCAGGGCATCGAGGCGCAGACGCTCGCGAACCTGTACCTGGCTCTCGACAAAGAGCTCACCATCATCCCGGTGCTCAACAAGATCGACCTGCCCGCCGCCGACCCGGACCGCTACGCCGCCGAGATCGCCCACATCATCGGGTGTGAGGCCGACGACGTGCTGCGTGTGTCCGGCAAGACCGGCGTGGGCGTCGAGGAATTGCTCAACGAGGTCGTCAAGCTGGTTCCGGCACCTGTCGGCAATCCCGACGGGCCTGCCCGCGCGATGATCTTCGACTCGGTCTACGACACCTACCGCGGCGTCGTCACCTACGTCCGCGTCGTCGACGGTGCACTCAATCCGCGCGAGAAGGTCACGATGATGTCGACCGGGTCCACGCACGAGCTGCTCGAGGTCGGCATCGTCTCACCCGATCCGAAAGCGACCAAGGGCCTCGGCGTCGGCGAGGTGGGTTACCTCATCACCGGCGTGAAGGACGTCCGCCAGTCCAAGGTCGGCGATACCGTCACCACCTTCCGCAAGGGCGCGACCGAGCCGCTGACCGGCTACCGCGAGCCCCGTCCGATGGTGTACTCGGGCCTCTACCCGCTCGACGGTTCGGACTACCCCGACCTGCGCGATGCTCTCGAGAAGCTGCAGCTCAACGATGCGGCCCTGACGTACGAGCCGGAAACGTCGGTGGCGCTCGGCTTCGGCTTCCGCTGCGGCTTCCTCGGTCTGCTGCACATGGAGATCACCCGCGAGCGGCTCGAGCGAGAGTTCAACCTGGACCTGATCTCCACCTCACCGAACGTGGTCTACCGCGTCGAGATGGAAGACGGTGCCGAGCACATCGTCACCAACCCGTCGTACTGGCCCGAGGGCAAGGCACGGGAAGTGTTCGAGCCGATGGTCAAGTGCACCATCATCTCGCCCAGCGAGTTCATCGGTTCGATCATGGAACTGTGCCAGGGACGACGCGGAGAGCTCGGCGGCATGGACTACCTGTCCGAGACCCGAGTCGAGCTGCGCTACACGATTCCGATGGCGGAGATCATCTTCGACTTCTTCGACATCCTGAAGTCCCGAACGCGTGGATACGCCAGCCTCGATTACGAGGAGATCGGCGAGCAGGCCGGTGCGCTGGTCAAGGTCGACATCTTGCTCCAAGGTGAGGCCGTGGACGCGTTCTCGGCGATCGTGCACAAGGACAATGCCGCGGCCTACGGCAACAAGATGACGACCAAGCTCAAGGAACTGATTCCGCGTCAGCAGTTCGAGGTGCCGATCCAGGCCGCCATCGGCTCTCGCATCATCGCCCGCGAGAACATCCGCGCGATCCGCAAGGACGTGCTGGCCAAGTGCTACGGCGGCGACATCAGCCGTAAGCGCAAGCTGCTCGAGAAGCAGAAGGAAGGCAAGAAGCGGATGAAGACGATCGGTCGCGTCGAGGTGCCGCAGGAAGCCTTCGTCGCCGCACTGTCCTCGGAATCCTCGTCGGACAAGCCGAAGAAGTAGGGCAGCTCCTGGTTGCCGACAGCAACCTCACACCTTTTCTGTCGACCGCGCGCCCCCGCTCGCATCGGAGCAGGGGTGCGCAGTCGGCAGTAGGGGCGCGCGGTCCCCACCGAACTCGGTCGCGAATTGCGGGCGAGTACATTTCGAAGCTGTGACGACGCCGATTCTGAAGCAGTTGCGTGTTCCCGTTGTCGGTGCGCCGATGGCAGGCGGCCCGAGTACTCCCGAACTCGCGCGCGCCGTATCGGAGGCGGGTGGGCTCGGCATGATCGCCGGTGCACTGTTGACACCCGAAGCCTTTGCGACGCAGATCGATTCGGTGCGCGGTCTGCTGTTCGGCGTCAATCTGTTCCTGCCCGAGGAGCCATCGGGTGCGGATGTGGAGTCCTATGCCGAGCACCTTGCGTCCTGGTTCGAGCGTTTCGACGCAGAGCCTGGGGAGCTGGTGCGACGTGACGACTTCTACGCCGAGAAGTTCGCCTGGCTGCTCGCGCACCCGGTACCGCTGGTGTCGAGTACGTTCGCGACGTTCGACGCGGACGAGGTCGCTCAATTGCATGCCGTTGGGACCGAGGTGTGGGCTACCGTCGCCACCGCGTCGGACGCCTCTGTGGCCACCGCCAACGGTGTGGACGCGCTCGTGGTGCAGGGACCCGAAGCGGGCGGGCATCGAGGCACCTTCGACGGCTCGGCTCCCGACGAGCCGCTGACCGAACTGCTGACCGCAGTGCGGGAGATCTCCGATCTACCGCGAATCGCCGCGGGCGGACTGATGGATGGCAACGACATTGCGCCGCTGCTGGATTCGGGTGCCGCGCATGCCGCGCAGCTCGGTACCGCGCTTCTGAACACACCCGAGGCCGGCACCAAGCCGGTGCACCGGGAGCAACTGACGGTTGCTCCCGACACCGCGGTGACCAAGGCGTTCTCCGGACGACCGGCGCGGGGGCTGGTGAACGAGTTCATGCGGGAGAACTCCGAAGCGGCACCGCTGGCGTATCCCGATCTGCACTACCTGACCGCGCCGATGCGGGCGAAGGCCGCGGCGGCGGGCGATCCGTCGGGACTGTCGATGTGGGCCGGCACCGGTTTTCGCCGTGTGCAGGCGAAGCCCGCGGCCGAGCTGGTCGCCGAATGGGCGAGGCAACTCGGCCGCTGAGCCCTCGCGCTCAGGGGTTGGAGTGGGCAGGCTGGAAGTGCCCTGCCACCTGAGCTTCCTCGGCGCGGATGACGTGCACCACCGCGTTGATGAGTGCGAGGTGAGTGAACGCCTGCGGGAAGTTGCCGAGATGACGGCCGGTGCGGTGGTCGATTTCCTCGGCGTAGAGCTTGAGTGGGCTCGCGTACCCCAGCAGACGCTCGCAGAGGTGTTTGGCGCGAGGGAGCTCGCCGATCTCTACCAGCGCGGATACGAGCCAGAAGGAGCAGATCGTGAACGTCCCTTCCTCACCCGCCAGACCGTCGTCGGTGGTGTCGGTTCGGTAGCGCAGGACCAGGCCGTCCTCGGTCAACTCGTCGGCGATGGCGAGCACCGTCGCGCGGATACGTTCGTCCTCGGCAGGCAGGAATCGAAGCAGCGGTGCCAGCAGCAGTGACGCATCCAGCGACGGGTCACCGTAGCGCTGAGTGAGGACACCCCGAGAATCGGTGCCGTTCTCGAGAATGTCCGCCTTGATCTCGTCGGCGATCTCGTTCCATTTGGCCGAATACTCCGTCTCGCCGTGGATGTCGGCGAGCTTGGCTCCGCGGTCGAGCGCAACCCAGCACATGAGCTTCGAGGACGTGAAGTGCTGCGGTTCACCGCGCACCTCCCAGATGCCGCGATCGGGCTTGCGCCAGTTGGCAATCGCCTCCTCCACCTGGCGCTTGAGCAGGGGCCACAGGAATTCGGGGACGTGCTCGCGCGACTTGACGTGCAGGTACACCGAGTCGAGCATCGTGCCCCAGATGTCGTGCTGTTCTTGGTCGTAGGCTCCGTTGCCGATACGTACCGGACGTGCGCCGTCGTATCCGGACAGGTGTGGCAGCTCGCTCTCGTCAAGCGTTTTTTCGCCGCCGATGCCGTACATGACCTGGAGTGGATTGACCTCGCCGTTCGCCGTTGTCGCCACATCGGACATGAAGGCGAAGAAGTCGTTGGCCTCGCGGTCGAGTCCGAGTGTGTAGAGGCCCCACAGTGCGAACGTCGAATCACGTACCCACGTGTAGCGGTAGTCCCAGTTACGTTCTCCACCGGGCGTTTCCGGAAGTGATGTGGTCGACGCAGCCAGCAGTGCACCGGTGGGGGCGTAGGTCAGACCCTTGAGGGTCAGGGCGCTGCGCTGCAGGTAGCCCCGCCACGGGTGATCGGGGAACCGGCCGATCGTGATCCACTGGCGCCAGCATTCGGACGTGCGCCACATCTTGTCCGCGGCCTCCTCGAACGTCTGCGGCGCAGGCAGATCCGACCACGACAGAGCGACGAACACGTTGTCGCCCTCCGTCATTCGGGTGCGGGCGCGGGCTTCGCGTCCTTCGATGCCGATGCGGAGGTTGGTGGTCAGCTTCAACGTGGGCTGATCACCACCCGCGCTGGCCTCGCAGGTGGCGGTGGTTTCCTCGTACACCTTGCCGGTATACTCCCACTTCGCAGGCGCGCGGTGGTAGTCGAAGGCCGGCTCGCAGCTCATCTCGAGTTCGACAGTGCCGCTGACGCACTTGATGGTGCGCAGCAGGATGTGTTCGGCGTCCCAGTCGCTCGGTGCGCGCTTGTGAGTACGAGAGCGTTGATCGGTGTTGTGCCACGGTCCCATGACGAGTGCATCGCGGACCACGAGCCAACCGGTTTCGGTCTGCCACGTCGTCTCGACGATCAGGCCACCGGGGAGATACCGACGCGCCGCGGGCACCGATTGACCGTACGGCCCGACCCGGAAATGGCCTGCGCTGCGATCGAGAACCGCTCCGAAGATGCTGGGGGAGTCAGGACGAGGCACGCACATCCATTCGACCGATCCGTTGCGAGCGATCAGGCAGGTCGTCTCGCAGTCCGAGAGGAATGCGTAGTCGTCGATCGGCGGAAAGGCACTTCGATAGGACGTCAGAGTGGACACCGGTGAGTCGGTGCTGCCCAACGCTCCCTGAACCTCGATCCCACCCAAACCTGGGTGCCCCGACCCCATGGGGGGCTCGTCGGCCACAGGGGGCACTGGCGAAACATCTTCGTATGCCGTCATGGCGTAATCATCGACCGATACATGGCATGCGTCCACTGCTGGTCGTCGGTCGGCGTGGCGTGAGAGCGGAACGAGCTGGTTTAAGCTGCGAGGGTGGAATCGATCGCACGCTGGTGGGACGGCGTCGAACTGTGGGTGACGGGTTTGCCGTTCGTGCCACAGTCGGTAGTCGTGCTGCTGGTCATCGTGCCTGCAGCGTTCCTGCTGGCGCGTGTGTTCGATCGCGTGCTCGCGGTGGTTCTGCACCTGCTCGGGCGTGATGCACGGGCCGCTCGTGACGCGGAGCTGACGGGTGCGGCCACCACTACGACGAAGGATGGACAGTAATGCCACGGTCTCGGGTCACGTTGGCGCTCATCGCGCTCTTGGTGCTGGTTGTCATCGCCTGGTTGCTCACTCGATAGCCGATTAGAGTCGGTCCGGATCCTCTGCTAGATTTCTGACCGTGTCTTCTGCCGCCGAGTACCGCGTCCGCCATCAGTTGGCGTTGATTGCTGTAGGCATGCTGGCAGTGGCCGATATCGACTGTTGTTGATTCTTTCCCTCGTCGAATCGGTTCCGTCGATCCGTTGCCCACGCGTCTACTTCTCGCGGTCGGGCGGTTCACGACCTACTCTCTGCCGTCCACGGTGATCCCGCGATGACACGCGGCTGCGGTGGTGCTCCGGTTCGACTTCGGGGAGGTCGACCGTGCCCAGCTCGTACTCACTGCACACCATCATGAAAGGCCTTTTCTCGATGAGGCACAGCTCTCGCTACCTGCTGACCACGTTCGCGGCTGTGGGAACCCTTCTACTCACAGCATGCAACGGTGGCTCGAGCGACGTCGTCGGCGGTGAGCCGGACACCGCGAGCGGCCCCGCATTGACTCTGGTGGGTTACGCCGTCCCCAAGAATGGTTGGGACGCAATCGGTCCGGCTTTCGCCGCAACCGAGGACGGGGACGGAACGGCGATCAACGCAGACTACGGCCCGTCCGGCAACCAGTCGCGCAAGGTGGCCGACGGTGCCCCCGCCGATATCGTCAACTTCTCGGTGGAGCCCGACATCACCCGTCTGGTGCAGGCAGGCAAGGTCGACGAGAGCTGGAATCAGAATGCCTACGGCGGAGTGCCGTTCGGCTCCGTGGTGACCGTCGTCGTACGCAAGGGCAACCCCAAGAACATCCGCACCTGGGACGATTTGCTCGAGCCGGACGTTCAGGTCATCAGCCCCAGCCCACTGAGCTCGGGTTCGGCCAAGTGGAACTTGCTCGCCCCCTACGCGGCGAAGAGCAACGGCGGGCAGGACAAGCAGGCCGGTCTCGACTTCGTTCGTACCCTCGTCGCCGATCACTTCCCGGTTCAGCCCGAATCCGGCCGCGCCGCAACCGAAGCCTTCCTGCAGGGACAGGGTGATGCGTTGCTCAGCTACGAGAACGAAGCGCTCCTGATCGAGGAACAGGGACAGGAGGTGGAGCACGTCGACGTTCCTGTCACCTTCCGCATCGACAATCCCGTGGCAGTGATCAACGACAGCGCCAATCTCGATCGCGCCAACGCTCTGAACGACTTCCTCTACACCGACGAGGGCCAGAAGATCTGGGCGGAGGCAGGCTTCCGGCCGACCAACCCGGACATCGCGTCGGAGTACTCCGAGAAGTTCTTCACCCCCGACCAGCTGTACACGATCGATGATCTCGGTGGTTGGACCCAGGTGGATGCCGACCTGTTCGGCGACAACGGTGCGATCACGACGATCTATCAGGAAAGTACTCGGTAGAGATCGATGTCATCTTCGACCACCGAAGCCGCAGAAGCGGGTTCGACCGTCTCGCCCGGCACGAGACCACGGTTTCGTGCCGGGCGGGAAGGCCGAAAGTTCAGGGGTCCGGGATCTGTGGGCCCGCTCGGTCTCGGAGTCGCCGTACTGTGGCTCAGCGTGATCGTGCTGCTTCCGTTGGCCGCGTTGACGGTTCAGTCCTTCGACAACGGTCTGGCCGGCTTCTGGGATGCGGTCACCGTGCCGCGTGCAGTGGCCACGTTCAAGGTGACCCTCCTGGTCTCCGTTGCGGCCGCGGTGATCAATCTGTTCCTGGGCACCCTGATCGCGTGGGTCCTGGTGCGGGACGAGTTCCCGGGTAAGCGATTCGTCAACGCCCTGATCGATCTGCCGTTCGCGTTGCCGACCATCGTGGCCAGCCTGGTGTTGCTCTCTCTCTACGGACCGGCGAGTCCGATCGGACTGGTGTTCAACGCAACCAAGCCTGCGGTGATCGTCGCGCTGCTGTTCGTCACGTTGCCGTTCGTGGTGCGCGCGGTGCAACCGGTGCTGATCGAACTGGACAAGGACGTCGAGGAGGCGGCAGCGTCGCTCGGCGCGAACAACTGGACCATCTTCCGTCGCATCGTCCTGCCGGTGCTGTTGCCCGCCGTGCTGTCGGGCGGCGGTCTCGCGTTCGCCCGCGCGATCGGCGAGTTCGGGTCGGTGGTGCTCATCGGAGGCAACATCCCCAACGACACGCAGGTCGCGTCGCAGTACATCCGTGAGCTCATCGAATACGACCGAACCACCGACGCCGCGGCGATTTCCGTGGTGCTGCTGGCGATCGCCTTCGCGGTGTTGTTCGTGCTTCGCGTGGCAGGAAATCGCCTGGCTCGCCGTGAGGAGCAGATCTCGTGAAAATCGGTCTGCCGATCAAACTGACGCTGCGTACCGTCGCTCTGCTGTACCTCGCAGTTCTGGTGCTCTTTCCGCTCGGCGCCATTCTGTTTCGCACGTTCGAGGACGGCGTCGTCGCGTTCTGGGAGCAGATCACCACACCGGCCGCGCAGTCGGCACTGCAGCTGTCGTTGTTGATCGTCGCGATCGTGGTTCCGATCAACATCGTGTTCGGTGTGGTCACCGCCCTCGCGCTCGTGCGAGGACGGTTCCGAGGCAAGGGTGTCCTGGAAGCCATCGTGGATCTGCCCTTTGCGGTGTCGCCCATCATCACCGGCGTCGCGCTGATCCTGCTGTGGGGTGCCAACGGATGGTTCGGCGGGGTCGAAAGCCTCGGCTTCAGGGTCATCTTCGCGCTGCCCGGCATGGTCATCGCGACGATCTTCGTCACCCTGCCGTTCGTCGTGCGCGAGGTCGAACCAGTGCTCTACGAAATCGGTGAGGAGCAGGAGGAGGCCGCCTCGACGCTCGGTGCGTCGTCGTGGCAGACGTTCTGGCGCATCACTCTTCCGGCGATCCGGTGGGGCCTCACGTACGGCGTCGTACTCACCGTCGCACGTTCGCTCGGCGAGTTCGGTGCGGTCATCATGGTCTCGACCAATCTGCCCGGCATCTCCCAAACGCTCACTCTGCTGGTCAATTCACGGTACGAGGACTTCAATCAACAGGGCGCGTATGCCGCGTCCACACTGCTCATGGCGATCGCCGTCGTCGTGCTGTTGTTGATGACGGCCCTCGACAAGAAGAGGACGAAGTAATGACCGACACATCCCCCGAGATCGAGATCTCCGTCGTCGGTGCCAACAAGCACTACGGCGACTTCGCAGCGCTCGACGATGTCAGCATCGACATTCCCAAGGGATCGTTGACGGCGCTGCTCGGGCCCAGTGGCTCGGGAAAGTCCACGCTGCTGCGCTCCATCGCCGGGCTCGAACAACTCGATTCCGGCCGTGTGGTGCTCGCAGGCCAGGACGTCACGTGGGTCAGCCCGCAGCGCCGCGAGATCGGATTCGTCTTCCAGCACTACGCCGCGTTCAAGCACCTCACAGTGCGAGACAACGTCGCCTTCGGCCTGCAGATTCGCAAGCGGCCCAAGGCCGAGATCGCCAAGAAGGTCGACGAGTTGCTCGAGATCGTCGGGCTCGCCGGATTCCAGAGTCGCTACCCGGCGCAGCTGTCCGGTGGCCAGCGACAGCGCATGGCGTTGGCCCGCGCACTCGCCGTCGACCCGCAGGTGCTGCTGCTCGACGAGCCATTCGGCGCGCTCGACGCCAAGGTGCGTGCCGATCTCCGTACGTGGCTGCGTCGACTGCACGACGAGGTCCACGTCACCACCGTGTTGGTGACTCACGATCAGGAGGAGGCGCTCGATGTCGCCGATCGGATCGCGGTGCTCAACAAGGGCCGGATCGAGCAGGTCGGCAGCCCGGAGGATCTCTACGATCGCCCGGCCAACAACTTCGTGATGTCGTTCCTGGGTCAGGTCGCCAAGCTGAACGGACTTCTGGTGCGGCCGCACGACATTCGCGTCGGGCGCGATCCGTCGTTGGCGCAGGCTCAGGCCAGCGGGACGGCCGAATCGGCAGGCGTGACGCGGGCCGTCGTCGAGCGGGTGGTACACCTCGGCTTCGAGGTGAAGGTCGAAATGAAGAATGCGGCCACCGGTGAACTGTTCGCAGCGCAGATCACCCGCGGTGACAGTGAGGCGCTCGGTCTTCGCGAGGGCGAGACGGTGTACGCGCGAGCGACTCGGGTGCCGAAAATTGCGGACGCTAGCGATGCCGATGCGATTGCTGGTGCACCGGTTCGCTGAACCGGTGCGGTAGGACGTTCGGTTCTGTCGACACAGTGCGTGCCACAGGAGTGGAGCCTGCAGAACGACCCATTGAGATTGCGGAATCGTAGCGCCGCGACACCAGATCTGCCAGCGCCGGATGCGCTCCGATGACCTCGGCATGCGCCACGTTCGGTAGGCCTGCGACCGACGCTTCGATCCTGTCGGTGAGCAGTCCCGGGGCCAGGAACCAGGGTGCAACGACGATGCGGTCGGCTCCCAGTGTGCGCAGCTGTGCGATCGCATCGGTGGGGGACGGGGAGACCGACGTCGCGAAGCAGGTCACGGCTCCGGCCCAGCCCGTTCCGGCGAGCAGTTTCTGTGCGATCACTCGGGTGCGCTGATTCGCCGGTGCCACCGAGGAGCCGACGGCTGCCAGGGCGATGCCGACAGTCGAATCGGAGACCGCCACACCGGTATCGACGATCCGATCGCGAACTGCCTCGATGAGGAGTCGGTCGTCTCCCAGAACGTCGGCCTGCGCTATCGATACGTGCGGGTGTCGCGTCCTCGCTGCGTGCAACAGCTCGGGCAGATCGACTTTCGCGTGAAAGGCTTTGCCCAGCAACATCGGAACGGCGACGATGCGTCGGTGTCCGGCACCGGCCAGGTCGTCGACCACCTGACCGACGCCGGGCTCGGACAGATCGAGAAATGCGACGCGGACGTCGAGATCCGGTCGCCGCCGACGCAGAGCGTCGACGGCGCGGTGAATCGTGGCGCTCGAGCGCGGGTCACGGCTGCCGTGGGCAACCGCGATCAGTGCGCTCACGCCGGAACTGCCGACCCCAGCTCGACGGCAGCCAGAGCGTTGCCCACGAGCCCGGCAGCCAACGTGTTGCCGCCGGCCGGATCGATCAGCAGGAAGCTGCCCGTGTGCCGGTTGACGGCGTAGTCGTCGGCCACGATGGGCTCGGCGACGCGCACGGAAATTCGGCCGATCTCGTTGAGCTCCAACGACTCGGGGCCTTCTTGCGCAGTGAGCTCCTGCTCGTCGAACCGTTCGATCAGTGTCCCGACGATGGCCTGGGTGGTGCGAGTGCCGTGCTTGAGCAACAGGCGAGCGCCCGGGCGAAGCGGTTTCTCGGCGAGCCAGCACACGGTGGCCTCGAAGTCGCCGATCGGCTCGGGTGCGTCCTGCGGTGAGGCGATGGTGTCGCCGCGGGAGACGTCGACGTCGTCGGCGAGGACGAGGGTGACGCTGCGTCCGGCATGGGCGGTACGCAATTCTCCGTCGGCGGTGTCGATGCGTTCGACCGTCGTTCGGGTACCGGAGGGCAGGATGACGACCTCGTCGCCGACGTCGACGGAGCCCGCCGCGACCTGGCCTGCATATCCGCGATAGTCCGGGAACTCCGCGGTGCGCGGCCGGATCACGTACTGCACGGGGAATCGCAGACCGACCCGGTGCGGTTCGGCGTCGACCGGGACCGACTCGAGGTGCTCGATGAGGGTTGGACCGTCGTAGTACGGGGTCTTGTCGGACTTCACCGCGACGTTGTCGCCGTGCAGTGCGGACACCGGGATCTCGATGACGTCCTCGCTGGACCAGCCGAGGGAGGAGGTCAGTGAGTTGAACTCGGCCGAGATCTCGGCGAACACCGTTGCGGGGTCCTCGACCAGATCGATCTTGTTGACCGCGAGTACCAGGCGCGGAACGCCGAGCAGAGCGAGAACCGCTGCGTGCCTGCGGGTCTGAGTGATGACACCCTTGCGGGCATCGACCAGGAGAATCACGAGCTGAGCCGTCGACGCGCCGGAGACGGTGTTGCGGGTGTACTGCACGTGGCCGGGGGTATCGGCCAGTACGAACGAGCGGTGCGGCGTCGCGAAGTATCGGTATGCGACGTCGATGGTGATGCCCTGTTCACGCTCGGCGCGCAGGCCGTCGACCAGCAGGGACAGGTCCGGTGTGGCCAGTCCCTTGTCCACCGAAGCCCGAGTGACGGCATCGATCTGGTCTGCCAGAACCGATTTGGTGTCGTACAACAGCCGTCCGACGAGGGTCGACTTGCCGTCGTCGACGCTACCCGCGGTGGCGAGGCGAAGGAGCTGAGTTCCTGTGCTGCTCATCAGAAGTATCCTTCTCGTTTGCGATCTTCCATTGCAGCCTCGGAGACGCGGTCGTCGCCGCGAGTGGCTCCGCGTTCGGTGAGCCGGGACGCGGCGACCTCGGCGAGGATTGCTTGGTTGTCGGCGGCCTCGGACAGCACGGCACCGGTGGTGGATCCGTCGCCGACGGTGCGGTACCGCACCGACCGGGTCTGCAGCTCTTCGTTCTCGGCCGGTCCGCCCCACACTCCGGGGGTCATCCACATGCCGTCGCGCTGGTAGACGGGGCGCTGGTGGGCGTAGTAGATGCTCGCCAGTTCCACGTCGTCGCGGGCGATGTAGCGCCAGATGTCGAGTTCGGTGAAGTTGCTGAGCGGGAACACCCGCACCTGCTCGCCGGGGGAATGCTTGCCGTTGTACAGGTTCCACAGTTCGGGTCGCTGCTTCTTGGGCTCCCACTGGCCGAAGGCGTTGCGGAGCGAGAAGATTCGCTCCTTGGCGCGGGCTCGTTCCTCGTCGCGTCGGGCACCGCCGAAGACGGCGTCGAACCGATTCTCGGCGATCGCGTCGAGGAGGGGCACGGTCTGCAGCGGGTTGCGGATGCCGTCGGGACGCTCGGTGAGGCGTCCGTCGGCGAGGTACTCCTCGACGCTGGCCACGTGCAGGCGCAGGTTGTACTTGGCGACCACGTGATCGCGGAAGTCCAGCACCTCCTGCAGGTTGTGACCGGTGTCGACGTGGAGCAGCGCGAACGGCAGGGGAGCGGGCCAGAACGCCTTGATCGCCAGGTGCAGCAGGACGGTCGAGTCCTTGCCGCCGGAGAACAGGATGACGGGGCGCTCGAACTCGCCCGCCACCTCGCGGAAGATGTGGATGGCCTCGGATTCGAGTGCGTCGAGGGTGTCGAACCGATCTGCGTCGAGATGGGTTCGACCGACGGTGGCCGAGGTGAGGTCGAGTGTCATGAGGCGTGCAACCCACATTCGGTCTTGGCCTTGCCGGCCCAACGACCGCTACGCGGGTCGGCTCCGGGGGCAGGTTTGACGGTGCACGGTGCGCACCCGATGGACGGATATCCCTCGTCGACGAGGGGATTGACCAGAATCGAATGTTCGTCGATGTAGGCCTGCATCTGCTCGTCCGACCACGGTGCGATCGGGTTGATCTTGACCAGGCCGAAGGCGTCGTCGAACGAAATGAGCGGGGCGTTGGCACGGGTGGGTGCTTCGACTCGCCGGATACCGGTGACCCAGGCGCTGTAGTTCGCCAGTTCCTTCTTCAGGGGTGCAACCTTGCGCATCGCGCAGCACCGGTTGGGCTCGCGGGCGAACAGGTCCTTGCCCTCGATCGAATCCTGTTCCGCAACGGTCTTCTCGGCGCGGGCGTTGACGACGTGCACGCCGTAGACGGCCTCGACGGCGTCGCGCGTTCCGATGGTCTCGGCGAAGTGGTAGCCGGTGTCGAGGAACAGCACGTCCACACCGGGGTGAACCTGCGCGGCGAGGTGAACGAGAACCCCGTCCTGCATGTTGGAGGCAACGATGAAGTCGTTACCGAAGTTGTCCTCGGTCCACTGCAACAGCTCCAGTGGGCTCGCCTCGTCGAGTTCGCGGGCACCGCGCTCGGCGATGTCCTTCAATTCCTCTACCGTCAAATTCAGCCTGGTACTCATCGCAAATCCGCCTCGTCTGCTCGCACGGCCCATTGAGCGAACCGTTCGCCGTCCTCGCGGTGCTTGTCGAAATTGCGCACCACTCTGTCGATGTAATCTCCCAGCTCGGAGCTGTTGACCTTGTGCTGGCGCAACTTTCGGCCGAAGGCACTGTCCAGTCCGAGGCTGCCTCCGAGATGAACCTGGAAACCCTCGATCTGATTCCCGGCCCCGTCGTCGACCAGCAGACCCTTGAAGCCGATGTCTGCGATCTGCGACCGCGCGCACGAGTTGGGGCAGCCGTTGATGTTGATCGTGATCGGAACGTCGAGCCGACTGTTGATGTCGGACAAGCGCTCTTCGAGCTCCGGTACTAGAACCTGTGAACGCTTGCGGGTTTCGGCGAACGAGAGCTTGCAGAACTCGATGCCGCTGCATGCCATCAGGTTCTTGCGCCAGTGCGAGGGCCGGGCAGGGAGGCCCAGCGCATCGAGGTCGGAGATCAGCTGCTCGAGCGTCTCGTCCGGAACATCGAGGACGATCAGCTTCTGGTACGGCGTGAACCGCACGCGATCCGACCCGGCCTTCTCGGCGGCGTCGGCGACGGCAGCGAGGATGGTGCCGGAGACGCGGCCCGCGATGGGTGCCACGCCGACGGCGTTGAGCCCGTTCTTGAGCTTCTGGATCCCGACGTGATCGCGGGGCCGAGCGGGCTTCTCGGGGGCCGGACCGTCGATGAGCTTGCGGTGCAGGTACTCGTCCTCGAGGACCTGGCGGAACTTCTCGATGCCCCAGTCCTTGATGAGAAACTTCAGGCGCGCCTTGGTGCGAAGCCGACGGTAGCCGTAGTCACGGAAGATCGAGACGACGCCTTCCCACACGTCCGGCACCTCTTCGAGAGGAATCCAGACGCCGACCCGCTGCGCCAGCATGGGGTTGGTGGACAGTCCGCCGCCGACCCAGAGGTCGAGGCCGGGGCCGTGTTCGGGATGGTTCACACCGATGAAGGCGCAATCGTTGACCTCGTGCACCACGTCCTGCAGGCCCGAGATCGCCGTCTTGAACTTACGCGGCAGATTGGAGTACTCGGGCTTGCCGATGTAGCGCTCGACGATCTCGTCGATGGCGGACGTGGGATCGAGAATCTCGTCGACGGCCTCGCCCGCGAGCGGGGACCCGAGCACCACGCGGGGGCAGTCGCCGCACGCTTCGGTGGTCTTCAGGCCGACTGCTTCGATCCGACGCCAGATCTCGGGGACGTTCTCCACCTCGATCCAGTGGAACTGCACGTTCTCCCGATCGGAGAGGTCGGCGGTGTCGCGGCCGAAGTCCTGGGAAATGCCTGCGAGGACGCGCAACTGCTCCAGGTTCAGTGCTCCCGCGTCGCAGCGGATGCGCATCATGAAGTACTTGGCTTCGAGCAGGTCGATGTTGTCGTCACCGGTGAAGGTGCCGTCGTAGCCCTGTTCGCGCTGGGTGTACAGACCCCACCATCGGAAACGGCCGCGAAGATCGCCCTTGTCGATGCTGTCGAAACCCTGCTTGGAGTAGATGTTCTCGATGCGGGCTCGCACGTTGAGCGGGTTGTCGTCCTTCTTGGACTGCTCGTTGGCGTTCAGTGGCTCCCGGTACCCCAGTGCCCACTGCCCCTCGGCCCGGCGCTTGGTCGGCCGCGGCGTGCGCTCCCGTGGTGTGACGGAGGCAGTGTCGGTGGTCGCGTCGCTGGTCGACGACATGCATTGCTCCTGCATCTTTGTGCTGGCCGGTTCCCAGGACGGGAGCGCAGGCAATTGCGCTCTCGACGACAGTGGGAAACCGGTGGATCGAATGGACGTGCTCGAAGGAGGGCTGGTCAGCAGCCGGTCGTGTGTCGACACGACGCGCTGCAGACACGGCCGAGATCGACATGGCGGCGCGCCACGAGTCGAATTCCTGAGTCGGTCACGGGAGCCATTGTGCCACGTCATCGGGGCGACGGACGACCGCGGCGGCTATTTACCCCGATTTCGGGGTAAATAGGCTGGCAGGACGAGTGGGATCGGGTGGGCCCGGACTCTGGGAGACTGGAGGGCGTGAATACCGTCGTACCCGTCCCGTCCACCTTCGAGCTGCCGGTCGAGGCATTCGACGGGGTGGGGGACCGCGCGTTCGGGATCTACGTGCACGTTCCGTTCTGCGCCACGCGGTGTGGGTACTGCGACTTCAACACCTACACGGCGGGAGAACTGGGCACGTCGGCGTCGCCGCAGTCCTGGTTGGAGGGCCTGCGACGTGAACTCGACACCGCCGCGGAGCTGATCCAGGCGGGCACGGGTCGCGTTCCGACGGCAGACACCGTCTTCGTCGGCGGTGGCACGCCGTCATTGCTGGGGGGCGACGGTCTGGCCGACGTCCTGGCTGCGGTGCGGTTCAGTTTCGGCCTGACCGACGGCGGCGAGGTGACCACGGAGTCCAACCCGGAATCGACGTCACCGGAATTCTTCGACCGGCTCCGCGATTCGGGCTTCACTCGAATCTCGCTCGGAATGCAGTCCGCCGCACCACATGTGCTCGCCGTGCTCGATCGCACGCACACACCGGGTCGCGCGGTCGCCGCGGCCAAGGAAGCACGTGCGGCAGGATTCGACCACGTCAATCTCGATCTCATCTACGGCACCCCGGGCGAGCGTGACGGTGACCTGGATCAGTCTCTTGCCGCCGTGCTCGACGCCGGCGTCGACCACGTCTCGGCGTACGCACTGATCGTCGAGGACGGCACCGCGATGGCCCGTAAGGTCCGGCGCGGTGAGCTGCCCGCACCCGACGACGACGTACTGGCGAGCCGATACGAGCGCATCGACACGGCGTTGAACGCCGCAGGCCTGTCCTGGTACGAGGTGTCCAATTGGGCCACCGACGCCGCAGCGCAGTGCCGCCACAACATCGGCTACTGGGACGGCGGCGACTGGTGGGGCGCGGGACCCGGTGCGCACAGCCACATCGGCGGCACGCGGTTCTGGAACGTCAAGCACCCGGCCGCGTACGCCGATCGCCTCGCCGCAGGACACCTACCGGTGCTGGGCAGCGAACTGCTCAGCGCCGAGGACCGACACCTCGAGGAGCTGATGTTGACCGTGCGGCTCCGCTCGGGAGTGCCGAAAACTCTGCTGGGGCCGGCCGAGCGCGCCGCTGCCGAGCAGACCGTCGCGGACGGGTTGATGGTGCAGCGCGGGGAACGACTCGTGCTCACCGATCGGGGCCGATTGCTGGCCGACGCGGTGGTGCGCACCATCGCAGCCGCCTGAAGAACCTGGGTCAGGCGCCAAGAGCGTCGTAGTCGAACACCCTGGCGTGCAACACCGTTCGACTGCGCAGAGCCGCACGCACTGCCCGATGCAGGCCATCCTCTAGATAGATGACGCCGCGGAACTGCACCGCGTGGGGGAACAGGTCGCCGTAGAAGGTGGAGTCCTCGGACAGCAACCTGTCCAGCTCGAGCACCTTGGTGGTGGTGACGATCTCGTCCAGACGGAGCTGGCGTGGCGGAATTCTCGACCAGTCTCGGATGGACAGACCGTGCTCGGGATACGGCTTTCCGTCACGAACACCTTTGAAGATCATCGCGAGCCTCGAGCCGCTGAACCGAATCGAAAGAACGTTTCCACTCGGACCACAGTAAGGCCTTGCACGAGCATGCGTTCGCCGGCTACTAGACTCGAGCGACGATTGGAAACGAGAACGGAGGTGGGCACCGATGTCGAGCACCGACGACAGGCGGTTCGAGGTTCTACGAGCGATCGTGGCGGACTACGTGTCCACCCAGGAACCCGTCGGTTCACGTGCCCTGGTCGAGCGCCACAACCTGGGAGTGTCCAGTGCGACGGTGCGCAACGACATGGCCGTGCTCGAGGCCGAGGGCTACATCGCCCAGCCACACACCAGTTCCGGCCGGGTGCCGACCGACAAGGGCTATCGGCAGTTCGTCGACCGGATAGCCGACGTCAAGCCGCTGTCGGCGGCCGAACGTCGCGCCATCCTGGAGTTCCTCGAGAACGGCGTCGACCTGGACGACGTGTTGCGACGCGGTGTCCGGTTGCTGGCTCAGCTCACCCGTCAGGTAGCCGTGGTGCAGTACCCCACGCTGTCGGCGTCCTCGGTTCGCCACCTGGAAGTGGTGGCGCTGACCCCGGCCCGGTTGCTGCTGGTGCTCATCACCGACTCCGGGCGAGTCGATCAGCGCATCGTCGAACTCGGTGACGTGATCGACGACGAGAATCTGGCTCAGCTGCGGCGTCTGCTCGGTAGTGCGCTGGAGGGCAAGCGGCTGGCGGCGGCGTCGGCTGCGGTGGCCGAACTGGCCGAGAACGCTCCGCCCGCGCTGCGCGACGCGATGATTCGATCGGCAACGGTGCTGGTGGAATCACTCGTCGAGCACCCCGAGGAACGCCTGGTCCTCGGCGGGACGGCGAACCTGACGCGCAACGCCGCGGATTTCGCGGGCGACGCTGGGTTTCCCGGATCGCTCAGAGCGGTACTCGAGGCGCTGGAAGAGCAAGTGGTCGTCCTCAAGCTCCTCGCCGTGACGCAGGACACCCGCACCGTCACGGTGCGGATCGGCGAGGAAACCCAGGTCGAGGAGATGCGCGGGACATCGGTGATTTCCACCGGATACGGGTCGGCTGGCATGGTCCTCGGAGGAATGGGTGTTCTCGGGCCGACCCGAATGGACTACCCAGGAACAATTGCGTCGGTCGCCGCGGTTGCCAGGTACATCGGCGAGGTCCTGGCCGAGCGCTGAGACGAGCGAGAACCGATCGAACGCAGGCGGCGGGGGCACGGGCGGCCGGAACACAGCTTCATCGAACGAGATACATCTTCTAGGACGAAAGAGACGACGTGGCACGGGATTATTACGGGACTTTGGGCGTCGGCCAGCAGGCTACGGACCAGGAGATCAAGCGCGCCTACCGCAAGCTGGCGCGAGAACTGCACCCGGACGTCAACCCGGACGAGGCCGCGCAGGCTCGATTCAAGGACATCTCCACCGCGTACGAGGTGCTCTCCGATCCGGAGAAGCGTCGCATCGTCGACCTCGGCGGCGACCCGCTGCAGCAGGGCGGCGGAGGCGGCGGTGGTGGTGGATTCGGTGGAGCCGGATTCGGCGGCGGCCTGGGAGATGTGTTCGAGGCGTTCTTCGGCGGCGGCGCGGGCGGATCGCAGCGTGGGCCCAAGGGCCGCGTGCAGCCGGGAGCGGACTCGCTGCTGCGTACCAAGCTCACCCTCGACGAGTGCGCCACGGGCGTGACCAAGCACATCACCGTCGACACGGCGATTCTGTGCGACCTGTGCACGGGCTCGGGCACCAACGGTGATTCCAAGCCGGTGCGCTGCGAAACTTGTGGCGGTGCCGGTGAAGTGCAGTCGGTGCAGCGCTCGTTCCTCGGCCAGGTCATGACCAGCCGTCCGTGCCCCACCTGCCGCGGCGCAGGCGAGACCATCCCCGACCCCTGCCGCAAGTGCGGCGGCGACGGTCGCGTTCGGTCGCGTCGCGACATCTCGGTCAAGGTGCCGGTCGGCGTAAGCAACGGCATGCGGATCCGACTGGCCTCACAGGGCGAGGTCGGTCCAGGCGGCGGACCCGCCGGTGACCTGTACGTGGAGATCGTCGAACAGCAGCACGAGGTGTTCGTGCGCGACGGTGACGACCTGCACTGCACCGTCCGCGTCCCGATGGTCGACGCAGCTCTTGGCACCTCGGTCAACATCGACGCGATCATCGACGGACCCACCGAGATCTCGATCGAGCAAGGCACACAACCGAATTCGACGACGGTACTGCGTGGTCACGGTATGCCCAAGCTGCGGTCCGGTATTCGCGGCGATCTGCACGCGCACCTCGAGGTCATCGTGCCGACCAAGCTCGACAGCAAGCAGACCCACCTGCTCGAACAGCTCAGGTCGATGCGCGACCGCGACTCGGCCGAGGTCGTCACCACCGGTTCGGCACACAGCGGCGGCCTGTTCTCGCGGTTGCGGGAAGCCTTCAGCGGTCGCTGATCCATGGCCCCCACGGTCTTCTACCTCTCGCCCCTGCCGAACGTCGGGGAGCTAGCCGTGCTCGACGGCAAGGAAGGGCACCACGCCGCGACCGTGCGACGCATCCGCGTCGGCGAGCGGGTGTTGCTCGGTGACGGAGCGGGCGGCTTGGCCGACACGGTCGTGGCCGCAGCGGAGAAGAACCGGCTGGAACTGACCGTGCAGTCGCGCAGCGAGATGCCGCGACCCACCCCGGTCGTGACGCTCGTGCAGGCATTGCCGAAGGCGGACCGGTCGGAGCTGGCAGTCGAGCTGGCCACCGAAGCGGGCGTCGATGCGGTCGTGCCCTGGCAGTCCGGGCGGTGCGTCGCACGGTGGGAGGGCCCGAAGGCAGCCAAGGGCGTCGCGAAGTGGCGCAGCACCGCGGCAGAAGCGGCCAAGCAGTCGCGTCGGGCATACATCCCCGAGGTCTCCGAGCTGCACGATTCGCGGGAGGTGAACGCCTTCGTGCGCGGCGTCGTGGAGCGCGGCGGAATCGTCGCTGTGCTGCACGAGGCAGCCACCTCGGCGTTCCGGGACCTGCCGTTCGACTCGGTGCCCGAGGTCGCGATCGTCGTCGGACCCGAGGGCGGGCTCGACGACCGAGAGGTGACCGCTCTGACCGAGGCGGGTGCGACCCCGGTGGTGCTGGGCCCGACGGTGCTGCGGACCTCGACGGCAGGAGCTGTGGCTCTCGGCGCGCTGGGCGTCCTGACCTCGCGGTGGACTCAACTACCACCCGACTTCCAGAACGCATGAGCGTTCGGATCAAGATCGCGTACGGCGATCACCCGGAGCAGTTCGGCCACCTCTACCTGCCGGCCGAGCCGATGGATCACCGGACGCCGGTGGTCGTGGTGGTGCACGGTGGGTTCTGGAGCGGACAGTACGGATCCAATCTGGGAACCCAGTTCGCCCGCGCAGTCGCCGGAGCCGGAGCGGTGGCGTGGAACATCGAGTACCGACGCGTCGGCGCGGGCGGGCACTGGCCGGAGATGCGCTCCGATGTGACCGCGGCACTCGACGTCGTCGCCGGGGAACTGCAGCAGCACGCCCCGGTCGGTGTCGACGACGTACGCGTCATCGGGCACTCGGCAGGAGGGCACCTGGCAGTGTGGCTCGGCGGCGAGACCGGCACGAAGGTCCGCCCGTCGCGCATCGTCTCGCAGGCAGGCGTTCTCGATCTCGAACCTCGAGGTGCGTCGGGACGAACCAACCCGGCGGTCGAGGCTCTGTTGCAGGCCCGGTACGAGGACGATCCCGACCTGTACCGCTCGGCCTCACCCGCGGCCCGTGTACCCATCGGCATCCCGACGATCGCCCTGCACGGATCCGAGGACATCCAGGTCCCCGCGGCGCAGAGCGAGCGGTACGTCGCGCTGGCGCGCGCTGCCGGAGACGACGCACGGCTGACGATCGTGCCGGGGGAAGACCACTTCGCTTTCCTGAATCCCGATTCCCGGTGTTGGGCCCTCTCGCTCGACGCGGTGCTCGGTGCCACCAGCGAGTAATGGGAATGCGCATCGTTGCTGCGGCGTTAAACTCGATCCATACCAAGTGCACGTCCGAGAAGCCGACACCAGAGAGCAGGCCATAGCCACCACGTGAGTGAACACAGCGAATTTCCCGCCGAGCGTGACGTTCGGTCCACCTTGGAACTCGCCCCCGAAGCGGTGATGCCACTGCTGGGACAGTCCGACGAGAACCTGCGGGCACTCGAGCAGATGCTGACGGCAGACATCCACGTACGAGGAAACGCCGTGACGCTCACCGGGAAAGTGGCCGACGTTGCGCTGGCCGAACGGGTGATCTCCGAGTTGGCCGCGCTGGCCAAGCGCGCTCAGCCACTGACTCCCGATGCTGTGCGCCGATCGATCGCCATGCTCACCGAGGGCGTCGCCGATTCGCCGGCCGAGGTGCTGAGCCTGGACATCCTCTCGCGCCGCGGCAAGACGATCCGGCCCAAGACGCTGAACCAGAAGCGATACGTGGACGCGATCGACGCCAACACCATCGTGTTCGGCATCGGCCCGGCCGGCACCGGCAAGACGTACCTGGCGATGGCGAAAGCCGTGCAGGCGCTGCAGACCAAGCAGGTCAGCCGCATCATTCTGACGCGTCCGGCAGTGGAGGCGGGGGAGCGGCTGGGATTCCTCCCCGGAACGCTGCACGAGAAGATCGACCCGTACCTGCGGCCGTTGCACGATGCGTTGCACGACATGATGGACGACGAAGCCATTCCCAAGCTGATGCAGGCCGGGGTCATCGAGGTCGCCCCGCTCGCCTACATGCGTGGCCGGACCCTCAACGACGCATTCATCATTCTCGACGAGGCTCAGAACACCACCGCCGAGCAGATGAAGATGTTCTTGACGCGACTCGGATTCGGATCGAAGATCGTCGTCACCGGCGACGTGACCCAGGTCGACCTTCCCGGAGGTGCGCGGTCCGGATTGCGTGCGGCGTCCGAGATCCTCACCGACGTCGACGACATCCACTTCGCGCAGCTCACCAGCAGCGACGTGGTGCGACACCGACTGGTGTCCGAGATCGTCGACGCCTACGAGCGGTTCGAGTCGACATCGGAAGGCGTCATTCCCAACCGCGCGCAACGCCGGACCGGTGGACCACGTTCGGCGAGAAGATGATTCAGGCATTCCGGCCGACATATGCAGGCAACGAGAGCGTGGTAGTGGCTAGATGAGTATCGAAGTGTCCAACGAGTCGGGGATGGACATCTCCGAACCCGAGCTGGTCTCGGTCGCACGGTTCGCGATCGCCGGCATGGACGTGCATCCCGCCGCGGAACTGTCGATGGTGCTGGTCGATTCGGCCACGATGGCAGATCTGCACATGCGGTGGATGGATCTGCCCGGCCCCACCGACGTGATGTCGTTTCCGATGGACGAGCTCGAGCCGGGCGGTCGTCCCGATGCGCCCGAGCCCGGACCGGCGATGCTCGGCGACATCGTGCTGTGCCCGTCGTTCGCCGCGGATCAGGCTGCTGCAGCGGGGCATTCGCTCGAACACGAGCTGGCGTTGCTGACCGTGCACGGCGTGCTGCACCTGCTCGGCTACGACCACGCCGAGCCGGACGAAGAGAAGGAAATGTTCGAGCTGCAGAACCGGCTCCTGGCCGAGTGGTACGAGGACGCCAGGCGCGCGGAGCAGGCCGCCGAACAGGCCGCCCGCGATGCCCGACTCCTCGGCAAGGCCGGCTTCGTCGACGGACTCGATCGATGATCAGCGTCGTCGAACAGGTGGAAGTGTTGGGTCCTGGCGCGTGAGCAGTGCTGTTGCGCTCATCGTGTTCGCTGCCCTTCTCGTGCCTCTCGGAGGCCTGTTCGCTGCCGTCGATTCCGCGCTGAACACGGTCTCACGTGCGCGAATCGACGACATGGTCAAGGACGAGCGCCCCGGTGCCACCGGCCTCGTCGTGGTGGTCGGCGACCGTCCGCGGTACGTCAATCTCATGGTGCTGCTGCGCATTCTGTGCGAAATCGGCGGCACCGTGTTGCTCGCGGGTGGCCTGACGCAGTTGATCGACTCCACCACAGCATTGGTGATCAGCGCGGTGGCCATGGTGTTGGTCAGTTACGTCGTGATCGGTGTCGGTCCGCGAACCCTCGGTCGGCAGAACGCGTACTCGATCGCCTTGGCGGCCGCGTTGCCGTTGCGTGCACTCGGGTGGCTTCTCGGACCGATCAGCAGACTGCTCATCCTCATCGGCAACGCGATCACCCCCGGTAAGGGATTTCGCAACGGCCCCTTCGCCTCCGAGATCGAACTCCGAGAACTGGTGGACATGGCCCGCGAGCGCGGCGTCGTGGCCGACGACGAACGGCGGATGATCCAATCGGTGTTCGAGCTGGGGGACACCTCCGCCCGTGAGGTCATGGTCCCGCGCCCCGAGATGGTGTGGATCGAGTCCGACAAATCGGCAGGACAGGCCACCTCGCTGGCCGTGCGCAGCGGCCACTCCCGTATCCCGGTGATCGGCGAGAACGTGGACGACGTAGTGGGTGTCGTCTACCTCAAAGACCTTGTGCAGCAGACGTATTACTCCACCGACGGTGGCCGCGGAGTGCAGGTGTCCGAACTGATGCGTCCGGCTGTCTTCGTTCCCGACTCCAAGGCACTCGACAGTCTGCTCGCCGAGATGCAGCGCGATCGCAACCATATGGCCCTGCTCGTCGACGAGTACGGAGGCATCGCAGGGCTGGTGACCATCGAGGACGTGATCGAGGAGATCGTCGGCGAGATCGCCGACGAATACGACTCCGACGAGGTTGCGCCCATCGAGGAACTCGACGACGGACGCTATCGGCTGTCCTCGCGGCTGCCGCTCGAGGACCTCGGCGAGATCTTCGGCATCGACATCGAATCCGAGGAAGTCGACACCGTCGGCGGACTCCTCGGCTACGAACTCGGCCGAGTACCGTTGCCCGGTTCGCAGGTGATCACCCACGGACTCCTGCTGCGCGGAGAAGGTGGAGCCGACCCCAAGGGACGCGTCCGCATCGCCACGGTCCTGGTCGAAAAGCTCGAACCCGACGAAGAAACCACCGAGGCCGACGACTCGTCGGACGTCACTCGCCAACACTGAAATCTGGAGGTGCTCTTGTGTCCGAGCAGAACAACGGTGAGTTCCGATCCGGATTCGTCTGTTTCGTAGGCCGACCCAACACCGGCAAATCCACGCTGACCAATGCGTTGGTGGGATCGAAGATCGCCATCACGTCCTCGCGTCCCCAGACGACACGGCACACCATTCGCGGCATCGTGCACCGGGAGCACGCCCAGCTGATTCTGGTCGACACCCCGGGCCTGCACCGACCGAGAACACTGCTGGGTCAACGTCTCAACGACCTGGTGCAGGACACCTACTCCGAGGTCGACGTCATCGGACTCTGCATCCCCGCAGACGAAAAGATCGGGCCCGGCGACCGGTGGATTCTCGAACAGGTGCGGCACATCGCGCCCAAGACGACGCTCATCGGCATCGTGACCAAGATCGACAAGGTCAAGAAGGAACGCGTCGTACAGCAGCTGATGTCGCTGTCGAAGCTGCTCGGTGAGAATTCGCATGTCATCCCGGTGTCGGCCGAATCGGGCGAGCAGATCGAGAAGCTCGTCGACCTGCTGGCCTCCGAGCTGCCGCAGGGCCCGGCGTTCTACCCCGACGGGGAGCTGACCGACGAGCCCGAGGAAATCCTGATGGCCGAACTGATCCGTGAGGCCGCGCTCGAAGGGGTCCGCGACGAGTTGCCGCACTCGCTGGCCGTCGTCATCGACGAGGTCACCCCCCGCGAGGGCCACGACAACATGCTCGACGTGCACGCCATCATGTACGTAGAGCGATCGAGCCAGAAGGCGATCATCATCGGCAAGGGCGGTTCGCGACTCAAAGAGGTCGGCACGGCGTCGCGACTGCAGATCGAGAAGCTGCTGGGTACCAGGATCTACCTGGACCTGCACGTCAAAATCGCGAAGGACTGGCAGACCGACCCGAAGCAAATGGGCAAGCTCGGATTCTGACCGGAGCGGCTGCGCCGCATGTGCACGGCAATTCGTAGTGGGCTACGGGGTTTCGCTCACCTGGGTCCACCAGGGATCGGGGCGCTTGCGGTGCCACTGCAGCACGTTCTCGAGTTGAGCGGCCACCGACACCAGTAGCGGCTCGGAAGATTCGTGGCCCATCAGTTGCAGGCCGATGGGAAGGCCACCGGCGGTGAATCCTGCAGGCACGTTCACGCTCGGCCACCCCAGCACGTTCCACGGCCAGGTGTACGGGCAGTGCTCGGTGATGACCCGATCGGTATCGGCGTTGGAGATGCCGTCGATGGCTTCGATTCGAGGCGGCGGGGTGGCCGTCGTCGGCGCGAGCACGATGTCGTACTCGTCGAAGAACCGGCCGATACGACGGCCGATTCGTGGCTCGGCAGCGCGTGCTGCGCGCAGCGGCGCTCCGGCGAGAGCCCGGCCGCTCTTGGCATTGGCTCGGGTCCTCGGGTCGGCGAGAGACGGATCGGGCAGACGGTCGACCCAGGCCGCCACACCTGCCAGCGAGCGGGGTAAGAAGTTGAGCCCCAACAGCATTCCGTAGGCGGGGTCGTCGACGACCACTCGGTGTCCGAGCAATCGCAGCACCGCCGCCATCTCGTACGCCGCCGCCGCGATCTCCGGATCCAGTGGTGCGGGCGTCGGGATGAAGGGCTTACGAAGGCTGAGCGCGATTCGCAGCGAGCCGGGGTTGCGTCCGACGGCATCGGAGACGGTCAGCGGTACCGGACGATGCAGATCGCCGTCATGACTACCGGAGACCACGTCGAGGAGCAGTGCCGCGTCGGCCACGGTGCGCGCGAGCGGGCCGATGACGGTGATGCCGTTGAACGCCTCGGCCTCCGGCCACGACGATATGCGTCCGCGTTGCGGCTTGATCCCCACGAGATTCGTCCACGAGGCCGGAATTCGAACCGAGCCTGCACCGTCGGAACCCAGAGCGGCAGAGACCAATTCGGCAGCCACTGCGGCAGAGCTGCCACCCGAGGAGCCGCCGGGAGTGCGCTCGCGGTCCCATGGATTGCGGGTGTGCCCGAAGGTGCCGCCGGTGAACGGCCACTGGCCGAGTTCGGGGCTGTTGGTCTTCCCGACGATGACCGCTCCTGCCGCACGCAGTCTGCGCACCACCTCCGAATCCGTGGTGGCAGGTGGAAAGTCGCCTGCACAACCGAAGGCGGTCGGTTCCCCGGTGACGTCCACGTCGTCCTTGACGGCAACGGGAACGCCGAGCAGGGGAGCGGTGGTGCCTGCGGCGCGCAGCCGATCTGCTTCGGCTGCCTCGGCGAGAGCGGCGTCGCGGCGCACGAGTCGGAACGCATTGAGCACGGGTTGGCTCTTCTCGATCCGATCGAGCGATTCGGCGACCGCCTGTACCGAGGTGATGCGACCCGACGCGAGAGCGTCGGCCTGGGCAACGAGAGTCGACCGATGAAAATCCACGCCTGCACAGTATCGACTTCTCGTCAGCGCGGGAACGGTCACCGCTGCTGCGCGCGTGGGACACTGGATCACGTGAGGCCATACCGTGACAACGCAGTCGTCCTGCGCCAGCACAAGCTGGGTGAGGCCGATCGCATCGTCACGTTGTTGACCAGGGAGAACGGGATCGTGCGGGCCGTTGCCAAAGGGGTTCGGCGCACCAAATCCAAGTTCGGTGCGCGGCTCGAGCCGTTTGCGCACATCGACGTTCTGCTCTATCCGGGACGCAACCTCGATATCGTCACCCAAGTGCACACGGTCGACGCGTTCGGCGGAGACATCGTGGCCGACTACGGTCGCTACACCACCGGTTGCGCGGTTCTCGAGACCGCCGAACGACTGGCAGGTGAGGAGCATGCACCCGCCCAGCGGCTGCATCAGTTGACCGTCGGTGCCCTGCGCGCCCTCGCGCAGCACGTCCGGCCTCCCGAGCTGGTGCTCGACGCGTATCTTCTGCGCGCGATGGGTTTCGCCGGATGGGCTCCTGCACTGACCGACTGCGCGCGGTGCGCAGCGGTGGGGCCACATCGCGCTTTCCATGTCGCTGCCGGTGGAGCCGTGTGCGTGCATTGCCGACCGCCGGGCTCGGCGACGCCGTCGACCGGGGTTCTCGATCTGATGGTCGCGCTTGAGCGGGGGGAGTGGGACTACACCGTCACCACCTCCGATGCCGTCCGCAAGCAGGCCAGTGGACTGGTGGCGGCGCATCTGCAATGGCATCTGGAACGACAGTTGCGCACACTTCCGCTCATCGAACGCTCGCACCCGCATCAGGTGCCGCTGGCGCAACCTGACTCCGTGTTCGCCGACACCGTCGGGCAGGATGGGGACCGTGATTCGACGACGAGAGCCGCAACCCCGGCCTGACGAACAGTCGGCAGTGCGCCCTCCCGATCCGCATCCGTCGGGCGCTCGGCCGCCGATCCTGCAGCCGGAACTCATTCCTCGCCACGTCGCTCTGGTGATGGACGGCAACGGCCGTTGGGCGCAGGATCGCGGTCTGCCGCGCACCGCGGGGCACGAGCAGGGTGAAGCGGTGCTCATGGACACCGTGTGCGGATGCATCGAGATCGGGGTGCAGTGGTTGTCCGCGTACGCATTCTCGACGGAGAACTGGAAGCGCAGTCCCGACGAGGTCAAGTTCCTGATGGGCTTCAACCGTGACGTCATTCGTCGTCGACGCGACGAGATGAACGAGATGGGCGTCCGGGTTCGTTGGGCCGGCCGTCGACCGAGGTTGTGGGGCAGTGTCATCAAGGAACTCGAAGTTGCCGAGGAATTGACGAAACGCAACACCGTGATGACGTTGACGATGTGCGTCAACTACGGTGGCCGGGCCGAAATTGCCGACGCCACAAGGGAAATCGCGCGACAGGTGGCTGCGGGCAAGCTGAACCCCGAGAAGATCACCGAGGCCACCGTCGCCAAGTACCTCGACGAATCGGACATGCCCGACGTGGATCTGTTCCTGCGTCCGTCGGGGGAGCAGCGGACGTCGAACTTCCTGCTGTGGCAGTCCGCCTACGCTGAGTTCGTGTTCCAGAAGAAGCTGTTCCCGGATTTCGACCGTCGGGATCTGTGGGAGGCGTGTATCGAATACGCCTCTCGGGACCGTCGATTCGGTGGAGTCAAATATGAGTGAGAACGCGAACGGGACACCGGACGAGGGGCTTTCGCTGCAGGCCCGTGCCCAATTGGCACTCTCGCAGTTCGCGACCGTCACACTCGGCGAGGAAGGTTCTCTCGGTTTCGACTACGCGGGTGCTCTGTGCTCGCTACGTGCCGTTCGACTCTCGCCCGAACTCGAGGTGCTCTCGCTCACTGCTGTCCTGGCGTGGGACCGGCCGCTGAAGCCTGCTCTGCACAAGAAGGTTGCCGACCGCAATGCGGACTCGCAGTTCGGCGCGATCTCGGTCAACACCCACGACAAGCTCGCGGATGTGTTGCTGCGCTACACCTTTCCCGCCAACGGCCTGGACGACGAGGCGATGTTGACGATGCTCATTCTGGTGCTCGCCGGAGTGGAGAAGGCGCGCGAGGGTCTACTGCCCTGACCGGTCAGCTAAGGTTTGCCTGTACTTACTTCCCAGTAGAGGCGGATGCGATGACTGTGCGGTGGACCCGAATGCTCACGGCAGCGGTGGCGGTGATCGCTCTCGGTGTGGCCGTGTCGGCCTGCTCCACGGCCGACACCGGCGACACGGCGATTCAGTCGGCGGACGGTGCATTCCCGGTCGTCATCGATCACATCTACGGCAGCACGACCATCGCCGAGAAGCCGACCCGCATCGTCACGCTCGGGGTGTCCGATGCCGATGCCGTCATCGCGCTCGGTACCGTTCCCGTCGGGAACACCGGGTACACGTTCTACGAGACCGGACTGGGTCCCTGGACCGACGAACTGGTCGGTGACGCGCCGCTGACGCTGCTGGGCTCGGAGTCCGAGCCGAACTTCGAGCTGATCGCCTCTCTGGCACCGGATCTCATCACCGGACTCAATGCGGGTTTCGACGAGGCGACGTACGACAGGCTCAGCGGCATCGCGCCGACTATCGCCCGACCGGCAGGATCGGCTGCCTACGCCGTCGATCGTGAGGTGGCCACCGACACCATCGCTCGCGCGATGGGTGAACGCGACCGCGGCGAAGAGTTGAACGCGCAGACCGACGACGCGCTCGAGCAGGCTCGAAACGAACACCCCGAGTTCTCGGGTAGGACTGCCGCAGTGGTGCTTCCGTACGACGGCCAATTCGGCGCATATCTGCCCGGTGATGCCCGCGGCACGTTCGTCACCTCGCTGGGCTTCGAGGTCCCGGAATCGATCCGCGCCCAGGACGACGGCACCAACTTCTTCGTTCCGGTCTCGGCCGAGAACATCTCGATGCTCGCCGCGGACCTGGTGCTCTATCTCGGTACCGGCGACGACATCGATGTGGTGGCGGAGAACCCGATCTTCGGAA